>CAIWFK010000290.1 GCA_903911905.1 uncultured Myxococcales bacterium
CGCATGGCCAGCAGGCCGGCCTGGTAGATGTTGATGGTGTCGATTTCCTCGACCGAGCACCAGCCCAGCGCCCAGGCCACGGCGTCGCGCTTGAGGGCCTGGGCCAGCTCGTCGCGCTTGCCTTCGTCGAGCACCTTCTTCGAGTCGTCGAGCCCGCGCAGCTTGTAGCCCCTGGGCAGAATGGCGGCGCCCGCGCAGACCGGCCCGAAGCAGGGGCCCATGCCGGCCTCGTCGACTCCGGCGATGTGCACGTAGCCCTGGGCCCAGACCTCGGTCTCGAACTTGAGCATGTGCCGCAGCCGCTGCCCTTCGGCGCGATTGGCGGCCTGGCGGGCGCGCACCGTCTCGAGCAGGGTGCTGGCGCCGCGGCGTTGGTCCTGCTCGAGCCGGGCCAGCACCGCCGCCGAGGGCAGACGACCTTCGTCCACCACCTGCTGGCGCAGCTTCGCGAGGTCGAGGGGCCGGGTCGGCTTGGGCATGGCGGGTCAGTCAGTGGTGCGAGCGGGTGTCGACGTCATCCCACTCCAGACCGAGCCAGGAATGGAAGGCCACCCGCTGCTCGTCGGTCGGTTTGTCGACCCGCGCCAGCCAGGCCATGTCGACCGGCTTGGGGCCGAGCACCACGTTGACCTCGAGCAGCCGCTCGCGTCGGAACACGGTGACCTTGAGGGTGTCGCCCGGCTTGCGGTCTTCGGCGCGGGACACGAGGCCAGGGGCGTCGCACTTCGAGCCATCGAGGGCGATGACTTCATCGTCGGCAGACAGCCCCGCTTCCATGGCCGGCGAGCCGTCGAGCACGCTGGCGATGCCCGAACCATGTCGGGGCACGATGCCCAGCCAGCCGGCGACCTTGTCGGTGCGGTGGCGCGGCGCGGTGCCGCCCTTGTCGTCCTTCGATTCCCTGGTGCGGAAGCGAACCTCGAGGCCGACGTGCGAGAGCACCGAATAGTCGAGCTCGTCGGTCGAGCGCAGGGTCTGGGCGAAGAAGGGCGAGAGATCGACGCCCGCCACTTCCTGCGCGGCGGCCTCGACCCCGTTTTCGGGCACGCCCGATTCGTCGCCGAAGCGCTGCCAGAGCAGCCGCAGCACGTCGTCGAGGCTCTTCGCATTGTTCGTGGCGCGGCGAATGGTGAGGTCGAGCAGGGTGCAGACCAGTTCGCCCTTCAGGTAGTAGCTGATGGCGGTGTTCACCGTGTTCTCGTCGGGCCGGTAGTGCTTGGTCCAGGCGATCATCGACGAGTCGGTGACGGTCATGAGCTTGCGGCCGGGCGTGGTGTGCAACGCGGTGACCGTCTCGCCCAGGCGGGTCAGGTAGCGCTGGCCCGACATGCAGCCCGCGCGGCGGGTGAGCAGGTTGTCGTAGTAGCTGGTGCCGCCTTCGAAGAACCAGAGCAGTTGCGTGTAGTTTTCCTGCGCGTAGTCGAAGGGCACGAAGCGGCGCGGCTTGATGCGCTTGACGTTCCAGAGGTGGAAGTATTCGTGCGTGGCGAGCGTGAGGAAGTCTTCCCATCCCTTGCTGCTCGCAAAGCCGGTGCGCGGGTAGATGAGCGCGGTCGACGCCTTGTGCTCGAGCCCGCCGCGCGCCTTGTCCGACGCGTAGAGGAAGAACACGTACCGCGTCATCGGCAGCTTCCCGCCGAACATCGCGGCCTCGGTCTCGACGATCTTCGTCAGGTCGGCGACCAGCTTCTTCTCGTCGAGCTGCGGCTCACCCCAGAGCACGATCTCGTGCGGCACGTTGGCCGCGGTGAAGGTGATGGGCGTGTGCGGGCCGACCTCGAAGGGCGAGTCGACCAGTTCGTCGTAGTCGTGGGCCACGAAGTCGTCGCCGTCGCGGTCCAGTGCCACGGTGGTGCGCCAACCCGTCGGTGCGGTCACGCGCACGCGGTGCTCCATGAGGCGCATCGACTCGACGTAGAAGAAGAGCGTCGCGCCGTTGAAGTAGCCGTGCGTGCCGTCGAGGTGGCTGGTGCGCACCGTCAGCTCGTTGGCGTAGACCTTGTAATGCAGGCGAACGGGAGCGCCCCTGGTGTCGATGCGGTAGCTGCGCTTGTCGAGCCGCTCGAAGGCCAGCGCGTTGCCGGCGAGGTCGGTGGCGCGGAACTCCTGCACGTGGCGCGAATACTCGCGAACCAGGTAGCTGCCCGGGGTCCACACCGGCAGGCAGACGGTCAGACTGTCCATCATCGCCGGGAACTGCGCCTCGACCTCGAAGAGGTGCGAGTGGGGCTTCGACATCGACACCGTGTAGCGAACGCTCTGCGCCATGGGCCCGAACGTCTAGCGCAGGACGCGCTGGTTGCTCACCCCGAAATCACCATCGTCGAGGCGCAGGCGGACCCCCATCGAGAGGAGTGCCGAGGGGGGCAGGCCGAACATGGCCTTGAAGGTGCTGCTCAGGTGCGCCGAGCTGGCGAAGCCGGCCTCGACGGCGGCGTGGGTCAGCGATTCGCCTCGGGCCAGCACCACCAGCACGCGCGCCATGCGCCGCCACAGCCGGTAGCGCCGAAAGGGGACGCCCAGGGCCTGGCGGAAGACGTGGCGGAAGCGCTCGGTCGAGACCCCCATCAGGTCGGCCGCCTGCTGCGCCCGCGTGAAGTCCTGGGGTCGGGCGTCGACCTGCCGAACCACGGCCTCCAGTCGCGGGTCGACGAGTCGCCGCGCCAGGCCCAGCGCGTCACTCCACGCGGTGATGGTGCGGGCCGGCGTGCTTCGACGGGCGCGCTCCAGGCGTCCCGGGGTGAGCGCGTCGAGGCCGTCGTTGAGCGGATCGAGGTAGAGGAAGGCCATCGCGCCCTGACCCTGCAGGTGGTGCCTGGTGCCCGAGGGAATGAGCGCGATGCGGTGGGTGCGGCGTGGTTGCCCGCCGAGGCGGAGGTGGAAGGGGGCCTCGAGCCCAATCGCCACCGTCGCCGCGACGTTGCGGTGAGGCGCGAGCTGCAGCGCGGGGCCCACGTACATCGCGCGGGCGGAGCACAGCCAGATGGTCACCTGGTCGCCTGTGGGCATGCCTCGACCGGCGTACCATCAGCTCCACGCGGCGAACACCGCGATGCCCAACGGCGGGAGCGCCAGCAGGTCGACCAGGGCGACCCGTTTCAGCGGTCCACCGCGCGTTGCCCCACGCGCCCAGGTCACCAGAAACCCCACCACGCTGACGGTGACCACCACGCTCGCGAGTCGACGGGATGCGGGGTCCACGGCCGCGCCGAGGCAGGCGAGCAGCACGGCGAGGAAGAGCAGGCCGCGGTGGGTCAGCACCACGGCGAGGTCGCCGGTCGCAGTCAGGCCGTAGAGCTTCGCGCCGAGGCCGGGTGAGAAGCCGACGAGCGCCGGGAGCAGGTGGACGGCGGCCAGCAGCAGCCAACAGACGCGGACGGTGAGTTCCATGCGTCAGAACGTGTCACGTCATCACCCGGGCCGACTTTCACGATTCGGCTGGCGAAGCGTAGCGCCGCACCTGCGAGAACCCGACGCGAACGTGGTCGCCCACCCTGGCCGCCTCGACGGCCGGCCCGACTGCGCGCAAGACCACGTCGCCGAGGGCGAAGCGGTATTCCACGGCGCTGCCCAGGAAGAGCCGGGCCAGCAGTCGCAGCGGCGTGCCCTCGCCGAGGCGCACGTGCTCGGGTCGCACCGCGATGGTGGTGGCGGGGCCCTCGCCCGGCAGCTCGAAGCGCTCGCCGTGGGTGGTGAAGGTCGACCCGTCCACGGTGCCCGTCAGCACGTTGGCGCCGCCGACGAAGCTGGCGACGAAGGGGGTGGCTGGCTCGCGGTAGAGCTGCTCGGGCGAGGCGATCTGTTCGATGACGCCGTGATTCATCACCGCCACCCGGTCGGACAGCGCGAGGGCTTCGTGCTGATCGTGGGTGACGAAGATCATGGTGGTGCCGAGCGTGGCGCGCAGTGAGGCGATCTCTCCCCTCAGTTCCTCTCGCAACGCCGCGTCGAGGTTCGAGAGCGGCTCGTCGAGCAACAAGACCTTCGGTCGGGCGACCAGCGCTCGGGCGATGGCGACGCGTTGGAGCTGGCCACCTGAAAGCTGGGACGGCGGGCGATCGGCGAAGGGCTGCAGCCGCACCCAGCCCAGCGCCTCCTGCACGCGAGCCGCGATCTCCTGGGCGCCGAGGCCCTGCAGCGTCAGCGGGTAGGCCACGTTCTGGGCCACGGTGCGGTGTGGCCACACCGCGTAGCTCTGGAACACCATGCCCAGCCCGCGCCGCTCGGGAGGCATGTTCACCTGCGGCCCGTCGACCACCCGACCGTCGATGCGCAACACGCCGCGGTCGATCCGCTCCAGCCCCGCCACCATGCGCAGGGTGGTGGTCTTGCCGCAGCCCGAGGGGCCGAGCAGCGAGAGGAACTCTCCCGCTTCGACCTTCAACGACAAGCCCTTCACCACCGGCGTGCTGCCGTACTGCTTGAAGACCTGCTCCAGTTCGACGGTGGCCATGCGCTTTCAGGCCTCCTTCGGACGACGGACGAATTGGGCCAGCAGCACCAGCACGATGAAGGCGCAGGCGATGACCGCAGCCGAACCGGGGTCGGCGTAGCTCTGCAGGTCGAAGAGCAGGGTGCCCAGCACGTCACGCCCCGTGGGAATGAGCAGCACGCTCAAGGTCAGCTCGGTCATGCAGGTCAGGAAGGTGACGACGAAGGCCGCGCCGAGTGGCGCGCGCAGTTGGGGCAGGGTGGCATCGAGAAAGGCCCGGGCGGGACTCGCGCCCGACAAACGCGCCGCTTCGGTGAGCGACGGGTCGACCTGGGCGAAGCCGTCGCTCGCGTTGCGCACCCCGAAGGCCAGGTGCTTCACCACGTAGGCCAGCAGCAACAGCCAGGCGGTGTTCCCCAGCGCCAGCACGAAGGCGACCCGATCGAAGGCGATGAAGCGCACGTCGCGCGCGAAGCTGGTGAGCAACGCCAGGGCCAGCACGGTGCCAGGCACCGCGTACGGCGCGCCGGCCAGCGTGTCGAGCCAGCCGCGACGACGTGACGCGAGCCCCAGCCCCAGCACGGTGACCAGGCTGGCCGCGCCCAGCGACAAGACGAGGCTTCGGGTGGCGGCGTCGAGGGTGCGGGCGTTCGAGAGCACCGAGCTCCAGTGCTTCACGGTCAGGCCGCTGAACTGCCCCCACACCGGCTGGACGCTGGTCAGCGCGACGGCGAGCAGCGGCAGCACCACCAACACGAACATCACCGAGAGGGAGGCCAACGCCAGGGGCCAGCGCGCCGCGCCGAGCGGCACGGGCCGACGAGCACCACCCTTGCCCTGCGAGAGCAAGACGCCGCGGGCCAGCGCGCGACTGCCCACCAGCAACAGGGCGGCCAGCGCCAACAGCTCGACGCTCAGCACCGAGGCCCTCGCCAGCCCCTCCGAGCCCACCAGCACCTCGGAATAGATGCGGGTGGTGAGGGTGGGCGTGGGAGGCGTGGCGGTGACGCCCAGCAGGTAGGGCACGCCGAACGCCGAGGCGGCGAAGAGGAAGGCGAGCGCGGCCCCCGACAGCGCCGCAGGCAGGGCCAGTGGCACCGAGACGCCCAGCAGGGCGCGCAGCGGCGTGGCGCCCGACATGCGCGCGGCTTCTTCGAGTGCGCCGTCCACCCTGGCCAGCGAGGCGAGTGCGGGCAGGAAGACCAGCGGAATGGCCGCGCAGCCCAACACGAAGGCGATGCCACCCGCGCCGTAGATGTCGAAGGTGCCGACGCCGAAGAGCAGGTTGAGCAGGCCCGCTTTGGGGTTGGCCAGCCCGACCCACCCCATGCCCAGAATGAACGGAGGCAGGGCCGAGGGCAGGGTGAAGGCCGCCTGCAGCGTGCGTCGCAGGGGAAGATCGGTACGGCCGATGAGCACGGCCAGCGGCAGCCCGACGGTGAGCGCGAGCATGGCAGCGCCCAGCGAGGTCACCACCGTGCCACGCAACGCGAGCAGGGTCGGCGGCGAGGTCCAGGTGGCGAGCCAGTCGACGCCCAGCCCGCGCGAGAGCAGCACGCCGAGGGGGCCGAAGGCGACGGCGCCGACCGCGAGGGCGAGGGCCAGTGAGCGCTTCATTTCGAGAAGGCCTGGCTGAAGTCCTGCTTCACGCGGGCGCCCTCGGCGAGCCCTTTTTCGAGCAGGGCCTCGCTCCACGGGCGCGTCCTGGTGAGCAGCTCGTCGTCACCGCCGAGCCCTCGTGGCCCCGCGAGTCGAGGGTCGACGCCATGCATGTCACCGCGCTCGACGATGATGGCCTGGCCCTGTTCGCTCAGGAGGAGGTCGACCAGGGCCTTCGCGGCCTCCGGGTTTCGGGTGGTGGCGAAGATGCCTTCGTAGCCGGGCACCACCACGGCGCCGTCTTCGGGCCAGGTGATCTCGATGGGGCTGCCCTTCGCCTTCGCGGCCAGCGCGTTCTCGAGCAACAGCACGCCCACCTTCGCTTCGTTGCCCTCGAGCTTCTGGAGCACCGCCGCGTTGCCTCCGGCGACGCGCGCGCCGTTGCTGCGCAGTCGGCTGGCCCAGGTCGGCCCCAGCGCCTGGTCCATGAAGACCGACCAGGTGAAGGCCGTGCCGCTGGTGAGTGGGTCACCGATGGCCACGTCGTCCTTCCACGCAGGGTCGAGCAACGCCGCGAAGGACTTCGGCCCTTCGACGCCCGCGCGATGCACCAGCACCATGGTCGACAGCCGCACCGCCTCGAAGTGCCCATCGGGGTCGACCACCGTGCGCGAGGTCCGCACCCCATTGGGCGAGGCGTACCGCAGCCAGCGGTGCTCGCGCTTGAAGCGCTGGTAGACGAACGGGTCCGAGGTGATGAGCACGTCGCAGGGCGAGCCACCCGCGGCCAGTTCGGCCTCGAGCCTGGCGGCGATCTTCTCGCTGCCCGCCTGGAACCAGTGCACCGTCACGTCGGGCAGGTGCTGCTTGATGACCGGGTCCAGGGCGTCGAGCACGTGGCGGTACATCGAGGTGTAGACCCAGACGTCTCCACTCGGCCGGCCGGAAGAGGCGGTCGCGGCGGCAGTGCCTCCGGGCGTAGCGGTCTCGATGCGGCAGCCCGCCAAGAGCGACAGCAGGATGAAGGGAGCGAGGCGCGGCACGAGGGCTTTGCAGAGTGTAGACACAAAAAGGCAGCACGCTCTTTCGAACGTGCTGCCTGGAAAGCGAGACCTCGGTCGGGCTTAGAGCTTGTTGCCCGAGAACGCGAAGGTGATGGCGGTGTTGCTGGTCTGCCCGTTCTGCGCCTGCTGGTAGTTGCCGGTCAGGTTCAGGGTCAGCGAAGAGCCGGTCGCCGTGCCCGAGCCGCTGGTGATGGTGGTCTGGGTGGTGCTCTGGCTGTCCATCTGGCCCATGGCCGAGGGGTCGATGGTGAGCGCCGAGCCCGAGAGGGTCGCGGTGAGCACGCCAGCGCCGGTGCTGAGCACCAGCTTGCCGTTCTGCGAGCCCGAGGTGATCTCGACGGTGGCGCCGGTGCTGGTCTGGGTCGCCGACTGGCCGCCGGCGCTGCCGGTGATGGTGGTGGTGCCCTGGTAGGTGCCGTCGACGCCGTTCCACGGCTCACCTCAGGCAGCGAGGGTCAACACGGCGGCAATCGAAAGAATGGTGTTCTTCATGGTGGTGTTCTCCCCCTACGAGTTGAGGCCGGCGGGTTTGCCACAGCCCGGGGCGAATCGCTACGTCGTCGAGGGCCGGGCGATGAAGGGCTCGAGCACCAGGGTGAAGAACACCACGAGCGCGCAACCGATGACGTTGTACCAGAGGAAGCCGATGTCGCTGGCCACGAAGGTGGCGATCACCACGGCCTGGGCAAGCAGCGTGGCGATGAAGACCGGCGTGCCGCGCGCGGCCTTGAAGAAGAAGCCGACCAGGAAGACGCCCAGCATCGGCCCGTAGAAGATCGACCCCAGAATGTTCACGGCCTGAATGAGGTTGTCGAGCTGCGCGGCGAAGGCGGCGAAGGCCACGGCCAACACGCCCCAGCCAACGGTGAAGGCGCGCGCCACGGCGATGCCCCGCTCGTCGCTCAAGGTCGGCTCGACGCTGCGCTTCCAGAAGTCGACCACGCTGGTGGTGCCCAGGGCGTTGAGCGCGCTGGCGGTGGCCGACATGGCGGCCAGCAGAATGACGGCCAGCAGCAGCCCGACCAGTCCCTGGGGGAAGCGCTGCATCACGAAGCTCAAGAAGACGTAGTCGGTGTCCTTGGCGTTGGCGTGCGCGTCGGTCTTCTTCACCAGCGCTCTCACCTCGGTGCGAACGGCCTTGTCGTCCTGCTCGAGGGCCCGCAGGCGTTGCTCGTGGGTCGCCAGCTCGTTCCCCGTGTGCCGGGCCTCGAGCCACTGCTCAGCTACCGCCCGCTTCTGCTCGGTGAGCGCAGCGTGTCGGCCTTCGAGCGTCGCCAATTCGGGAGCGGCGGCGCGCACCGTCTCGAGCTCGGCCTGGTTGAAGAACACCGGTGACGGGTTGAACTGGAAGAAGACGAAGACCAGCACGCCCACCAGCAGAATCATCAACTGCATGGGAATCTTCAGCAGGCCGTTGAAGAGCAGGCCAAGGCGACTCTGGGTCAGCGACTCGCCCGAGAGGTAGCGCTGCACCTGCGATTGGTCGGTGCCGAAGTAGGCCAGCGCGACGAAGGTGCCGCCGGTCAGGCCCGACCAGAAGGTGTACCGGGTCTCGAGTCGCGGCGAGAAGTCGACCGCCTTCATCTTGCCGAAGACGCCGGCCAGGTCGACCGCGTCACCGAAGGAAAGCGAGGCGGGCAGCGACGAGAAGATGAAGCCCAGCGCCGCGAGCATGCCGCCCAGCATCACCGCCATCTGCAATTGCTGGGTCTGGTTCACCGCGCGCGTGCCTCCCGAAACGGTGTAGACGATGACCACCAGCCCCAGCGCCAGCGTGGTGAGCATCAGCGACCAGCCCATCACCGCCGAGACGATGATGGCCGGTGCCGAGATCGACAGACCCGCGCCCAGCCCTCGCTGCAGCAGGAAGATGACCGCGGTCAACTGTCGGGTCTTCAGGTCGAAGCGCTGCTCGAGGTACTCGTACGCGGTCAGCACCCGCGTGCGGTAGTAGATGGGGACGATGGTGCCCGACAGCAGCACCATGGCGATCGGCACGCCGAAGTAGAACTGCACGAAGCCCAGGCCGTCTTCGAAGCCCTGTCCCGGAGTGGAAAGGAAGGTGATGGCGCTGGCCTGGGTGGCCATGATCGACAAGCCAATCGTGTACCACTTCGCGTCGGCGCCTCCGCGCAGCCAGGTCGAGGCGTTCTTCGGCGCGCGGGTCCGGCGCAGTCCATACGCGACGATGGCCACGATGGTGCCGACCAGCACCACCCAGTCGAGCGTGCTCACGCGTAGCTCCAGCTCATCACCGCCAGCGCGACGATCTCCACTGCCAGCACCACCAGCACGAAGACGTACGCACCGCCCCAGGTGCGGAAGAACGGCGGGCGGCCTTCGTCGCCGGGCTCAGCCATGGTCGAGGAGATTGGCGAACAGCCGGTACGCGCCCGGCACGCCGGCGGGCAGTTGTCGGAAGAACGCGAGGCCGGTGTAGACGAAGCGGCCCTTGCCCACCTTCGCGATCAGCAGGCTGCCCTTCGCCGGCGGCGAGTGGGGGTCGTTCATCGCCAACGGCGTCTCGTAGCGCTCGTCGATCTTTCCCGCGAAATAGAGTCCACGTTCCTGCACCCAGCCCGAGAAGTCGGCGGGCGTGATGGCGTTGGGCGTCTTGAGCGCGGGGTGCGCGGTGGTGGTGACGGCCGCGTCTTCGTCGGTGACGCGTTCCTGGGTGATCTCGAAGGGGTACGGCCCCAGCTCGGCCGGCACGTTCGAGAGCCAGTTGCGTGTGTTGTACTGGGTGACCAGCGTGCCGCCGTCCTTCACGTACTGCAGCAGTCGGGGGAAGAGCGTGGGGAGCCGCGGGTTCACGTTCCACGCGCGAATGCCCAGCACGATGGCGTCGAAGCGGCCGAGGGGCTCGCTGGCCAGCGCCTGGTCCGAGAGCATCACCACCTCGTAGCCGACCTGACGCAGCGCCGCCGGGACGTCGTCGCCGGCCCCCGCGACGTAGCCGACCTTCGAGACCTTTCCGCGCCTGAGCTCGACCCGCATCAGCTTCACCTGCGCGGTCGGGAGCACGGTCTGAATGGGAAGGTGCGCGTATTCGATGCGCGTCAACCCGCGCGCGTACGAGCGCTGGCCGATGACCGCGACCGCGGTGAGGGTGGCGGTGGCAGGCGCGTTCGGCTTGGCGGTGACCGAGAACGAGACTTCGGCCTCGGCTCCGCTCTTCGCCAACGAGAAGGGCGCGGTGGCGGGGGTGACGGTGAAGCCCTCGGGAAGCTCGAGGTGCACCTGGCCCTGCTGCGCGTCGGCGTTGGCGGTCACGGTGACCGAGAGGGGGCGAGGGGCACCGTCGGTGAAGGCCAGCAGCGGCGCCGACGGACGCACCACGACGGCCGGCAACACCTCGATGGGGCGGAAGCGCTCACCGACGGTGGGGTCGGTCCACTTTGAGGCGACGGCGCGGTGCAGCGAGAGGTGCTGCGTGCCGACGGTGAAGCGGAACTCCACGTCGAAGGGTGAGGGCTGCTCGGGCAACCCCAGGGGCGCGTCGTCGCCCAGGGTCCACACGCCCCTGGCCGGTTCCTGCGCCAGCCAGTACGGCGTGGACACCGGCAGCTCGTCGCCGACCTCCAGCGTCAGCTTCTGGGTGTTGGGCTTGCCCCGCTCGAGCGTCACCGGCGTCGCGTTCGAGCCGACGGCGTCGAGGGTGATGGTCACGCCCGAGCGGTTGATCACCGTGGTGGTCACCTCGAGCTTGCCGCCCTGCACGACGCGGAAGGTGGGCGAGGTGGCCTCGACGAAGAGCCCTGCACAGCCGGCGATGAGATCGACGAGGTCGGCTTCCTTGCGCGCCTTCCACGGGTTGGCTGGCAACGCGCGCAACGCCTCGAGCGCCTGCAGCAACAGCGGAATCGACGCGGCCGGGTCACTGACCCGGAACCCACTCTCGGTGCGGGCCAGCAGGTCCGACACCTTCTCGGCGCCGGGCACGCGCTTCCAGGTGGCGTCGAGGCCTTCGAAGAGCGAGGTCTTCGCGGCCTCTCCCGCCAGCGGCACGAAGTATTCCGGGCTGGGGCCGTGCACCGGAGCGGCACCGAAGCCCTGACTCTTGTGCATGCTGCGGCTCTCGGCAGCCAGCTCTCCGTACGAGAGGCCCAGCAGCGGGCTGTAGAGGCTCGAGTCCCACTTCACGCCACCTGCCGGCAGCTTCTCGTCAGGGTCTGGCGTCCACGCGTTCCACACGATGCGCTTCGCCTGCCAGACCGCCACGCGGGTCAGTTGTTCGGGGTGGAAGGTCGGGTCGGCCGCGGCCTTGAAGGCCTCGAGGGCCAGGCGCGCCGAGGCGGTGTGGTGCCCGTGCGTCTCACCGGCCTCGAGCGGGAAGCGGGTGATGATGAGGTCGGGTCGAAGCGAGCGAATGACCCACACCGCGTCGGCCAGCACGCGATCGTGGTCCCAGACGGCGAGGGTCTCGTCGACGCTCTTCGAGAAGCCGAAGTCGCGCGCGCGGGTGAAGTACTGCTCGGCGCCGTCGACTCGTCGGGCGGCGAGCAGTTCCTGGGTCCGAATGACGCCCAGGCCAGGGCCCAGCTCCGGGCCGATCAGGTTCTGTCCGCCCTCGCCTCGGGTGAAGGACAGGTAGGCCGCGCGGTAGAGCGCTTCGTTGGCCAGCGAGGCCAGCAAGCGGGTGTTCTCGTCGTCGGGGTGCGCGGCGACGTAGAGCGCGGTGCCCAGCACCTGCAGCTTGCGCAGGTCGTTGAGCAACTGGGCGCCATCGCGGCGCGGCGCGGGGCCAGCGGCGAGCACCGGCGTGGTGAGGCTCAGGGTCAGCATCATGATCAGGGTTCTCATGTGGTTCCCAGCAGGCGTTCGTAGAGCGCTTCGTAGGCGTCGACCTTGGGGCCCCGCTGCCAGTGGGCCAGCACGTCTTCGCGGGCGGCGAGCGCGAAGCGGCGGTGCAGGGAGGGGTCTTCGAGCAGTCGCACCACGCTGGCCGCCATGGCCGCGACGTCACCCACCGGGTGCAGCAGCCCGGTCACCTCGTGCTTGACCACCTCTGGCAGGCCCCCGACGTCGGTGGCCACCACCGGCACGCCACACGAGAGCGCCTCGAGCGCGGCGAGCCCGAAGCTCTCGACCTCGCTGGGCAGCACGAACACGTCCGACAACTGCAGCCACGGAACTACGTCGTGCTGTTCGCCCACCAGCTTCACCCACTGGCCCAGGCCCTGTTCGCGCACCAGCCGCTCGACGCCTGCTCGCTCGGGGCCGTCGCCGATCAGCACCAGCCCACACGGCACGCGGGTGGCGGCCTGCAGGTAGATCTTCACCACGTCTTCGATGCGCTTGACCGAGCGGAAGTTCGAGGCGTGGCTGACCACCTTGAGCGTGGGGTCGGAAAAGGGCGTCGAGCGCCGCGACCGCGACGGCGTGAAGTGCTGCGGGTCGACGAAGTTGCCGATCAGCTCGACGGTGCGCTCGCCCAGCCAGAGGCCGGTGCGCGTGGCTTGCGCCAGGTAGGCCGACGGTGCGGTGAGCGCATCGCACTTCAGGAGCGACGCGCGGACGATGGGCGCCAGCGCCGGGTCCTTCCCCAGGGTCAGCACGTCGGTGCCGTGCACGGTCGTGACCAGCCGGGGCGGGTGAGCGCCGCCCAATAATTCCCTCGCCAACCAGAGGCTGGTGGCCTGCGGAATCGCGTAGTGGGCGTGCAGCACCTCGAGCCGGTGCACCTTCGCGACCTCGGCCAGCGTCGTGGCCAGGGAGAGCGTGAATTCGCCGTGCGGCAACAGCGCGTGGGTGGGCGTGCTGACCTGATGCAACGTGACGTGCGGGGCGGCGATCAACCGCGGCGGCGCGTGGGCACAGACGAAGTGCACGTCGTGCCCGCGTTCGGCGAGCGCCAGCCCCAGCTCGCTGGCGATGACGCCGCTGCCTCCGAACGCCGAGTGACAGGTCAGCCCGATGCGCCGCTTCACGTCAGCTCCGAGATGGTGGTCGAGAAGGGCACGACGCCCGCGCGCACCGTGTCCATGAAGGCCTTCACGCCGAGCCGCGCGGTGAACGAGGGCAACGACAGCACCCGCTCCTGCGGCTCGCCGTTGGGAAAGAGCACGGCCTGCACACGCTCGACGCGATTGGCGATGACCTCGTCGGCGTGGCGCAGCGAGCGGGCATAGCGGGCACCCAGCCTCGAGAAGGCGTGCTCGACGGTGCCGCGAGTGCGCTTGAGGGCGTCGAGCACGTCGGCGTCGGTCGAGGGCACGGTGTCGAGAATGGCACCCACGGCGTGCACGAGTCGGCGCTCGAGCTCGTCGGCCGGGAGGGCGGGGTGGGGCATCACGCGTTCGAGCAGCGCTTCGGTGGGCGTCTCGGCGTCGGCCGCGGTGATCCTCAGCTTGTCGAGCAGCGAGCGGGTACGCGGGTCGATCACCCGAAAGCGCGCGCGGGGCATCACCATCGGCATCGGCAGCGAGAAGGCCGCGTAGAGCGGCGCAAGCTGGGCGAAGTAATTGAGCTCACCGGGGCCACCGACGATGGCGGCGGTGGGCAAGAGCGTGTCCTGCACGATGGGGCGCAACAACGCCGACGTGCTGTAGCTGTGCGGCGCCGCCTGTCGATCGAACGTCGCGCCCGGCTCGAGGCGCACGCGCGGACCGGTCGGGCCTTCGGGGTGGAAGAACGAGAGCGGGGCGTCGGCCTTGACGTGCACCTGCGCGGCGTAGCCGGCCGCTTCGAGCTGCTCGGTGCGCTGCAGCAGCAACAGCGAGAGCTGGTGGGCGTCACGCACGGCGCGCTCGTGTACGGGCCTCACCTGCACGGCGAGCGCGGGGTCGCGTGGGTCGAGCAGCACCAGCCCGTCGTCGGCGAACAGCTCGCTGAGCACCCCGGCGAACGCCTGGCTCCACGTCGCTTCGGGTCGGTAGTGGGCACCAAAGAGCGCCAGGGTCTCGTCGAGGTGCGGCTGGCCGGCGAGGTGGGTCGCGAGCAGGTCCAACTGGGCGGTGACGGCCGGGCCCAGCCTCAGCTCGGAAATGGAGCGTCGGTTGCCAGCAGGGCCGGGTACCTCGAGGCGTTGCAGCCAGCCTTCGGCGCCCAACACGTGACAGTGATCGATCTCGGGAAGGTCGTGATCTTCGGTCTGCAACCAGAACACCGGCACGCAGCGGCGTCCGGTCTCGGACTCCAGCGTTCGCGCGACGGCGACGGCGGTGGCGGCTTTGTACACGGCGTAGAGCGGGCCCAGGAACAACCCGACCTGCTGGCCGGTCACGACGGCGACCGTGCCTTCGGCCCCGAGCGCGGCCAGGTTCGCCAGGCGGGCGGGGGACCGGCTCGTCGCTTGCGCGGTGAGCGCGGCGACGGTCTGTGCTCTGGTACGGCGTCGGGCAGCGGCCTCGACACTGCGCGAGCGCCCCGCCGGGTCGCGGAAGTCCTGCGAGAGGAACAACCGCGACCGCGGTTCGTCAGCGAGGAAGGCTGGCGAAAAAGGGGACAGCACGAGCTTCAGCTCTTGGTCTTCCACTCCGAAAGGGCCTTCTTCACCTCGTCGGCCGGGAAGTTC
Source organism: uncultured Myxococcales bacterium (assembly GCA_903911905.1). GTDB lineage: Bacteria > Myxococcota > Myxococcia > Myxococcales > Myxococcaceae > Xiheilimnobacterium > Xiheilimnobacterium phototrophicum. The sequence continues at coordinate 14,612 of CAIWFK010000290.1, forward strand.
TCGGCGTCCTTGGCGCCCAGGGTCTGGGCCTTCTCGGCGGCGGCGGTGGCGTCCTTGTACTTGCCCGAGCCGGCGAGGATCTGCGCGCGGGTCCACAGGTTGAACCAGTGCTCACCGACCGCGAGCGACTTGTCCGACGCGGCGAGCGCGGTGGCGTAGTCCTTCTGCTCGAGCGCGTAGCGGGCGGCGCTGTTGAGCGGCTGCCACGAGCTGTCCATCAGGCCCTTGATCGACGCGGTGGCCTGCTCGGTGGTCTTGAGCTTCACGGGCAGCGACACGCGCACCTTTTCCCATTCGAGGTCGATGGTGGCCGCGTCGTTGGTGAAGTTGGTGACCGCGTAGGCCAGGCGCTCGCGGTTGGGAATGGCGGTGGGCTTCACGGTGACGCGCACCACGTCGCCCTCGGCCTTGTATTCGTACGCGCCCCACTGGTCGGCGGTCTTGTTCAGAATGAGCGTCCACTGGGTGGCGCCGGGAATGGCGAAGAAGCCGTAGGTGCCCGCGGCCAGTTCCTTGTCACCGACCGTGACCGGCTGGCTGAAGGTGATGTTGGTGGCCTTGTTCGCGCCCGCGCGCCACACCTTGTCCATCGGCACCAGCGAGCCCCAGATCTTGCGGCCCTTCACGGCCGGGCTGGAATAGTCGATGGTGATGTCGGTCATGCCGACGGTCTGCATGACCTTCGCGGCGGGGCTGGCCTGGGGCAGCTTCAAGGGGGCCTGGGCCAGCACGGGAC
>CAIWFK010000291.1 GCA_903911905.1 uncultured Myxococcales bacterium
ACCACCACCGGCACCAGGTCGTGCTTGCCCGAGACGATGCGCAGGCCCTGCTCGTAGTCCTTCGCGAGGAAGTCGCTGACCAGGAAGGCCACCGTCTTCCGCTTGGCCACGTGGGTCAGGTAGTTGAGCCCACACGACAGGTCGGTGCCCTTGCCAACGGGTTTGGTGGTGAGAATGTCGGTCACCAGGCGCAGCACGTGCGAGCGCCCTTTGCGCGGCGGCACCACCTTCTCGACCCGATCGCTGAAGAGAATCAGCCCCACCCGGTCGTTGTTCGAGATGGCCGAGAACGCAATCTGCGCAGCGACCTCGGCCGCGATCTCGGCCTTGCTGCGATCGTGGCTGCCGAAGCTCTCGCTGGCCGAGACGTCGACCAACAACATCACCGTCAACTCGCGCTCTTCGGTGAAGACCTTGACGTACGCGTCGTTCATGCGCGCGGTCACGTTCCAGTCGATGGTGCGCACCTCGTCACCCGGCTGGTACTGCCGCACTTCGCTGAACGCCATGCCCCGGCCCTTGAAGACCGAGTGGTACTGACCCGACAGCACGCTCGAGACGACCTTGCGGGTCGCGATCTCGAGCTTTCGAATGCGGCGAATCAGGTCGCGTGGCAGCATGAACGCCTCAGGGCACCTCGACGCGCTCGAAGACCCGCTGAATGATCTTCTCGCTGGTCAGCTCTTCGGCCTCGGCTTCGTAGGTGATCGACACGCGGTGCCGCAGCACGTCGAGGCCGATGGCCTTCACGTCGTCGGGGGTCACGAAACCGCGGTGCCGCAGGAACGCGTGCGCCTTCGCCGCCTGGGTCAGCGAGATGGTCGCGCGCGGGCTGGCGCCGTACTGAATGTATTCGGGCAGGTCCTTCAGGCCGTACTTGAGCGGCTCGCGCGTCGCGAAAACGATGTCGAGAATGTATTCCTTCACCTTCTCGTCGACGTAGATGGAATGGAGCACCGCCCGGGCGTTGGAAATCTGCTCCGGGGTCACCACCTTGCTGGCCTTGGGCATCGAGTCGCCCGACATGCGGTTCAGAATTTCCCGCTCTTCGTCGCGCGTGGGGTAGCCGACCTTCACCTTGAGCATGAAGCGGTCGACTTGCGCTTCGGGCAGCGGGTAGGTGCCTTCCTGCTCGACCGGGTTCTGCGTCGCCAGCACGATGAAGGGGCTGGGCAGCGGGTAGGTGTTGTTGCCGATGGTGGCCTGCTTTTCCTGCATCGCCTCGAGCAGGGCCGACTGCACCTTGGCCGGTGCACGGTTGATTTCGTCGGCCAGAATCACGTTGGCGAAGATCGGGCCCTTGCGCACCGCGAAGCTCGCCGTCTGCTGGTTGTAGATGACCGTGCCGATGAGGTCGGCAGGCAGCAGGTCGGGCGTGAACTGAATGCGCTGGAACTGCGCCGAGATCGCGTCGGCGAAGGTGCGCACCGTCAGCGTCTTCGCCAGACCCGGCACGCCCTCGAGCAGTACGTGGCCGCCGCAGAGCAGGCCGATGAGCACGCGCTCGAGCATCGGGCGCTGGCCGACGATGACCTTGCCCGTCTCGTGGAACAACGGCTCGATGAACGCGCTCTCGCGAGCGACGGCCTCGGTGATCGCCTTGATGTCGGTGTTCATGGTGTCTTCAGTGCAGCGTGTCGAGCTTCTGACGAGCGTCCGACTGCAGCTCGGTGCGGACGTCGGCCGAGTTCGACGCCACGTAGCGCTGGTAGAAGGCGCGCGCGTCGTCGACGCGGTTCATGCCGCGGTAGGCCTCGGCCAGCCCGTAGAGTGGGCTCGAGAGGTTGGGGTCGAGCTTGAGCGCGTACTGGTAGTCGATGGCGGCTTCCGCGAAGCGCCGCAGGCCGATGAGCGTCGAACCACGCGCCACGTAGCCCACCGTCAGCGCCGGCTCGAGCTTGAGGCACTCGTTGAGGTAGTTGAGCGCTTCACCGTAGCGACGCTGGCCGATCAACTGCACGCCCGACTCGTAATACTGGCGGGCCTGCGAACGGGTGGTGTCGGCCACCGGCCCCGACGCGGGCGGCTTGTTGGCGTCTTGCGGCGAGGCACCGGTCGAGGCGATCTTCGCCTGCGCGCGCGCGATGTTGTCCTGCGCGCTCTTCTTCACCGCCGGGTCGGGCGAGAGCTGCTGCACCTTCGACCAGCGGTCGATGGCCTGCGAATAGTAGCCCAGCACCGCGTAGGCGTTGCCCAGCTTGAAGAGCGCTTCCACGTTGTTGGGGTCGGCGTTCACCGCGTCCTGGTACGAGAACGAGGCCTCGCGGTACTTCTTGTCGGCCCAGAACTTGTCGCCTTCTTCGACCTTCTTCTTCGCCGCACCGCCCAGCGCGTTGGTGGGCTCGGCCGCCGTCGGCTGCGCAGCCGCGGGCGCCGGCGTGGCCGCAGGGGCCGTCGCGACCGGGGTCGGAGCAGGCGTCGCCGTCGGCACGGGAGCCGGGGCGACCGCCACCGCCGCCGGGGCCGGAGCCGCCTTCAGCGAGGCGATCGCTTCCTTCGCCCGGTCGAGGTACTTCTGCTCGGTCGGGCGGGTCTCCTTCTTCAGGTACGCCTCGTACGCGCTGATGGCCTTGTCGTTCTGACCGAGCGCCTTGTACGACTCGGCCAGGCCGTAGAAGCCGTCGGCGTCCGACGGGTCGAGCGCGGTGTACTTCTCATACGCGCCCGCCGCGGTGGCGAAGTCGGACGACTTGCGCGCCGCGTAGCCCAGGTTGAACCAGGCCAGCTTGAACGACGGGTCGGCGTCACTGGCCGCCTTGAACTGGGCGATCGCCTCGGGCGCCTTCTTCTGCTTGAAGAGCGCGCTGCCCATGCCGTTGAGCGCCGCCGCGTAGCCCGGGGTCGCCTTGAGCGACTCCTGGTACGCCGCGATCGCCGCGTCGTACTGGCCTGCTTCGAGCGCCTTTTCGCCGCGATCGAACGCCGACTTGGCTGCCGGAGACGGCGTCACCGGGGCCGCCCGGGCCCCGAACGAGAGAGCAATCACCAGCAACATCATGAGCTTGCGCATGTTTTCTCCACGCATTGGGTGACGGCCGCCACCCGTTGCCTTCCTCAACACGTCTGACGCGTAGCAAACTTCAACACCCTTCGCATGCCTGAAGGGTGCTGGTGCGCGGCGAAGCGATCACCCCACCAGCGACTTCGCGGCCGCCACCATCTTCGCCACGGTGACGCCGTACTGCTCGTAGAGCACCTTGTCGGGAGCCGACGCGCCGAAGGTGTCGACGCCGATCGCGATGCCGCGCTCACCGATCCACCGCTCCCAGCCATGGGTGAGGCCGGCTTCGATCGACACGCGCGCCTTCACCGCCGCAGGCAGCACCGCTTCCTTGTACGCGGCGGGCTGCTTCGCGAACGCCTCGAAGCAGGGGAACGAGACCACCCGGGTCGGCACGCCGGCCTTCTCGAGCTCTTCCCGCGCCGTCATCGCCAGGCCCAGCTCCGAGCCGGTGCCCATCAGAATCGCCTTCGGGGCGCCGCCGGTGGCCTCGGCCACCACGTACGCGCCCTGGTGCAGGCCGCTGGCCGCGCCGAACTTCGTGCGGTCGATGGTCGGCATCTTCTGGCGCGAGAGCACCAGGCCCGTGGGCCCGTCGGTGCGCTCGAGCGCGTACACCCAGGCCTCGGCCGCCTCGGCCGCGTCGCCGGGCCGCACCACGTGCAGGTTGGGAATGGTGCGCATCGCCATCAGGTGCTCGACCGGCTGGTGCGTCGGGCCGTCTTCCCCAAGGCCGATGGAGTCGTGCGTCCACACGTGCACCACCGGCAGCTTGCTCATCGCCGCCAGCCGCACCGCGGGTCGCATGTAATCGGTGAAGCAGAAGAACGTCGCCGTGTAGGGGCGAACGCCGCCGTGGTAGCTCATGCCGTTGGCGATCGCC
>CAIWFK010000292.1 GCA_903911905.1 uncultured Myxococcales bacterium
GTGACACGCCGGGCCTGCGGGCACGACCCGGGCGAGCAAGGCATCGGCATCGCAGTCGAAGTGCAGCGACTCGACGTGCTGCACGTTGCCGCTGGTGCCGCCCTTGTGCCACAGCCCGCGGGTGCGACTGCGGTAGTGCATCTGCCCGGTGGCCAGGGTGCGGTCGACCGCTTCCTGGTCGGTGTGCGCCACCATCAGCACCTCACCGGTGCGCGCGTGCTGTGTCACCACGGTGGTCATGGGCGTGGTGAGCGTGAGCGAGGTGGGGAGCTTCGGTGCCTCCACCCGCAGCAGCGCGTGCACCTCGTCGCCAAGCGCCGCGTTGGTCGCCACCGCGCTGCCGGCGAACGCGGTCGCCTTCCCGGAGAGATCCGTGAAGCGCCCGCCCGCTTCCTCGATGATGGGCTGCAGCGCGGCCGAGTCCCACGCGTTCATCACCGGGTCGATCATCACCTCGGCGCGGCCGGTCGCCACCAGCAGGTAGCCGTAGCAATCACCCCAGGTGCGCGAGACCGCCGCGCGCCGCAACACCCGCTCGACGGCGTACGGCATCGCGCGCACGTCCGTGGTGAGCGCGGTGGCCTGACCCAACTGCGCACAGCCCGAGACCCGGGCCGGTCGACCGTTCCAGAAGCAGCCCGCGCCGCGCTCGGCCACCACCAGCTCGTCCATCGCCGGCACGAAGAGACAGCCTGCGAGCACCCGGTCGCCCTCGGCCACCGCGACCAGCGTGCCCCACAGCGGCACCCCGCGACCGAAGGCCTTGGTGCCGTCGATGGGGTCGACCAGCCAACGCCGCCTCGCCCCGGGGTTCGACTCCCCGAGCTCTTCTCCGAGAATGCCGTCCTCGGGGAAGTGCTTCGAAATCCATTCCCGCGCGACGCGCTCGGCTTCGCGGTCGGCCTCGGTGACCGGGCTGCCGTCCAGCTTCACGTCGACCGTGAGCCCGGTACGAAAGCGGGAGAGCGCCGAAGCCCCCGCCAACCGCGCCACGGTCTCGACCGCCTCGAGCAACCTCATCGCACACCTCGCACGTCGAGCCCGGCGTCGCGCAGGCCGCGCTTGAGGGCCGCGACCGTGGTGACGCCGTCATGAAGAATTCCCGCCACCAGCGCCGCGTCGGCGTGGCCCTGCACGAAGGCGTCGACCAGGTGCGAAGCCTGGCCCGCGCCGCCTGAGGCGATGACCGGCACGCTCACCGCGTCGGCCACCGCGCGCGTCAGCTCGAGGTCGTACCCGGTGCGCGCGCCGTCGCGATCGATGCTGGTCAACAACACCTCACCGGCGCCGAGCGCCACGCACCGCTGCGCCCACGACACCGCTTCGAGCGGCGTCTCGGTGCGCCCGCCGCGGGTGAAGACCTTCCACTGGTCGCCCACCCGCCTGGCGTCGATGCTGGCCACCACGCACTGCGCGCCCACCCGGGCGGAAAGCTCGCCGAGGAGCTCGGGCCTCGACACGATGGAGGAGTTGAGGCTGACCTTGTCCGCTCCAGCCCGCAGCGCCCGCGTGACGTCGTCGACCGAACTCAAGCCTCCGCCGATGGTGAGCGGAATGAAGAGCTGCGAAGCCGTGGCGCGCGCCACTTCGAGCAACGTCGCCCGCTCTTCAACCGTCGCCGAGATGTCGAGGAAGACCACCTCGTCGGCGCCCTCGGCCTCGGCCTTCACCGCCAGCTCGACCGGGTCGCCCACGTCGCGCAGCCCTTCGAACTTCACGCCCTTCACGACCCGCCCGCCTTTCACGTCCAGACACACCACCACGCGTTTGGTGGTCATGGCGTCTCCGTGAGCGTCACCCGGCCCTTGGTGCTGAAGACCACGCCGTCGTCGCGCAGCGCCTGTCGCAGCGCGAGCCCGGTAGCCTTGAAGGCGGCCTCGAGCACGTGGTGGCGATCGGCTCCGCGCAGCACGCGCAGGTGCAGGGTGCTCTCGCTGGCGGTGGCGAAGCTGCGGAACCAGTGCGTGTAGAGCGCGCTGGGCAACTTGCCCACGAAGTACGGGCGACCACCGACATCGATGACCGCCTGCACCAACGCGTCGTCCATGGGCAACGTTCGCTCACCGTAACGCGCGGCGGTCGCGGGCGTGAGCTTGCGCACGAAGGCCCCCACGGTCAGCGCCACGTCCTCCATCAGGTGGTGGGTGAGATCGCCGCGCGCGGTCACCACCAGCGGCAACCCCGCGTAGGTCGCGAAGGCGGTCAGCATGTGGTCGAAGAACGGCTTGCCGGTGGCAATGGTCGGCGTGGTGCCGAGGGCGACTTCGACGCGGGTCTCGGTGGTCTGTCGAACGAGGGTCATTTGAACTCCAGGGGAAGAGCGGCCGCGTCCAGCCGACCGGTGTAGAGGGCCATGCCGATGACGGCGGCGTCGAGGTTCAAGGCCGCGAGCGCGCGCACGTCGTCGACGGTCGTCACCCCGCCGCTGGCGATGAGCGGGTGCCGGGTGGCCCTGCGAGCGCGGGCCATCACCTCGAGGTCGGTGCCGCCCTGCTGTCCCTCGACGTGGACCGCCGTCACCAGCACGCCGGCGAGGTCGAGCGCCGAGAGCGTCTCGAGCAGTGCGCCGAGCGGAAGCCCCGTGCGGTGCTTCCAGCCCCGGGTCACCACCTCGTCGCCGCGAACGTCGGCAGCCACCACGAGGCGGGAAGGAAACCGCTTCGTCATCGACTGCAGCCACGCCGGCTCTTCGATGGCGCGGGTGCCGACCACCACGCTGGAGGCGCCGAGCGACAACAGCTCCTGCACCCGGGCCTCGTCGCGCACGCCACCGCCAACCTGAACCGAGAGGCCAGGCGTCCGAGTGAGCAATGCGATGGTCTCGCGGTTGTCGCCCTGCCCGGTCGCTGCATCGAGGTCGACCACGTGCACGCGGGAAAACCCGAGCTCCGCCCACCGCCGCGCCACGGCCGGCACGTCCGTCAGGCGCACCCGCTCGTCGGCGTACTCCCCGCCCACCAACTGCACGCACGCGCCTTCCCGCAGGTCGATGGCCGGCAGCACCTTCATGACGTCACCTCGCGCACCAGCGTGCCCAACAACGCGAGCCCGGCCTTCGAGCTCTTCTCGGGGTGGAACTGCACACCGACGGTGCGTCGCCAGCGGACGATGGAAGCGAAGCGTTCATCGTCGAACGTCGTGCTCGCGCGCACCACCGACGAATCGACGGGCCGGCACGCGAAGCTGTGGGCGAAATAGAAGTCCTCCTCGCCGACCTTCGACCAGCCGATGTGCGGGCAGCGCGGCGTGCGCAACCGGGTGACGGCCCCCGGAATGACGCCGAGCCCCGCGCCTTCTCCTTCTTCGCTGGCCTCGAAGAGCAACTGCATGCCAACGCAAATGCCCAGGCACGGTCGACCCTCGGCGAGTTGTCGGGCCAGCGCCACCCGCGCCGGAGCCAGCCTCGCCGCCGCATGTCCGAAGGCGCCCACGCCTGGGAGCACCAGCAGGTCGTTCGTCTTCGCGCACGCGAGTGGGTCGGCCTCGATGGTCGGCGCGACGCCCACCACCTCGAGCGCGCGCACCAGCGAGAAGAGGTTCCCTGCGCCGTAGTCGAAGAGCGTGGCCTTCATCGCGCCGCCTCGGTGAGCGCGTCGAGGCAGGCCGCCAACTGTTCCCACGGGCCGATGGTGATGCGCACCGCGTCGCCGATTCCCTCGAGGGCCGGGAAGGCGCGCACCGACACCCCGCGCTCACGCATTCGCGCCGCGACGCCGTCGGCAGGTCGGGCGACCGGCACCAGCACGAAGTTCGCCTCGCTCGGCAACGCCTCGAGTCCCTTCGACCCAAGCTCGGTGACGAAGCGGCCACGCAAGGTGAGCGTCTGCTGCACGCACGCGCGCACCCACTGCCGATCGTCGGTCAGCGCCGTGAGCGCCGCGCGCTCGGCCACTCCGCCGACCTTGTAGGGCCCACGCGTCTTTTCCAGCTCGGCGATGAGCGGGGCAGAAGCGACCGCCCAACCGACCCGCAGACCCGCCAGACCGAAGGCCTTGGAGAGCGTCTTCACCACCACCAACCGGGTGGACCGGCTCGCCGCGCGCACGAAGCCAGGCACGCTCGAGAACTCGCCATACGCCTCGTCGACCAGCACCACCGCTCGCGTGCGCGCCAGCAGAGCCTCGACGAAGCCCTCGGGCAGCACCCCGCCAGTGGGGTTGTTGGGCGAGCACAGGTAGATGATGCGGGCCCCGCTGTTCGAGAGCGCCTCGACGTTCAGCGGCACGGCGACCGGGACCAGACCGTTGGCGCGCGCGAAGGTGGGCACCACCCCGAAGGTGGGTGGGCAATAGGCCATGCGCTCTCCCGGTTCGGCGAAGGCGCGCATCGCCGCATCGAGCAGGTCGTCCGACCCGCAGCCGGTGACGATGTTCTCGGCCGCCACGCCGGCCTCCGAAGCGAGCGCGCCGCGCAGGGCCTCGACGTAGGGGGCTGGGTACCTCGTCACCGTCGCCGAGGCGAGTTCCCGCAGTACGCGCGCGACGCCCGGCGGCACCCCGAAGAGGTTGGTGTTGTCGGTGAGGTCGATTTCACACGGTGGGCGCGTGGGCACATACCGCGCGATGGCCGACAGCGTGGGGCGCGTACGGACTGCGAAGGGGCGCTCGTCGGGGGGCGCGTCGAGCCACTCGGCGGCGGCGGCGGCGTGGGCGGGCAGGCCCTCTGACTGCGCCAGGGGCACCACGTCCTTCGCGAACGACGCTGCGGCCGCGGGCGTCACCCGCTGCCAGGTGGTCCACCGGATGAAGTCGAGCGCCGAGAGACCGCTGAAGCGGCGCGCGACGCCAGCGGTGGGCAGCACGTGGTTGGCGCCCGTCACGTAGTCGCCGAAGGCCACCGACGACGCGGCGCCCACGAAGACGGTGCCCGCATTCCGCAGGCGAGCCAGGGTGGGCTGCACGTCGGCCAGGGCCAGTTGCAGGTGCTCGGCGGCGAAGGCGTTGGCGAAGTCGATGGCGTCGTCGAGCGAAGCCGTCAGCACGGCGCCGCGACTGCCCAGGGCCTTCTCGATGGTGGAGCGACGGGCCTCCAGCGGCAGCGCGCGGGCGAGCTCCGCTTCGACCTGCTCGGCGAACGCTGGCGAGGCGACCAACGCGACACAGCACGCGTCGGGGTCGTGCTCGGCCTGTGCGAGCAACTCGCGAGCGACCAGGCGCGGCGTCGCGGTGTCGTCGGCGATGACCAGGATCTCGGAAGGCCCCGCCGGTGCGTCGATGCCCACGTCTCCCGCCACCTGCCGCTTGGCTTCGGCAACCCAGGCGTTGCCGGGCCCCACCAGGCGATCGACGCGAGGGACCGTCTGCGTGCCATAGGTCATGGCGGCGATGGCGCCGGCGCCTCCCAACGAGAACACCCGTGAGGCGCCCGAGAGCGCTGCAGCGGCCAGCACCACCGCGCTGGGCCGACCGTCGGGGCCAGGCGGCGAGCAGACGATGACGTCCTTCACGCCGGCCGCGCGCGCGGGCA
>CAIWFK010000293.1 GCA_903911905.1 uncultured Myxococcales bacterium
GTGGCACCCCGTCACGCGCCAGCACCGTGCTGCGCTCGGCGACACCGACCGCCCAGTCGGCGCGCCCCAGCCGCCAACAGCCGTCGTCGCGCTGCCATTCGACACCCTGGCCCGGCACTTCCACCACCTGGGCCAGCGGGTCGTATTTCGCGCTCACCGCCAGCGAGCGGGCGATGGCGTTCGAGACGGGGTGACCCGAGCGCACCGCCAGGTTCCAGGCCAGGTTCTTTTCGACGGTGCCCAGATCGCCCACCTGCGTCACGTCCAACCGGCCCAGGGTCAGGGTGCCGGTCTTGTCGAACACCACGTGGCGCACGTCGGTGAGCCGATCGAGCAGGTCGACGCTGCGCACGTAGAAGCCGGCGCGGCGCAGGCGGGTCTGGGTCAGCTCGTAGGCCAGGGGAATGGCGATGCCGATGGCACACGGGCAGGTGATGACCAGCAGCGAGACCGCCACGTTCACCGCGCGATCGACGCCGTGGGGCAGCCACAGCAGGAACCCCGCCGTCGCCACGCCCAACACGGTCAGCACCCAGCGCTTCGCCAGGCCCTTCCACAGCGCCTGGTGCGCGCCGGCCCGGCCCTCGCGGGGAGCCGGTTGGCGCAGCAGCGAGACCAGCGGCGAGTCGGCGAACGCGGTCTCGGTGCGCACCTGCACCGCGCGGCGCCCGGCGTTGAAGCTGCCGGCGGGAATCGGGGCGCCCCCGCTGACGCCTCGAGGCGCGCCTTCTCCCGTGATCCAATCGGTGGAAATCTCGGCGGTGGCGTCGATCAGCACCGCGTCGACCGGCACCAGGTCGCCCGGCGCGATCAGCAGCACGTCACCGGCGCCGATCTTCGGCGCGGCGATCGACCGCAGCGCCTCGCCTTCGACCCGACGCACCAGAATGCCGTCGGCCCCGTCGTCGTCGAGCAGGTAGCGGCGGTTGCGCTCGAGCATGCGCTCTTGCAGGAAGCGGCCGAGCAGCATCAGCGTGATGAAGGTGTTGAGGGTGTCGAAGTACGCCAGGTCCCCGCGCGCGTGCGAGGTGACCAGCTGCACCACCGACATGCCGTAGACCAGCACGATGCCCAGGGCGATCGGCAGGTCCAGGTGCAGCATGCCGGCCTTCAGGCTGCGCACTGCGGCCTGCATGAAGGGCCACCCGCCGACGAGCACGGTGGCCGTCGAGAGCGCGAACGAGAGCGCGGTGAAGAGCGCGAAGACCTGCGGGTCGTCTGGGGTGAGCCCGAAGTAGAAGCTCACCGAGAACAGCATCACGTTGATCGTCAGCGCGACCGACACGCCCAGCCGCAGCGGCAGCTCGATGCTCTTCTTCGACGCCGTCTTGCGCGAGGGCCCGAAGCCGTAGCCGAACGCTTCGATGTCCTTCACCCAGGCCGCGACGTCGGTCGCACCCTTTTCCCAATGGAGCGAGACCACGCCCAGCGCGGGGTTGACGGTCACCGAGCCCGCGCCCTTGGCCCGTCGGCGCCAGGTCTCGTTCATCAGCCACACGCAGGCCGCGCAGTGAATGCCCTGCACGTCGAGCTGCAGCGAGCACAACGACCCTCCCTGCGCTTCGGCGGTCTGCACCAACGGCTCGAGCCACGAGTGGCTGCGCGGGGTCTGCTCGCCCACCGGGGCCACCTGCTCGCCGGCCAGCGCGTAGTAGCGATCGAGCCCCTGCTCGACCAGCAAAGAATGCACGGCCTCACAGCCGCGGCAGCAGTAGCGCGCAGAACCTGCGTCGGGGGGAAGGGGTGAGCGGCAATGCAGGCACCGGCCATCACGTGCGTTCATGGTCGGTTGCGGGTTCGAGGTGCTCACGATCAACCCGAGGTTGCGAACGGCATGCCGCTTGAACTCTTGCGCGTCATGGACGGGCTGGTGCTCGCAGGCGCGACGAGTGCGGCAGTTGCGGGCGCGACGGGCAGCCTGCACTGCGCGTTGATGTGCGGGCCGCTGGCCTGTGCGTCACTGGGTCAGGGCCCGCGCGCCACGCTGCTCACCTGGCACCTGGGGCGAACGCTGGCCTACGCGGCGGTGGGCGCGCTCATCGGCGCGGTCGGCCACACGCTGTCGGGGCTGTTCACCGTGCAGCTCGAGCCGTGGCTGACCGGCCTGATGGCGCTGGGCCTGGTCATCACCGCGCTCGATCTCGCGAAACGGGTGCCGCCGATTCCCGGGCTGGGGCGCCTGTCGCGGGGGCTGGGTCGGTTGTCGAAGGGGCGCGGACCCTTCGTGCGCGCGCTGCTGCTGGGCGCGGCGACGCCCTTTCTGCCCTGTGGGTTGTTGGCGGGCATCTTCCTCGCCGCGCTGGCGACCGACTCCAGCGTGGGAGGCGCTGCCGTGCTCGGGGCCTTCTCGCTCGGCGCCATTCCCGCGCTGGTCGCGGTGCAACTGGGAGCGCGCTCGCTCGATCGCTGGCCGGTGCCTGCGCTGATTCTGCGGCGCGCGGTGCCGCTGGTGGCCGCGACGGTGCTCCTCGTTCGCGCGGTGTGGGCCTCGCAGCAGGGGCCGGCCTGCCACTGAGCGCTCGGGTTCCCGAAAAACTCGCTCCGGCCCGCGTTCCCGCTAACGTTTCAGGTTCGTGACCTTCTTCGACGCTCTCGGTTCCATCGCGCTGCAGTCCTGGACGCCCTGGCTGCTCGGCCTGACGGTCGGCGCCTGGTTGCTCACCAAGCTCACCCAGGCCGATCACCCGCGCTTCCGGGCGATGTTCTTCTTCGGTGGCGTGCACCTGGTGTCGATTCTGATCGCCGCCGGGCTCGAAGCGGCCCATTCGCCGCACGTCGAGGCGTTCCTCCTGCCGGGGTGGATGGTGGGCGCCGTGGCCATGGTGGGCGCGGTCGGCACCATCGTCTTCTCGGTGCTGCTGCCGCGGGTGCGCTTGTCGGTGCCGCGCATCGTGCAGGACGTGATCGTCGCCATCGCCTCGCTGGTGGCCTGCGTGACCATCGCCAGCAAGGCCAACGTCAACCTCTCGGGCATCATCGCCACCAGCGCGGTCTTCTCGGCGGTGCTGGGCTTCTCGCTGCAAGACGTGATCGGCAACATCGCCGGCGGCCTTGCTCTGCAGCTCGACAGCTCGGTCGAAGAAGGAGACTGGGTCAAGGTGGGCGACGTGTCGGGGCGCGTGGTGCAGATTCGCTGGCGCTTCACGGCCATCGAGACGCGCAACTGGGAAACGGTGATCATTCCCAACAGCGTGCTGATGAAGTCGCAGGTCACGCTGCTGGGGCACCGCGAGCACAAGCCGCGGCAGTGGCGCCGCTGGGTGTACTTCAACGTCGACTGGCGGCATCAGCCCAGCGACGTCATCGAGGCCGTGCAGAACGCGGTGCGTGCGCAGGAACACCCGCTCATCGCCAAGGACCCGCAGGCCAACTGCATTCTGCTCGACATGGCCGACTCGTACGGCCGGTACGCGGTGCGTTACTGGCTCAAGGACTTCGCGGTCGACGACCCCACCGACTCCGACGTGCGCACCTGCATCTTCTTCGCCCTGCAGCGCGCGGGCATGCACCCGGCGATTCCCGCCAGGGCGGTGTTCGTCACCGAAGAGAACAGCGATCGCCAGCAGGTGAAGACCGAGAAGCAGTTGGCTCGCCGCAAGAAGCTGGTCGACGCCATCGAGCTGTTCTCGACCTTGAGTGAAGACGAGCGACTCGCGGTGGCTGCGCAGCTCAAGTACTCGCCCTTCACGGCCGGCGAAATCATGACCCGCCAGCACGCGCAGGCGCACTGGCTGTACCTGATGGAAGACGGGCGCGCCGAGGTCGACGTGCAGGTCGACGGCATCGAGCGCAGCGTGGCCGGGCTGACCGGCCCCAACATCTTCGGAGAGATGTCGCTGCTGACCGGAGAGCCGCGCGCAGCGACCGTGAAGGCGCTGACCGACGTCGAATGCTTCCGGCTGGACAAGGCGACGGTGGGCACGTTGATCGCGGCCCAGCCCGAGCTCGCCCACCAACTCGCCGATCTGCTCGCCCAGCGGCGGGTGGCGCTGCTGTCCGCCAGGGAAGGGGTGGACGCCGAGGCCCTCGAGGCCCGCCGCAAGGCTGAGGCCACCGACCTGCTGGCGAAGATCAAGCAGTTCTTCTCGCTGTGACCGGCCTCGTTCGCACCGCGCGCCGGCCGGCTGGCTGGGTCGCCCCCGGGCCGCAGCCACGTGGCGCCCGGGGAGACCCGACGCTCGAACCCGAAGACGACGAAGATCTCTGCTTCCTCGCGGGCGACTGGCGCATCTTCCAGAAGCAGCGCGGGCACCGCTGGAGCCTCGACGATCTCGCCACCGCCGCCGTCGCCGCGCCGCACGCCCAGGCCACTGGTGCCACGCGCTTGCTGGACCTGGGGTGTGGGCTGGGTTCGGTGTTGATGTTGATGGCGTGGCGCTTTCCCCACGCCAACGTCACCGGCGTCGAGGCGCAGGTCGATCGCGCGGCCATGGCGCGACGATCGCTTCGCTACAACGGTGCCGACGAACGGTGTCAGGTGCTCGACGGCGACCTGCGGGAATTCACCGCGGCGCCGTTCGACTTCATCACCGGCACCCCGCCCTATTTTCCCCGCGGCACCGGCACCGAGTCGCAGCTCGCGCACGCCATGCCCTGCCGCTTCGAGCTTCGCGGCGGCGTCGAGGCCTACCTCGAAGCGGCGCAGCGGGTGTTGAAGCCCGGGGGTCGGGTGGTGCTCTGCTCGGCCAGCCTCGAAGCCGATCGCATCGGCCCGTCAGCCGCGCAGACCGGGTTCCACGTCATCGAGCACGTCGACGTGGTGCCGCGGGAAGGCAAGGCCCCGCTGGTGGCGATCGACGTGTTCTCCCCCGTGAAGACGCAGTCGAAGTCGTGGTCGATCACGGTGCGCGACGCGCAACTGCAGTGGACGCCGGAATTCCGCGCCTGGCGAGAAGCGTTCGGCATGCCCACCAGCCGCTGAAGCAGCTTCAGCGAACTTCGCGCACCCGCACGCCGAACGGCATCAACGCCAGCGACGCCAGCTTCACGTGCTGAATCGCGAACGGAATGCCGATGATGGTCACCGCCAGCGACAACGCGATCGCCAGGTGGCTCAGGAAGATCCACAAGCCCGCGAACACCAGCCACAGCAGGTTGAACAGCACGTTGCCCGTGCCGCGCGGCCCCGCGTCGTTGAAGTCCTTCCCGAAGGGAAAGAGCGCCAGGCCCGCCAGCTTGAAGCACTGGGTGCCGAACGGAATGCCGACGATGGTCAGGCAGCACAGAACGCCCGCGAGCAGGTACTCGAGCGCGAGCACGAAGCCGCCACCGAAGATCGCCCACAGAATGTTGAGAATGCCGCGCATCACGCCTCCTGTGAGCTTCTGACGTACCAACCGCTCGCCGATTGCCACCATGCCCCAAGTCCTCGTCGCGCCTGGAGGAATTCGAGGGCACGCTCCCCGCGCGCGTCAAGGCCGCGGTCCGTCGCTGGCTCGCAGGAACTCCCCGGTCCTGACGGGCGTCTCAGGCTACGCTCTGCCACCTCACCTCGAGGGGACCCCCATGTCAGCCATCACCCGCGGAGCCACCCGAACGCAATGGGTCGTCGGCCTTTCGGTCGTCGCCCTGGTCGCGTTGTACGCCTCGACGCGCGTCTGCCTGAGCACCGGCTTCTCGAAGGGCCTCTGGCTCGACGAGTGCCCCGACGGCGATCTCAAGCAGACCATCTCGTTCAGCGCTTCGGGGCTGACCCGCGGCGCCGACGGGTACGTCAACGTGTCGACCAGTGCGCAGTACACCACCGGCCCGACCGATCTGGTGCGCAGCGCGGTCATCACCTCGTTCACGCCCACCGTGGCGCTGGTGGCAGCGGGCAAGGAAACGCTGCTCGCGCCGAAGAAGCCGTGGGCCGCCCAGGGCGTCGGCCTCGGCGCCGAGGTCGCGCTGCCGGCCCTCAACGACGGCGACTACCAACTGCGGGTGCGGGTGACCTCGACCATCGGCGAATCGTCGGTCGACGTGCCCTTGCCGCTGTACACGCCGGCCCGCATTCACGTGCTCACCGACCGGCCCCTGTACGAGCCCGGCAACACCGTGAAGTTCCGCGCGCTCGCGCTCAAGGCGAACGACCTCTCACCGCTCGAAGAGCGCCCCGGCGTGTGGACCGTGACCGACCCCTCGGGCGAGGTGCTGCTCGAAGAGAAGGCCCCGTCCGGCAAGTGGGGCGTGGTCTCGGGCAGCTTCCCCATCGATCTCGGCGCGACCAGCGGCGCCTGGCGCGTCACCTGGACCAGCGGCGGCGTGAGCGAATCGCGCACCTTCACCGTCAAGCCCTTCACCCTGCCCCGCTTCCGCATCGAGGCCAGCAGCGTGAAGCCCTTCTACCGCCGCAACGAGAAGCCAGTCCTCAAGGGCGCCGTGAAGTACGCCTCGGGTGCGCCGGTGGCCAACGCGAAGGTCGAGCTGAACTGGACGCCGCAAGGGGCCTGGCCGCCGCCCACCTCGTGGGTCGATGGCACCGCTTTTCCGAAGTTCGCCACCACCTCGGCCGCCGGCACCTTCCAGGTCGAGCTGCCCTCGGTGCCCGACGACCTGCAGGGACAGGCGTCACTCCTCGCCTCACTCGCGGTCGTCGACTCGGCAGGAGATCGCGTCGAAGGCAGCGCCAGCGTGCTGCTCTCGGAAGACGCGATCACGGTCTCGCCCGTCACCGAGCTCGCCAGCGGGCTGGTCGAGGGCATGAACAACCGCTTGTTCCTGCGCGCCACGACCGCCGATGGCCGCGTGCTCGAGGGGGTCACGCTCAACGTCAAGCGCCTGTGGGAAGCGACCGACCAGGGCGTCGATGCGCCGGTCGACGAAGACGCGGTCGGCAGCCTGCAGCTCGACCCCGGCCCCGCGGTGAACATCGTCATTCCCGCGCTGCCCTTCCGCCCGCCGCCCCGCGCGAAGGTGGTCCTTCGTACCAGCCTCGACGATCTGCTCGACGGCCGCGGTGACCAGGTCACCATCGCCGACCGCATGAGCTTCGATCGGCTCGAGAGCCGCCTCGAGGCCTGCGCGCGCTACGTGCACCAGACCAACGAGACCGTGGTCGCCGGGTTGATCGTGCACGCCAACGGCAGCGCGGGGCTGTCGGCCCTGCCGAAGAGCCGCATCGGCGAGTGCGTGGGCGAGGCCGTGCACGAGGCGCGCTTCGAGCCGGGCAAGGAACGGCTCTTCCACGCGCAATGGCGCTTCGACGACTCCGACCTGCCCCGCTTGAGCATCACCCTCGACGGCGTGCCCACCTCACCTGGTGCGCTCCAGGGGCGCCTCGACGAGGCCCTGCTCACCGCTCGCGACTGCCTGCCGCCCACCGTGCGCTCGGGCCAACTGCCACGCGTGCTGCAGTGGCGCGTGCCGGCCGAAGGCAAGAAGGTCGACCTGAGCTGGGTGCCCGGCCCCGGCGCGACGTACCCCGACGCGGCGGTCACCTGCATCACCTCGAAGTTGTCGGCGGTGACGCTGGCCCGCGACGAAGACAACCCCGGGCAGGCCGCGGTCGGCGTGGCGCACGTCACCATCACCGCGCCGCAGAAATACGAAGCGCAGCGCCCGCAGGACACCATCATGACCGGCTACGAGTTCCTGGTCACCGCGAAGCGCGGCAAGGAAACGCTGGGCTCGACGAAGCTGCGCATGGCTCCCGGCGCGGTGCCCGACATTCGCCTGCGCGCCAGCTCGCAGATCGTCGACCCCGGCGCCACGGTGAAGGTCGAGATCATTCGTGGTCCCGACTTCACCGGCGAGCTGCCCGACGAGTTGTTGCTCACCCACGCCTACGCCAGCGTGAAGTCGAAGGTCGACAAGGACAACCGGGTCGCCACCTTCACCGTGCCCGACGACTGGCAGGGGTGGGCCGGCGTGCAGTGGGGCGGCGGTCAGGTCGTTCTGTTCGTGCGCTCGAAGACCACGCTCGCGCTCTCGCTGACCAGCGACCAGCCGCGCTACGCCCCCGGGCAGATCGCCCAACTGCAGCTCAAGACCTCCATCGGCGGGCAGCCGGGAGAAGCTGCAGTCGGGCTCTTCGGCGTCGACGACAGCTTGAGTCAATTGGTGCCGCTGCCGGGCCCTGGCGAGTTCGACGGGCTGCGCCCCCAGCCCACCCAGACCGCGGCCTTCGGCGGCATCGACGCACAGGCCATTTCGCTGGGCCGGGTGCGAGGCGCCAATGCCGCCGCCGCCACCCTGTTGCGCATTTCGGGCCTGCCTCCGCCGCCGCAGGTCGAGGCCGCGCTCTCGCTGACCGGAGGCACCAGCTTCGACCCCAACGAGGTGCTGGTCGATCACTTCTACGGCGTGCTGGGTGAGCTCGCCTCGCAGGTGCGCACGTGGGAAGCGAACGCGCCCGCCGCCGAGCGCATGTCGAACGCCACCATGGCCCGACTGTGGAACGCGGCCATCGACGCGGTCGAGCAGCGCAAGGACTCGGGGCGCGATGCCTGGGGTCGAAAGCTGCGACTGCATCGCCTGCCGTCCGACCTCCTCGCGCTGACCGAACCGCGCCAACTGGTCATCAACGGTACCCGCTTGAACGAAGACATGCAGAACTGGGCCCAGTGGGTCGCGAAGGAGAAGCCATGAAGAAGCCTCTCGTGCTCCTGCTCACGGCCGCGGCGGTGGGGGTGTTGTTCGCCATGTCGCTTCTGATGGACAACGCGAAGGCGCTCTTCGGTGGCTCGGCCGATGCGCTCTCAGGAAAGTCCAGGCTCGAGCGGAAGGGGCTGAGCGACTTCAGGGGCGACGACGAAGCGTACACGGGGTCGCCGTCGGCTCCAGCGGCCATGGCCGCTCCAGCCCCTGCTCAAGCCGAGGGGAAGAAGCAGGGCCTGTTCAAGGACTCGGCGTCCGGTGGTGGCGGCCTCGGAGGCCTCGCGCTCCCGGGCAACGCGCCCAAGGTCTCGAAGAGCACCAGGGACAAGTCGGCGCTCGACCAGGGTGACGTCGAAGGCGGCAATGGCAGCGGTGGAGCGCCCACCCGCGCCTGGTTCCCCGAGACCTTCCTCTTCGAGCCCCTGGTGGTCACCGACGCGCAGGGTCTGGCCACGGTGCCGGTGAAGGTGCCCGATCGCCTCACCACCTGGCGCGTGTTGGGCCTGGCGCATTCCCGACAGGGCGGTCAGGCCGGAGCGCTCACCAGCTTCCTCGGCACCCTGCCCACCTACGTGGAACCGGTGACCCCCAAGTTCCTCTACGCCGGTGATTCGGTGCGGCTGCCGATTCAAGTGGTGAACACCACCGACGCCGACGTCTCGAGCTCACTCGCGGTGAGCGCCACGGGCGGCACCCTGTCGGGCAAGGTCAGCGGCTCGGTGAAGATCGCCGCGGGCGGCAACGCGGTGGAATACGCCACGCTCACCACCAAAGCGCCTGGCACCGCCACGCTGCGTACCGTGCTGGGCAACACCGACGCGGTCGAAAAGCACTTCCCCATCGAGCCCGCGGGCCTGCGCACCGTGTCGTCGAAGGGCGGCACGCTCGCCGCGCCGCGCACCTTCTCGCTCAGCGGCCCCGCCGACACCATCGCCGGAACCGAGGGCCTGAGGCTTCGCGTCATGCCCGGGGCGTTGGGACTCCTTCGCTCCGAGCTCTCTGCAGCAGTCGGGCGCGGCGGCGTGGCCGAAGACGCGTACCTGCTCGAATTGCTCGGTGAAGCGCCCGCACTGCTCCACTCGCTGGGCAGCGATGCCGACCCGGCCACCATTCGCGAGCTCTCGCTGCTCGCCACCCAGCGGGTGATGCGCCATGCGCGCGGCCCCTCGGTCGACACCGCCACCCTGCTCACCGACGCTGCGCTCTCGCACCCCGAGAGCCCCGTACTCCAGCGCCTGGGCGAGCGCCTCGCGATGCAGGTGGCCCAGGCCCAGCGCCCCGACGGCACCTGCCAGGGCGCAAATGGGTGGACCCTGCAGCGCCTGTTGGTCACCACCGCCGATTGCGTGCACACCACCACCGCCGCCGCGTCGAGCTCGCCCACCGCGAAGCAGCGCGCCACCGTGATGTCCGTGAAGGCCAGCGGCGCCTTCGAGCGCAACCTGGCCCGGGTGGCCGACGGCTACACGGCCGCCGCGATTCTCGCTTCTGGAGCCGTGCAAGGCACCGTGGCCGACGCGCTCAAGAAGCTGGTGGAAGCAGGGCTCACGTCGGCCGATGACGGCTCGAAGTTCCTCGAGGTCGCGCAGGGCGTGGTGCGCGCCGACGGCCGTGCGCCGTCGCGCTACGAGGCGACGGCGTTGGCGATTCTGGCCCTGGGCCAGGACCCCGTGGTGGCCGACCTGGGCTCGTTCCTCATGTCGGGGTACTCGGCGAGCTGGGGCTGGGGTGATGGGCGGGCCAACCTCGTCTGCCTGCGCGCCGCGGTGCAGCTCTTCAAGGTTCCCGTGCCCGCGGGCGTGACCATCGTGGTCTCGCGCGACGGCAAGCCGGTGACCCAGGGAACGCTCGACGCCGCCGCGCTCAAGGACGTGCTCACCCTCGACGCCGACGCCGCGGGCTCGGTGGGTGCCCACGAGTGGACCCTCACCGCCACGCCCGCCGTGCCGGGGTTGGCCTATTCGTTCCAGTTGGTGGCCTTCACGCCGTGGAAGAGCACCGAGTCGGGTGGGCTCTCGCTCAAGGTGGCGCAGCCGAAGGCCTTCCAGGTCGGCAAGCGCGCGACCCTGGGGCTGACCGCGGCGCTGCCCGCGGGTACGGCCGTCACCCTCACCCTGCCCCTGCCGGCTGGCGTGCAGCACGACACCACGTCGCTGCAGAACCTGGTCTCGGCGGGCAAGGTGACGCGCTACGAGACCCAGGACGGGCGCATCACCCTGCACCTGCCGCCGCAGGTCGCCGGAGCGCTCTATTCGGCCACCCTCGACGTGGTGCCGACGCTCGCCGGCACCTTGCAGTCGGGGCCCGCGACGCTGATGCCCGAATTCCGCCCCAACGAGCTCAAGGCCTTCGCGCCCACCACGTGGACGGTGGAGTAGTCAGCTCTCGGCGAGCAACTGCTTGATTTCCTTCACCCGCCGGGTGACCGACTCGCGCTCGAGCTTCTGGAAGCTCTCGGGCAAGAGGTCTCGGCTGGTGCATTCCTGCACCGCGACCAGGTTCTGCAGTTCGACCTCGAGCGGGTAGCTGGGGGGCATGAAGTCCTTCACCACCGCCTGCACGTCTTCGGCGGTCACCTCGTCGCGCCCGGCGATGAAGGCGTGGAACTTCGAGCGCACCAGAATGGCCTCGATGTCGGCGCCCGAGTACTGGTTGCCGCGGGTCAGCGCCGCGAAGTCGGGCACCTCGACGTTGACCTTCGTCTTCTTCTGCATCGCCCGGAAGAGCTCGGCGCGCTCGTCGTCGGTCTGCGGGTAGAAGAGCGCGATGTGCTCTTCGGCGCGACCCTGGCGCTTCAAGTCGATCGGCAGCAGGTCGGGCCGGCACGTCAGCAGGAACCAGACGATCTTCCCGCGGTAGGCGGTGTTGCCCATGAAGCTGGCGATGGCCGCGAAGATGCGGCTCGAGGTGCCCGAATCGCCGCCCGCATCGCGATCGCCCAGGAACGCGTCGGCCTCGTCGATCATCACCGCCACCGGCCACAGCGCCTTGAGCAGGTTGAAGATCTTCTCGAGGTTGGCTTCGGTCACGCCCTGCCACTGGCTGCGGAAGTTGAGGAACTTCACGCACGGAATGCCGATTTCCCCGGCGAAGCAGGTGACCAGGAAGGTCTTGCCCGTGCCCACCGGCCCCGACACCAGGTAGCCCATGGGCACCACTTCGATGCGGCCCTTCTTCAGCGCGCTCGAGGCATCGCGCAGCATCTTCTTGGCCTTGGCGTGGCCGGCCACCACGTCGAGCGTGTAGTCAGGCTCGATGAACTCGAGCAGGCCATGGCACTCGGCCTGAATGATTTCCTTCTTCTTGTCCTTCAGCGTCTCGGGGGTGATGCGCACGCCCGACTCGACGGCCTCGGTGAGCAGCCGGTCCAGGTTGATGCGCGAGAGCCCCGCGGTGATCTTCGCCAGCGCCTGGTAGCCCACGTCGCTGACCGACTGCAGCTTCTGCCCTTCGAGCTTCGACTTCACGAATTCGAGCCGCTCGGCCTCGGTGGGCAGCGAGATCTCGATGTTCGCGACGTAGGGGTTGCGCGAGATGCGCGGGGTGATGTCGGCCAGGTTCTCGACGATGAGCACGATCGACAGGTCGCCATCGAGGAACTGGGGGTCGCTGGCCCACTTGGTCAGCGTGGCGAGCACGAAGCGATCTTCCGCGCTCAGGTGCGACATGTCTCCAGCCGGCGCGATGGTCTCGGCGAAGTCGATCACCAGGGCCACCGACTTCTTCTCGGCCACCTTGGCGCGCAGGTAGTTCTCGAGAATCTGCAGCGCGGTGCCCGGCATCTTGGGCATGGTGCGCGCGAGCTCGGGGTCGTAGCTCATCAGCGTGCGCTTGAAGTCCTGCTCGGTGGCCGCGGTGTTGGTGCGCATGCCCGAGCTGCGATCGTAGAAGACCACGTGGTCGCGCCCGTCGAAGAGCTCGTCGGCCAGGAACTTCTTCAGGTTCGCGAACTGCACGCCCTTGCCGTCACGCGGCGTCAAGGGCTGCAGGTCACGCACCGCGCCGTAGAGCACGAAGGTGCTGACGGTCTTGGTGAAGTAGCGCTGCGCCAGCTTCTGCGCCCACGGCGGAAGATCGGCGAGAGGGTCGGTCTGCGGCTTGGCCATGCGCCGAAGTGAAGCAGAAATCAGGCGGGCTGCTCGAAAATACCTGCCTCGTCAGCTCGGCAGCACCTGCCTGCGAAACCGGGTCAGATCGCCCGTCTCGAAGAGCGAGCCGTTGGCCACGCACCACATCGACCCCGCGTGACTGGCGATGGCGCTCACCGTGCCCGGCGCCTTGAAGAGCTTGCCCGACAGGTCCACCACCCGCCCGTCGACCACCAGCAGCGCCCCGTCCTTCCAGGGACAGAGGCTGGTGACCGTGCCCTTCACCTGGTGCGCGACGAACCGCGCGCCCGCACGCTCGATCGCCACCCCCACCCCGCCCGCCCACGCGCCGTCGGCACACCCCAGCGCGGCCGTCGTCGGGCTCTTCTGCGGCCCCCACCCGGTCTTGCCCGGCGCCCAGATGGCGCCTGCGTTGCCCACCGCGAATTCGCCCACCGCCGCCACCGGCCCGCCGCCGTGAACCTGGGCAGCCTCTTCGACCCAGGCCGCGCCCACGAAGCGGAAGAAGCGACCCGCCGCGGTCCACGCCACGCCTGCGGTCGACAGGCCCTCGAGCGGCATGGGGCTGGTCGGCCCGGGCTGCGGCGTGCGACCCGCCGAGACCAACAGGCTCTCGCCCCGGCGCCCCACCACCAGCAACCGGCCGTCGGGCAACAGCGTCGCGGGCACGTTCGGCGGCGCCTCGAAGCGCAAGGAGAGCTCCTGCAGGCGCGTGACGCCCCTGGGGCGGAAGTAGACCGTGGTCACCGTGGGGCGACGGCCCACGACCACCAACCCATGAGCCGAGACACGCACGTCGTTCGCCAGAGGCCGGGACATGCGCGAGCTCTAGCCCAGCTGCGCCCTTCTAGTTCGTCGCCTTCTTCCACTGCTTGGTCAGCTCGACGGGCTCGCCTTCCTTCACGTCGACGATCTCGAGCAGGGTGTCGTAGCCGGGCGCGCTGACCCGCACCGTCACCTTGCCGGGCTTGACCGGCAGCACCGCTGGCCACTTCTGCAGTGGCGAGCCGTCCTTCTCGGTCACCACCTCGCCGTCGATCTGCACTTCGGCCTTGCCCTTCACGTCGTTGGGCACCGAGACGATGACGTGGCCCTTGGCGACCGGCCGCAGGAACACCGCGGCGCCCAGCGCGATCACCAGCACCACCACCACCGCGCTGAGCGCGATCAGCAGCTTGTTCGAGCCCGACGAGGTGACCGGCTGCAACTGCTGGCTGGTCGGCGTGCTGAAGACCGGGTTGTTCGGGTTGTTGGCCGGAGACGGGTAGTTCAACGGCGGCAACGTCGGGCTGGTGTCGCCGGTGGGAACGTTGCTGCGCGTCATGCGCCGCTGCGGCGGTGGGTCGGCCGAGAGCACCGGCGGCCCCGGGCGGTTGTTCTGCTGCTGGTCCCACCCGCCACCGGTCGCGGTGCGCGGAATGCTCGGGCGCGCCGGGTCGGTCGCCGACTCGTTGCCCGGGCCCAGGTTGCGCACGTTGAGCGCACGGGTCGAATCGTTGCCGTTGCCGGGGCTGGTCGACGAATCGTCGAACTGCCCGCCGCCATCGACCAGCACGGTGGAATTGTGCTCTTCCTTGCCGTTGGTCAGCATGGGCGCCACCGCCGTCAGGCGCGGAATGCTGGGCATGCTGGTCGACGGGTTCAGCTGCACGGCCTGCGGGCGAATGGCGGTCGCTCCCGCGGCAGGCAGGCGCTGCCCCGCCGAGGTCTGCGGCGTCAACGTCGGCGGCACCGAGCGCACCATCGGAGGCAGCCCCTGCGCGGCGACCGCCGGCCCTGCCGTGGTCGGCACGCTGGTCACCGAGCTGGCGTTGGTCACGCTGCCCGGCGCCGCCGGCACGTTGCCCACGCCGAACCCCATTTCGGCCGCCGCAGCCATGCCCTCGGGCGCCTTCACGTCGGCGTATTCCTGCAGGCGGTTCTTTTCCTTCTCGTAGTCCTCGGCGAACGTCGCCTTCATGAAGGCCGCGAGGTCCTTGCGGGCGAAGACGTTGCCCGTCGAATACATGAAGGTGCGCAGGTCTTCGGCCAGCTCGTTGGCGTACTGGTAGCGATCGTCGACGTCCTTGGCCAGCGACTTCATGACGATCTTCTCGAGCTGCTCGGGGATCTTGCGGTTGAAGTGCGAGGGCGGCAGCACCTCGACCTTGCGCACCTTCTCGAGCACCGAGAAGTCCGAGTCGCCGACGAAGAGCCGCTCGCCGGTCAGCATCTCGTACAGACACACGCCGATGGCGAACACGTCGCTGCGGCGGTCGAGCGGCAGGCCACGAATCTGCTCGGGGCTCATGTACCCGAACTTGCCCTTCAAGATGCCGGCCTGCGTCTTGGTCGCCTTGCCCGCCGCCTTGGCGATACCGAAGTCGATGACCTTGACCTCGCCGTCGTAGCTGATGAGCGCGTTCTGCGGCGAGACGTCGCGGTGCACGATGTTCATGTCGCGCCCCTGCCGGTCCTTGGCGCGGTGCGCGTAGTCCAACCCTTCACAGCATTGCGCGATGGCGTAGCAGGTCAGCGGAATGGGCGCCGGCTCACCGCGCTTGCGGCAGCGATCGAACACGCCACGCATGTCCTTGCCCGACACGTATTCCATCGCGATGAAGTACGAATTGGCGATGTGCGAGAGCTCGTAGACCTGCGCGATGTTGGCGTGGTTCAACTGAACCGTGATCTTCGCCTCGTCGATGAACATCGTGATGAACTCTTCGTCCTCCGCGATGTTGGGCAGAATGCGCTTGATGGCGACCAGGCGCTCGAAGCCGCCGGCGCCGAAGGTCTTCGCTCGCCACACCTCGGCCATACCGCCGATGTTGACGCGGTCGAGCAGCAGGTACTTGCCGAACGGAATGGGTTGACGTTTTGGAGCAGTAGTCACGCGAGACTCGGGGAATTGCTCACGATGGAGACGAGGGAGCGTAACCCAACCCCCGGCGACGACCAGCGACTTCGATGGCCCTCAGGTGCGACCCGCGCACACACCGGCGTTCACGGCTGTTGATCGTCGGGTTCGGGAAGCGGCTCGGGCTCGGGGCGCCCTTCTGGCGGGACCGAGGGCGCGAGCGCCGGCTCGTCGGCGGTCAACACGAAGGGACGGCCGAACAACCCGTCGACCGACACCACCGCCAGCCACGCCCGATCGCGCTGGGCCGACAGGCAATAGATGATCGAACCCGGCTCCCGCCCGCGATCGTCGAGCGCCGGCCCCGAGCACCCCTTGCGAACGTCGAGCGTCCAGGTCAGCCGCTCACCGCCCTTGAAGAAAGGCGCCGGGGGCAGCCCCGACAGGGCCTCGAGCAGCGGCCGCGCGTCGCTGGGCAACAGGCCGTGGTCGGTCTGTTCCTGCGCGAGGTTGAGCACCGAGGTCATCGCGCTGAGCGCCTGGCTTTCCACCGGCGAGGGCGAACGACTCGACGCAGTCCACAAATCGGCCACCAGGCCCGCGGCCACGCCGAAGGTGATGAGCCGGGTCACCCGCGAATCGCGCAGGCGGCCCGTCCACAACCCCACCAGCATGCCCACGCCCGCCAACCCCACCAGGGTGCCGACGAGCGCCATCGGCCAGGGCGGCGGCCCCGAGATGCCGGCGTACGACGCCAGCGGCAGCCTCGCGGCGATGTACAGATCGCCAGCGGTCAGCCAGAGTTCGAAGAGCACCACCAGGGTCAAGACGATCGGCCGCGAGCGCATCAGCCCTGCCCCGCCAGCGCGCGCGCCGGGTCGATGGCGCCGGCTCGCCGCGCCGGCCACCAGGCCCCGATGGCCGCCGAGACCACGCCGAGGGCCACGCCGGTCACGGGCAGCCACCACGGCCACAGGAAGTACGATTCGGGCTTGAAGGGGAACTCGGGCAACACGTGGGCCGACAGCATATCGACGACCAGCGCGCCGAGAATGGCAATCGCGCTGCCCCCCACCCCACCCGCCAGCCCCAGCGCCAGGGCCTCCGCCAGCACCAGCGTCACCAGGTCACGCTTCGAGGCGCCCACCGCACGCATCACCGCCAGCTCACGTTCCCTCGCGCGAACCTGCGCCGACAAGGCATGCGCGATGTTGAAGGCCGCCAGCACGCAGATGAGCAGTGACAGCAGCCCCAACGCCGCGGTGGTGACCACGATCGCCGCGCCCGTGTTCTCGGCCAGACGACGTTCCTTGTCGTCGACCCGCAGGCCCATCGCCTTCACCTCGGCCACCAGCCCCGGCACCGCATCGGGCGTCCCGGCGTGCAGCACCACCGCGGTGAAGGTGTCAGCGTCGACGTGCGCCTGGCGGTTCAACCGCTGCGCCGAGGCCAGCGGCACCATCAGCCCCGCCAGGAGCCCTCGATCCGACACGCCCACCACCTGCGCCCGCGCGGCGATCACCGGCCCCGCGGGCGCGGCGACGATGAAGCTGCGGTTGAACTCGACCGGAAAGGTGAAGCCCTGGATCATCTGCGGCGACAGTTGGGGCAGGCCCCGGGTGGGCGCGAAGGTCTTGTCGTACAGTTCGATCAACCGCGACGAGATGACCGAGGGCAACGGCTGGCCTTCGCCCGGGTCGTCGAACGTACCGGGCGCGACGTCGGCCTCCACCAGGCCCGGGTCCACGCCCACCGCGACGATTTCCACGCCCACGCGCAGGCGCTGACCGAAGAAGTCGCCGTCGTAGACGCTCGCCGCTGGCACCCGCACCGACATCTTGCGCCAGGCGTGCGCGACGTGCGGCAACGCGGCCAGGCGATCGACGGTCGCCTGCTCGAGCTTGCCGCTCAGCGGCCCCAGCGACAGCGCCGAGGGAATGACCTCGACCAGGGTCGCGTCGGTCGGAAAGATCTTCTCGCGCACCACCCGGCCCACGCCCAACCCCAGGGCCACGAAGAAGACCAGCGACGAGACCCCCACCACCACGCCGAAGATCGACGAGGCCGCGCCCCGCCCCGTCTGCCGGCCCACCAGCGAGCGCAACGCCGAGAACCTCACGCGACCACCCGGCCGTCCTGCAGCGTCAACACCCGGCTCGCCGCTTCCCGCAGCCGGGCTTCGTGGGTGACCGCCACGATGGTCAGGCCCTCGGCGTTGAGCGCGCGGAAGTGGGCGACGATGCCTTCGGCGGTGGCGGCGTCCAGGTTCCCCGTCGGCTCGTCGCACAAGAGCACCTTCGGCCGCGCGAAGAGCGCCCGAGCGATCGCCACGCGCTGCCGTTCCCCACCCGAGAGCTGGGCCGGAAGACGCGCGGTTTTGTCCGCCAGCCCCACCCGCTCGAGGGCGTCCTGCACCCGCGCGTCGACGTCGGGCGGCCCGGTGGCCGAGAAGGACGCGGGGAGCGCCACGTTCTGCCCCACCGTCAACCGCGCGATGAGGTGGAAGGACTGGAAGACGAAGCCCACCTGCTCGTTGCGGAAGCGCGCGAGCGCCTGGTCCGAAAGGCCCGCCAGCGAGGTGCCGGCGACGGTCACGACTCCTTCGAACCTCGAGTCGAGGCCCCCCAGCACGTGCAACAGCGTCGACTTGCCGCTGCCACTGCGCCCGACCAGCGCCACGAATTCGCCGCTCCTCACCTCGAGGTCGACCCCGCGCAGCACCGGCACCGGGCCCGCGCCGTCGTCGAAGGTGCGCGTGAGCGCGCGGATGACGATGAGCGGCGGCATCGGGGTGGGGAGAATGGCGAACCCGGAGCGGCGCGTCGAGCACAACGACAGCGGGACCTGAAGGGTGACGGGTCGAAGGGAGTGCGGTGGCGCTGGCTTCGCGCGCTACCCCTTCGCCACTGCCCGCTTCCACGCCCCGACCACGTTCGCCACGATCTCGGGCACCCCGACCCCGTGCACCACCTGGGCGAACACCACCGGCCCGTCTCCTCGCATCGCCTTCGCGTCGCGCGCCATCACCTCGAGGCTGGCTCCCACCATGGGCGCCAGGTCGGTCTTGTTGATGACCAGCAGATCGGACTGCGTGATGCCCGGCCCGCCCTTGCGCGGCACCTTGTCGCCACCCGCCACGTCGATCACGTACAGCGTGTAGTCGACCAGCTCGCGGCTGTACTGCGCCGCCAGGTTGTCACCTCCGCTCTCGACCAGCAGCAACTCGGGCCGCACGGTCTTCATCAGGTCCTCGAGCGCGAGCAGGTTGGGCGTGATGTCCTCCCGAATCGCGGCGTGCGGGCAGCCCCCGGTCTCGACCGCGCGAATGCGCTCTTTGGGCAGGGCTTCGTGACGAGTGAGGAACTCGGCGTCCTCCTTCGTGAAGATGTCGTTTGTCACCGCGCCCAGCGAATACGTGTCACGCAGCGCCCGGCACAGCGCCAGCATCAGCGCCGTCTTGCCGCTGCCCACCGGCCCGCCGATGCCCACCGTGAACGAGCGCTTCACGTAGTCGCGGTCGAGCGGCTGGTCACGTTCGTGGAACAGCCCGGGGCTGGCCCACTGCTCGTGGGTGTGGCCGTGCGGGCCGTGCTGCTCGTGATCGTGCTCGCCGAGGCCATCGTGATCGTGTCGAACGCTCAAGGCTTCACTCCTTCAGGACTGGAACAGCCGCGAATACAACCGGTCGTGCGCCGACTGCGCCGTCTCGAGCCAGGGCGACACGCTCACCGCGTCGCGGGCGACCGCCCCCGCCGAGTCGGCCAGCGCCCGCTCGAAGGTGTCGTGCAGCCCGCGCAACAGCGCCTGCGCGCGCAAGGGCCCCACCACCCCCAACCGCACCACCGCCGACAACGCGCTGCGCACCGTGCAGAACAGGAACGCGTGCCGCACGTCGGCCAGCGGCAGCCCGCGGTGGGCCAGCGCCGCGCCGAAGGCCACGGCGAGGTGCGAATGCGGCAACGACTGCCGCACCGCCGTCACCGCCGAATCACCGAGCATCGCCTCGGCCGCCATCAGGAACGCACGCCCCTGCGCCCGGCTCGCTCGCCTCGCGACGTGATTCGACAGAAACGCCTCGGCCTCCCGGTCGGCTCGCACGCCCGCTCCGGCGAACGCGTCGTGGAGGAACGGAAGCGCCCCCAGCGCCGTGTGCCACACCAGTTCTTCGAGCCGGCCCGTCACCTGGGCCTCGCCGCGCAACAGGCCGCAATGATGCAACGCCTCGAGCCCCGCCGAGTGCGCGAAGGCCCCGGCCGGGAAGCCTGAATCGGCGAGCTGGAGCAGGAGCGTGTCCATGGTCAGAACAGGAAGTACCGCTGCGCCAGGGGCAGCTCCTTCGCGGGCTCGCAGGTCAGCAACTGACCATCGGCGCGCACCTCGTAGGTCTCGGGGTCGACCTCGATGGCGGGCAGCGCGTCGTTGAGCTTGAGGTCCTTCTTGCCCAGGCCACGGCAGTGCTTCACCGCGACCAGTCGACGCCCCAGCCCGTACTTCGCCACTGCCCCCACCTCGAGCGCCCGCTGCGAGACGAACGCCAGGCTGGTCTTCGCCGACGCCTGCCCGAAGCCGCCGAACATCGGCCGCATCAGCACCGGCTCGGGCGTGGGAATCGACGCGTTGGCATCACCCATCTGCGCCCAGGCGATGAAGCCGCCCTTGATCACCAGTTCCGGCTTCACCCCGAAATACTCGGGCCGCCAGAGCACCAGGTCCGCCAGCTTGCCCACCTCGACGCTGCCGACCTCGTGCGACACGCCGTGGGCGATGGCGGGGTTGATGGTGTACTTCGCCACGTAGCGGCGAATGCGCAGGTTGTCGGCCAGGGCGTCGTCCCCTGCGAGCGTGCCCCGCTGCGACTTCATCTTGTGCGCGGTCTGCCAGGTGCGCAGCACGACCTCGCCCACCCGCCCCATGGCCTGGCTGTCGCTCGACATCATGCTGATGGCACCCAGGTCGTGGAGAATGTCCTCGGCGGCGATGGTCTCGCCGCGAATGCGGCTCTCGGCGAAGGCCACGTCTTCGGGCAGCGCCGGGTCGAGGTGGTGACAGACCATCAACATGTCGAGGTGCTCGTCGAGCGTGTTGACGGTGAAGGGCCGCGTGGGGTTCGTGCTCGAAGGCAGCACGTACGGCAGTCCACACACCTTGATGATGTCGGGGGCATGCCCGCCGCCGGCGCCTTCCGAGTGGTAGGCGTGAATGGTGCGGCCCTTCATCGCCGCGATGGAGTCGTCGACGAAGCCCGACTCGTTGAGCGTGTCGGTGTGCAGGGTGATCTGCACGTCGTGCGCCTCGGCGAAGGTCAGCGCGGTGTCGATGGTCGAGGGCGTGGTGCCCCAGTCTTCGTGGAGCTTGAGCCCAAGGGCGCCGGCCTCCAACTGCTCGAGCAGGCCCTCGGGGCGCGAGGTGTTGCCCTTGCCGGTGAAGCCGAAGTTCATCGGCAGCCCGTCGGTGGCCTGCAGCATCAGGCGCAGGTATTCGGGGCTGGGGGTGCAGGTGGTGGCGTTGGTGCCCGTCGCAGGCCCGGTGCCTCCACCGATGAAGGTGGTGATGCCGCTGGCAAGCCCCACCGGCACCTGCTGGGGCGAGATGAAGTGCACGTGACTGTCGATGGCACCGGCGGTGACGATCAACCCCTCGGCCGAGATGGCCTCGGTGGTGACGCCGACCACCAGGCCGGGCGTCACGCCGTTCATCACTGCCGGGTTGCCGGCCTTGCCCACGCCGACGATGCGCCCGTCCTTCACGCCGATGTCGGCCTTCCAGATGCCTGACCAATCGATGATCACCGCGTTGGTGATCACCAGGTCGAGCGCGTCTCTGGCCGACACGCCGGCCGCCTGGCCCTGGCCGTCGCGCAGCACCTTGCCGCCGCCGAACTTGCACTCGTCGCCGTAGTGGGTGGCGTCGCGCTCGATGCGGGCGACGAGGTTGGTGTCGCCCAGCCGCACCGTGTCACCGGTGGTGGGCCCGAACATGTCGGCGTAGTGCGTTCGACGAATCGTGCTCACGGCGTGTGCCCCTGCGCGACCAGGCGCACCTGCTTGGTTTCCCCCGGCTCGAAGCGCACCGCCGTGCCTGCCGGCAGGTCCAGCCGGAAGCCGGCGGCCGCCGCGCGATCGAAGGTGAGCGCGCGGTTGGTCTCGATGAAGGGGTAGTGGCTGCCGACCTGAATCGGGCGATCGCCGGTGTTCGTCACCTTCAGCTCGAGCGTGGGGCGCCCGGCATTGAGCTCGATGGTGCCCGGCAGGGTCACGACCGCTCCGGGAGCGAGGGTCGACGGGGTCGACGCGAACCGGGAAAGATCGGGCACCGGCAGAAAGCTGCCGTAGAGCGCCAGGGTGAGATCGCCATGCTCGGCGCAGATGGGGTGGTGCACGGTCATCAGCTTGCTGCCGTCGGGGAACGTGCCTTCGACCTGCACTTCGGTCACCAACGCCGCCACGCCGTCCATCACCTGGGCGTGCCCCAGCAGGCGCTTGCCGACCGCCATCACGTCCGACACCGAACGCCCGTCGCGAATGAACTCGAGCAGTTGGGTCGCAATGAGGGCGACTGCTTCGGGCACGTTCAACTTCACGCCGCGCGCGAGCCGCTTCTGCGCCAGCACGCCGGCCTGGTGGAGGGTGAGCTTGTCGAGTTCTGCCGGCGTTAGACGCATCGCGTCGAACCCTAGAAGATCCCACGTCAGGAAAGCATCAATCCTCTGGGAACTGAGCTTCAACCAGCGACTTCAGACACTCATTCGCGAGGAATTACGCCCAAATGGGGTCAGTGGAGCGTCCCCCAGAAAAGCGCTCACCCCTTCGCGCAGCAGCCCCTGGAGCTCGAGCAGCATCGCGTCGACCCGGGCGGCCGCCAGTCTGAGCACCACGCCATCGTCGCGAGGACTGCAGGTGACCTGCACGTGCTCGCGGACCGGCCGCGCCGCGATGGTCTGGTTGAGGTGCGCCGACAGGTGCGAGAATGCGGGCCCGCACACCACCACGGTGGCGAACGCCTCGAGGCCCTGCATGCGAGGCTCGAGCGGCCCCTGCGCGGGGTTCAGGCGCACCGCTTCACGCAGCCACAGCTCGCCCGCGCGCTCGACCTCGAGCCGCGACTCGAGATGCGCGAAGGCCCAGCGCTCGCCGCGCGCCACGCGACCAGCGGTGAAGGCGTCGACGAAGAGCAGCGAGGCCGAGCGGTCGAGCGAGACGTGCTGGCGCTGGGTGAGGCCCGCGGCCGCGAAGCAGGTGACGGGTTCGGGCCAGAGCACGAGCACCCCGGCTCCGCGCACGGTGGCGCTCAAGGTCGAGGTGGACTTCGTGCGCTTGTAGGCCTTGCTCGACGACTGCGACGAAAGGAAGAGCGCCGACCCTTCCCCGACGCTCACCTCGAGCGACACGTCGTCGCCGCGCACGAACCCGCCGCCCAGGCTCGACTGGTACACCCACGCGGCGTGGCCGTGGTTCTGGGGGTTGAGCAGCTGCAGCGGGGAATGCGCACGGCTGGCCGTGACCGCGCTGCGGCCACGAACCTGCTCGACCGTGAGCTGCGAGGTCTGCACGGGGGCCTCATGGCAGCCCCCCGCGGCCTCGCGCAAGGGGCCACCCCTTCACGGCCCGAATCACCGCCCGGCCGGTGCTGGAGCGGCAACGCCCGCCGATGGGCGGCCACGCGCTCGCAAGTCACGTGCTCATCGATCACCGACGACAGAATGAGAGACGCGAGCCGTCCGCTCCGAGACTGAGGGCGAGCACGCAGACACCACCACGCTCCCGCTCCCCCCTCACTTCGCGCGAGGCGCAAACTTCAGGGTCACGCGCGCCTGCGCAGCGCCGTCCTTCGCCGACACCTCGGCCTCGATCGCCGCCAGATCATCGGTCGCCTCGAGCCACTTGAGCGCGGTCGCCTTCATCGCGAACCCGCCCAGGCCCCACGAGTTCTCGGGCAACGCCTTCACCGACGCGGTCAGCTTCTTCAGATCGATCCGCACCGAGCTCGGTCGTACCGCCGATGCACCGGGCGCCGCCTTCGAGGTCATCAGCGCGTCCAACCGATTCACCGGCGAGGCGAAGGTCACCCGCGCTCCCTGCACGCCGAAGTGCACGCCTTCGCCCTGCGCCCACGAGGTCAGGAAGGCCGTCGCCCCATTGCGCTCGACCTGCTTGAGCTTCGCGCCGAACGACGGAGCGCCCGCCGCGACCTTCTCGAGGGTCGGGGTCACCACCGCGGCATCGTCGACCTGCGCCACGCCCGACAGATTCACGTAGCTCAAGGGGTTGGTCTTGCGCACGTCGAGCTCGGGAAGCCCTGCGCTCAAGGGCGGGCGGTCGGCCAACGACAGCGCCACCGCGACGCCTGGCTTCACGTGGGCCAGCACGTCCTTCGTCAGATCCACGCCCAGCGCGCGGGTGAACCCGGGGCCGAGCACGTCGACCGCGAAGGGTGCCAATGCCGCCGGCGTGCCGCCGAAGCGCGCGACGACGAAGGCGTCAGCCGGGAGCACCGGCAGCAGGTCGTCGGCCGCCTTCGCCTCGAGCAGGCCGTCGAAGCGCGGCGCGTCCTTCAACACCGCATCCACGTTCAACGAGAAGGCGCTGGCCGAAAGCGCCAGTGACGCCACCGCGCCGCCGACCGGGGAGCTGCTCAGCAGCGGGCTGCCCGCGGGCAGGAACGCCCAGACGTCGCCCTCCGCGGCA
>CAIWFK010000294.1 GCA_903911905.1 uncultured Myxococcales bacterium
ATCGGTCGGCAGCCCCACCGGCTTGATGGGAGCGACCACCGGCGCGACCGGGGCGATGGAAGGCAGCGCGGGGGGAGGCACGGTCTTGCTGACCGCCTGCACGGCGTCCTCGAGGGCCGAGTCGAGATCGTCGTCGTCGAGGTCCGACAGGTCGAGATCTTCGTCGGGGTGCTCGTTGGCCGCAGGCGATTTCTTCTTCTGGTGCAACTTCGCCTTGAAGACGTCGCGGCGGTAGGTGCCCGCTTCGATTTCCTTGAGCGACCGGTCCCACAGCCGCTCGTAGGTCAGCAGCTTGGCGGCGATGGACTGCACGCGGAACTTGGCCGAGGTCTGCCGCAGGAACTGACCCTTGAGCGCCGCCACGCGCTTCTTGACCGCCTCGTGCTTGGTGGTGGGCGGACGCCGCTCGAACCCCAGGAAGAATTGTTCCCAGGCGACCTTCAATTCGGCGATTTCGGCCTCGACCTCGGTGCACTCGGCGAGGGCCTGCTCTGCGTCGCCGAGCGTCTTTCGTTCGGCTGATTGATCCACTCGACCCGGCACCAGAAAAGTCTAACTCAGGGCGCCCGAAAGCCGCTGGCCGAACGATCAGGCCGTCCCATGAGCCCCGACACCCAAACAACTTCAATGACTTACGCACATGGCGCAAAGAGTCTGCACAGCTGTCGCACCTTGCGGGTCACTCGGTCCGAGAACCCCGGTGAACTTCACGCTCGGGAGCAGCCAATGCACAGCACCACCACGGACCTCGTCACGCTCTACCGCAAGTACGGGCCGGTGCTCTATTCCCACTTCTTCCGCCGCCTCGGTGAAGAGAACCAGGCGATGAAGGCGACCCGCTACGCCTTCGGTGAGCTCTCGCGCCTGAACCTGCGAGACGAAGCCGCAGTGGTGCGGTGGGTGCGCAACTGCGAACTGCCCGCTGAAACGGCCCAGACCGCGTCGCTGTGGTGAGCGTCAGGGTTTGACGTCGTTCCAGCCCGCGCCTCCGTCGACGAAGTCGGTGACCCAGGCGTCGAGCGACACGCTGCCATTGCCGACCAGCGTGTAGAGCCCGGTGAGCATCACGTGGGAAGCGTCGGGCAACACGAAGTAGCGCGCGTTGGGCTGGCCGTCGTAGCTGCTCGCTTCGAGCGCTCGGGTCTGGGTGGCCTGGCCGGCGAGGTCGTAGCCGAAGAAGGTGCTCAACACCGTGTCCTGCTCGTAGGCGAGCAACGCGAAGCGGCTGTTGGGGAACTGACTCGAGAGCCACCGCGGGTAGCTGGGGAAGTCGGTCGAACACCCGGTGCACGCGGCGGGAATGGTCACGTTCCACGCGGTGAGCCACTCGCTGAGGCGGGTACCGACGGGGTTCACCATCGGCCCGCAGTCGGCCAGCACGTGCACCTCGGCGTGCGGGAAGGCGGCGGCGACGCGCGGGTAATTGAGCTGCGCGCCGAACGCTCCGGCGCTCGAGCCGGCGAGGAACACCCGCCGCGCGTCGGGGAAGGTCGCGACCAGCCGGGCGAGGAAGGCGTCGAGGTTCTTCGCGCCCTTGTGAAAGACGGTTCGCGTGGCGGTGTACGCCTGAACCGAGTCACCCGCGTGCACGTCGCCCGTGCAGTAGGGCACGTACACGTAGCTCATGTCGCGGAAGGGGTTGAGCGGCTCGCTGCGCGCCAGGTTGGTGGGCGCGATGAATGGGTCGGCCAGGAAGTCGGCCTGGGTGTAGCCGGTGTCGAGGTTCGCCGCGGTGTGCAGGTTCAGACAGGTCAGTTGGTTCCAGCACGCGCCGCCACCCTCGAGGTAGATGAGCACGTCCTTCGAGCGGGTCGTGGGGTTGAGGCCGAGGCCCGTCGCCGCCCCGTTGCCACAGACCGCGTCGGGGAAGTCGACCCAGGTCCACGCCTCGAGCGCTGCCTCGATGCCCCCGTCGAGCACCGTCAACACCCCTGCGTCGTCGTTGCTGCCGCCACCGCCGCCGGTCGACGAGCCACCTCCCGTCCCCTGCGTGCCCCCACCCGAAGCGCCGCCATCGAGCGGGGCGCCCGACGTTCCACACGAACAGAGCACCACCACACCCAGGACGAAGAGCGACCGACGAAGCATGAACCCGAAGCTCGTAGCGCCGAGTCCCGCCAGTCACAACGGGTGAGAACAGTGGTGCACACCCAGTCCACTGGAGCATGCGCGCGCGTTCCGCTCGGCGGTGGGGTTCAACGAATCGGGCTGCTTGGCGCTGGTACGGTTCGTGGAATGACGAGGCGCATGGTTCGCTCACTCATTCTCGTGTCGGCGTTGATCAGCGCGCTCGACATGGCCTCGACCCCCAAGCAGATCAACCTGCCGGTCGGTCACACCACCACGCTGTCCATGCCCTCGACGGTCTCGACCGTGAAGGTCGACGACCCTGCGCTCGTCGAAGTGAAGAAGGACGGGCGCAAGGTCTCGTTCGTGGCCCGGACCCAGGGCAACACCCAGGCCACGGTGATGACGTCGGACGGCGAGGTGCGTTTCCGCATCTACGTCGCCGCCGACAAGTACGCCTTGCCCTACTAAGAAGCTCGTCCCGTTTCGGGCAGATCTCGCCGGCTTATGCGGCGCGCTTGATGTCGACCTCGCAGCCCAAAGCTTCGAGGCGCTTCACCA
>CAIWFK010000295.1 GCA_903911905.1 uncultured Myxococcales bacterium
CGACTCGGTCACCTCGACCTGCCGCCAGACGCGAAGGACTGCACCGTTCACCTGCAGCCACCAGCGACGCTCGCGCTACACGTGAAGGGCGCACCTCGCGGCATGACCGAGGTGCAGGTGCCCGACGGGCTCGGGTTCGACTTTCTCGGGACAGCCGGAGCCCCTCTGCAGTTCTCGGGCGCCGACGCGGAGTTCCCGATTCCACCCGGCACTACCACCATCACGTTGACAAACGGGTCGCTGAGCGCGTCGCCAACCGTCACCGCATCACCGGGTCAACGCGTCGAACTCGAGGTGACGCTCGCGCACAGCGACGGTGGGTGATGCACGCCAGGCATCTCATCGCTACATCATGGTCCAGTTTCTCACTGACAGACCGACGACCTGACCGCTGGCCATTCGTTGCTGCTCGCTACGAGCCGCGGCCGGCGCGCGCGGTCACGAGTCGACGGTACCGAGGATCGACGCGGCTGAGTTCATTGACCAGCCCATGTCGAACCAGAACCGCGATGCTGCGGGAATTCTGCTCGTGGACGACCGCAAAAACCCGAGCGTGTCGCGGAGGCACCCGATTGGCGACGTCGGTCATCACCGTTGACAGCAGCACGTCGATTGCGCGGTCGCCGCTCGTGAATCGACGGCCCTGCCACTTCCTTTCGATGGCCACGACCTCGAGCTTGGTCGCCGCAAACGGCTTCTGCTTGCCGTACCGGAGAGCCGTGCGCTCGTGGGCCGCCACCCCGACCAGCTCCCCGGTCTTCCGGTCAAACAGTAGAAGAAGCCTCGGGTCGTTCTTCTTCGCGAACTTGCCGAAGGCCCATTCATACAGGACATGCCTGATGAAGTACTCGACTTCACGTTCCCAGGGGACCGTGTGGTCGGCACACGCGAATCGGCCGAGGAGTTCGCGGTCGCTCCTTCGAGCAGGTCGAACCTTCCAGTCTGGTGGAGTCATGCGCCGATGGAGACCGGAACCAGAATCTTCAAGGGAGCAGGCCTCCCGGCAAGGAGCTTCACATCTGCTTTCGTCAGGGAATGCACCTTGGCGCTCCGACCAAAGGGACTGAAGCGTGGGGCTGAGGCTGGCCCGGTCTCGATGCCTGGGAGCGCGTTGACCACCAGCTGCTGGTCACCGAGCTTCTCAGACACCAACGCGAGGCAATCCCCCACGTTTCCGCGGTGGGCTGACTCCGCGAGCCACCGTGGAACGGCAGTGCGCCCCCCACCCTCCGCATTGAGGACGAGAAGGCCGCCTTCCTCGGAAATGGTCCCGGCGACGACTTCCGAGAGCTTCGCCTTCGGCACGCAGCGCGAACGCGTCGCATTGGTCTCGCGCGCGATGCGTTTGAGGAGTTCGTGAAGGTCTGGCCACTGGGCCTCTTCCGCCCCACCCTCGACGACGGCCGCGACCTGTTCAGCCCCGTGGCCAGAGAGCAGCTTCGTCAAGCGCAGGAACTCCGCGCTGGCCTCGATGGCCGCTGCGGCTCTGGCAACCGTCGTAGCTCCACGATGCTCGCCGTCGCGCGCCAGCCGAGCGGCGTCCATGTTCAGAACACTGAAGATGGTGAGCCTCCCAGAGGCTCGACGCTCGCTGCGGGTCACGACACTCACGCCCGCCGTGGTCCACCCATGGGCACGAAGGGTCCGAAACGGCCCTTCCAACGTCGCCTGTGCGCCAGGCCGGAAGGTTCGGACGAGCTGCGAACGACTGACAATCGGCCAACGAGCAACGTGCATAGCCCCAGGATAGGCCGGCTGAGACGTCAAAACAACGCCTCAGCTAGCTGCCGCCCATGGTGATCGGGCATGTTCGTGAGCTGGAGGGACGCTCTCCAAATTCGAGGTCCCGGGAACTCAACTCATCGGCTCGTCGTCATCGATGTCGTGCGACACCAACTCGGTCGTCTCGGGTTCCATCTCCCGTTGCGAGTTGATCCAAGCAGTGAGGGTCTCCGGCACGACGCACATGGCGCCCACGAATTGGCTCAACTCGATGATGGCGTCCATGCACCCGTCGAGGCGACGGAAGGCCTCGGCGAACCCGTTCCCCGTGCCGTCGTAGAAATCGAGCGCCACGCGCAGCAACACGAAGTGGTCGCGCCGTAGCGACGAGGTGTGCCAGACGAATGCGGCCCCAGGGGGAACCAGTGGACTCAGTGGACGACACCCACGAGCGAACCACTTGAAACCTGTGCCCAGAGACGGAATCGAACCGCCGACACGGGGATTTTCAATCCGCGATGTCAGACCCCCAAGGCCTCAGCTTCGTTTGGTTTTCCCGAAGAAGTGACGCTCGGGTAGTCAATGGGTAGTCAAAGTTCTCGCGATGCCGCCGGCCCATCACCTCGGTGCTTCGGTGGGGTTGGGGAAGTCGTAGCGACCTGCAGCGAACGCCTTGACCCTCTCCGGTGCGCGGTAGCTCGCTACCTTCCTCGTTTCATCCGGTGGCACCGGCGCCCACGCGAACACCTGCTCGCCCTCTTTCGTGAAGCCCGAGCCAAAGACCATGTCCAACTCGCCGTACGCCTTCTTCCAGGGCTCGCACTCGCTCATGCTGAACTCTGTGACGGCCTTGTCGGTCGCGCGTGTCCAGATGATGCAGGGGTACTCGGCGCAGTCCACGTCCAACACGGCAAGCTTCATCTTGCAGTTTTTGGCGATGTCGTCGGCGACTTCACGTGCGTGTCGCGGCAGAAACGCGTCGGGCACCGAGTTGGGAAACGGCACCGGCGAATCGGCACCGGGAGGCGGCAATTTCCCGCCGCGAGCGTGCACCTGGGCGTCGAGCTTGCCGATGGTCTCGACCGCTCGTTTGTTCACTTCGCGCTCGGCCTTGAGCTGTACTTCGAGCTCGCTGGCACGGCGCTTCGCCTCCGCGAGCTCGGCGCGCGCCTTGTCGTCGGTAACGACTGCCGGAGCTGCCGACGGCGCGCTC
>CAIWFK010000296.1 GCA_903911905.1 uncultured Myxococcales bacterium
GACCAACTCGGCGCAGATCTTCCACCTGCTGCGCCGCCAGGTGGTGCGCACCATTCGCAAGCCGCTGGTGGTGATGACCCCCAAGAGCCTGCTGCGCATGGCCGAGGCCAGCAGCCCGTGGGACGCGTTCACCGAAGGGTCCTTCAAGCGGGTCATCGGCGAGACCAACGCCGCGGTCGACCCGAAGAAGGTGACCCGCCTGCTGTTGTGCAGCGGCAAGGTGTACTTCGATCTCGTCAAGCAGCGCGACGCCAGCAAAGACTTCACCATCGCCATCGCGCGCGTCGAGCAGCTCTACCCGCTGCCGACCGCCGAGCTCAAGGCGATGATCGCCGGCCTGGGTGCCCTGAAGGAAGTGTTCTGGGTGCAGGAAGAACCGAAGAACAGCGGCGCGTGGCGCTACCTCATCGAGCCGCTGATGGAGTTGGTTGGGAAGAGCAGTCTGAAGTACGTCGGTCGACCCGAGAGCGCGAGCCCGGCGACCGGTTTCCTGTCGACACACCAGTACGAGCAGAAGCTGTTGGTCGACGAGGCCCTTTCGAGAGGCGGAAAGTAAATGTCAGTCGAGATCAAGGTTCCCACGCTCGGTGAGTCGATCACCGAGGCCGTCATCGGCAAGTTCCAGAAGAAGGTCGGAGACGCGGTCGCGGCCGATGAAGCCATCGCCGTGCTCGAGACCGACAAGGTCACCATCGACGTGCAGGCCCCGGTGGCCGGCGTGATCGAGTCGCTCGCGTTCGGCGAGGGCGCGAAGGTGAAGATCGGCGACGTGCTCGGGCAGATCGCGCCCGGTGCGGCCCCGGCCAAGGCGGCGGCTCCGGCAGCAGCTCCCGTCGCGGCACCCGTCGCGGCTGCTGGGGCTCCCGCAGCGAGCGGCCCGTCGGTCACTCCCGTCGCGCGCGCCATCGCCGCCGACAAGGGCATCGACCCAGCCTCGATTCAGGGCACCGGCATCGGCGGCAAGGTGATGAAGGACGACGTGGTGCGCGCCAGTACGCCGGCTCCGGCCGCTGCGCCCGCCCAGGTCATCGCCCGCACGCCCGGCTCGCGTGAAGAGCGCGTGGCCATGACCCCGCTGCGCAAGCGCGTCGCCGAGCGGCTGCTGCAAGCCCAGTCGACCGCGGCCATTCTGACGACCTTCAATGAGGTCGACATGTCGGCCGTCATGGGTCTGCGCAAGACCTACCAGGAGAAGTTCGAGAAGAAGAACGGCATCAAGCTGGGCTTCATGAGCTTCTTCGTGCGCGCGGCGGTCGAGGCGCTCAAGACCTTCCCCGCGGTCAACGCCTCGCTCGACGGCACCGACGTGGTCTTTCACCACTACTACGACATCGGCGTGGCGGTGTCGGGCTCTCGCGGCCTGGTGGTGCCAGTCATTCGCGACGCCGACCAGAAGTCGATGGCCGAGCTCGAGAAGGTCATCGCCGACTACGGCGGCAAGGCGCGCGCCGACAAGCTGCAGCTCTCCGACCTGCAGGGCGGCACCTTCACCATCAGCAACGGCGGCATCTTCGGTTCGATGCTCTCGACGCCGATCCTGAACCCGCCGCAGACCGGCATCCTCGGCATGCACAACATCCAGGACCGGGCGGTGGTGCGCGACGGGCAGATCGTCATTCGCCCGATGATGTACCTGGCGCTCAGCTACGACCACCGCCTCATCGACGGGCGTGAGGCCGTGCAGTTCCTAGTGCGCATCAAGGACTGCATCGAAGCGCCCGAGCGCATGTTGCTCGATATCTAAGTGCAGCTCGCGTGCACGCGCTGCGGCACGTTCCTCACTGGCCCCTCGGCGTTCGAGCTGGGGGACCGGAGGTGGTGCGCCGACTGCGTGAAGGTGCTCACGCGTGACCTGCGGCTGTGGCCCGCGGGGTACATCATCGCCATCGGCGTGCTGCTCAACTTCGTCTCGGCCGCGGTGCTGATGGCGCTCAACTGGCAGCGGCT
This sequence comes from uncultured Myxococcales bacterium, assembly GCA_903911905.1. Taxonomy (GTDB): domain Bacteria; phylum Myxococcota; class Myxococcia; order Myxococcales; family Myxococcaceae; genus Xiheilimnobacterium; species Xiheilimnobacterium phototrophicum. Next base: position 1,948 of record CAIWFK010000296.1, read on the forward strand.
GGGCGAGCCTGGCCGCGCGCGCGTGGCGTGGGTGGTGACGCTGGTGGGCTTCGGGGTCTTCACCATCATCGTCGCCAAGGACACCCCCCACTGGCTTTGGTTACGGCGTGAACGTCGGCGTGACGCTGGCGCTGGTGCAGGCCTGGCGCGCGCCGTGGAAGACGCTCAAGGCGGCGGGAATGCGGCCGGCGAACCGCTGGCTGCCGGTGGTGTTGACGGTGATCCTCGCGGTGGCGTTCTCCATCGGCGTCCTGGCGGTGACCGGCGATCTGGGTGCGTTCTTGAAGGAAGTCGATTGACACTTCGGCCGGTCGTGGTCTCTTCGCGGCCATGCTCCTCATCGAGACCCTGCGTGGCTTCGCGGCTGGTACCCACACCAACGAGCAGGTGGTGCGGGCGCTGATCGAGCACGACGGCTGGCTCGCACCTGCCGAGTTGTTCGCGACGAGGAAGCCCGATGGTCAGCTCGAGGCCACGGTGCCTGGAGGCCTCACGGTCTTCAGCCCCGACCGCAACCTGCCCCCGGGGCGACTGCTGGTGTTTTCGGCACTCGAGTACACCGCGCACGCCGTCGCGCAGGGCGCCCACCTGGGTGCGTACGCCAACGGGCTCAAGGGCGTCGACCTCTTCGGCGCCATCGACACCGCCCCGTACCAGCGGCTCAACGTGAACCCCAACGCGCCCACCAACGAGACGTTCTTCCTGGGGGCCGACGCGTTCGGGCTGGTGAAGCTCTGGGCCAGCGCGGTGGCGCTCGAGAGGGTGCTGGCGACGGTGCGGCAGTTCCTGCTGCCGTCGATGGCCGAGGCGCTGCAGCGCTTCCCGGCGTACCAGGCGCTCATCGACGCGTCCTCGGGCAACGTCATCACGCTGAAGGACCAGGGAAACCGCGCGGTCGTCTTCACCGCGCCTGACTGCGGCAGCGCCTTCCTCGCGAAGCTGCCCGAAGCGGCGCGCGCGTCGACCAAGCTGGTGACGGTGGCGGGCGATCGCCTCTTCCCGTTCCTTGTCGACCAGAAGGTCGGTGGCGCGGTGTTCAATGCGGTGGGGCCGGGGCCGACTTCCCAGCTCCCGCTCGAGCACTGCCAGACAGTGGCGCAGGTGGCGCGCCGCTGAGCCAGAGCACGGGGCTCGCTACTCCAGGCGCTGCGAGAGCCACGCCGCGGCGCGCTGCAGGGCGGCCCGCGACTCGGCGAAGCCCTGCAGGTTGAAGAACCCGTGCAGGAAGCCCGGCACTTCGTCGAGCTCGACCGGCACGCCGTCGGCCTTCAGCTTCTCGGCGTAGGCCAGCCCCTCGTCGTGCAGCACGTCGCACTCGGCCAGCACCACCCGCGCAGGCGCCACGCCGGCGAGCGAGCCCGCGCGCAACGGCGAGATGTCGGGGTGCAGCCGCTTCGCGTCATCGGGCGCGTATTCGCGCGAGTAGTACCGCATGGTCGAGCGCGAGAGCAGGTGGCCCGAGGCGTACCGCTCGTACGAGGGCGATTCGGCGCCGCAGTCGGTCACCGGGTAGACCAGCAGTTGCGCGCGCAGCTTGCGCTGCTCTTCCACGAAGCGTCGGGCCACCACCGCGGCCAGGTTGCCTCCGGCGCTGTCCCCCGCCACGGCCACCGCTCGATGCGTCGAGCTCAGCGCGCGGGTCACCGCCAGGCAATCGTCGAGTGCCGCGGGAAACCGGTGCTCGGGGGCGAGCCGGTATTCCACCGAGATCACCTCGCGCTGCGTCGCCTCGGCCAGCGCGCGACAGGGAATTTCGTGCGACTGCGCGTCGCCCACCACCCAGCCCCCGCCGTGGAACCAGACGATGACGCCGTCCTTCACCCCGCGCGGCGTGAAGCGTCGCACCGGCACGTCGGCCACCCGCTCGTCGATCACCGACTGCATCACCGCGGGCACGCCGAAGATCAGCTTCGGGGTCGTCTTGCGAATGGCCGCGCGCGCCTTCTCGGGCCCGGCGATCTCACTCGGGTCGCCGATGCGATCGCTCAACCAGGCCACCATGCGCATGCGCCAGTCGACTGCCATGCGCGGCGGTAAAGCACACCCGCCCCAGGCGTGGCGCGGGCAATCACGCCGCGAGGCGTTTCGCCGCCCTCGCGATCACGTGGGGTACGTCGTCGAGCGACACCACGTTCATCGCCGCTCCCATCGCGATGGCTTCTTTCGGCATGCCGAAGACCACGCAACTGGCCTCGTCTTGCGCCCAGGTGATCGCTCCGGCCTCGCGCATCTCGAGCAGCCCGCGCGCGCCGTCATCACCCATGCCCGTGAGGATGAGGCCGCTCGCGTTGCGCCCCGCGGCCCGCGCCACCGAGCGGAAGAGCACGTCGACGCTGGGGCAATGGCGGTTGACCGGCGGCCCTTCGCGCACCTCGACCGCGTACTGCGCGCCCTGCCGTACCGCGAGCAGGTGTCGGCCGCCCGGAGCGATCAACGCCAGGCCCGGCAACACCCGATCTCCCGACTTGGCTTCGCGCACGTCGATCTCGCACAGCCCGTCGAGCCGCTCGGCAAACGCCGTGGTGAAGGCCGCCGGCATGTGCTGCACGATCACCAGCCCGGGGCAGGTGCGCGGCAGCCGCGGCAGAATTGCCTCCAGCGCCTGGGTGCCGCCGGTCGAGGTGCCGATCGCCACCAGCCGCTCGGTGGTGACCTGCATCGGCGCGGGTCCACCTGCCGGCAACATCGCGTCGGCGGTCAGCTTGGGCGACGAGCTCGAGCTGCGCGGCACCACCACCCGCGGCTTGCTGATCGCCGCGGCCCGCACCGCGCGCACCAGCTCGCTCGTCAACCCCTCGAGGTGGGTGTCGACGTTGAGCTCGCTCTTGGGGAACACCGCCACCGCCCCCGCAGCCAGGGCCTCGATGCTGGTCGCCGCGCCGGCCTGGGTCAGCGTCGAGCAGACGATGATCGGCGTCGGCCGCTCGGCCATCACCTTGCGCAGGAAGGCCAGGCCGTCCATGCGCGGCATCTCGAGATCCAGCACGATCACGTCGGGCCAGCGCTTGCGCATCTTCTCGAGCGCGAAGATGGGGTCGAGCGCGGTGTCGAGCGCCAGGTCCTTCGCGGTGCCCAACACCTGCTTCATGGTCTGCCGCACGGTGGCGCTGTCGTCGACGATGAGCACGTTGATCATGAGGCGCTCCTGGCCCGCTTGCGGTGCACGGTCTGCACGACCGGCTCGAGCTCGGGGTTGAGGCCCGTCACCGACTCGGCGTGCCCGTTGAGCAACAGCCCGCCCACCACCAGGTGGTCGACCACGTTCCGAACCATCACCAGCTTCTCGGCGGGCTCGAGGTAGATGAGCACGTTGCGCAGCAGCGCCACGTCGAACATGCCCAGCGACGGCGGCGGCGGCTCGCACAGGTTGAGCGCGAGGAAGCTCACGTGCTGGCGCAGGGTGGGCTCGATGATGAAGCTGCCTTCCCACGGCCCCGTGCCCTTGCGGCAGTACCGCCGCAGCAGGTCGGGCGGAATCGTGTGGGCCCGGTCGAGCGGGTACACCCCGCGGTGCGCAGCCTCGACCGACGGCACCGACACGTCGGTGCCGAGCACCTCGAAGGTGCCGGGTGCCAGCTGGCCGGCCAGCAGCATCGCCACGCTGAAGGCCTCTTCACCGGTCGAGCACGCCGCGCTCCACACCCGGAACCGCCGCGGCCCGCGGTGACGCCTGGCGTGCTCGACGAGCGAGGGGAAGTGCTGCGCCTCGCGAAAGAACGAGGTCTCGTGCGTGGTCAGCGCATCGATGGCCCAGTCGCGCTCGGGCCCCGCCTCGCCGGTGGTCACCAGGCGCACGTAGTCTTCGAACGAGTGCAGTTGCAGGGCCCGAAGTCGCGACCACAGTCGGGAAGCGACCAGGTGCTGCTTGCCGTTGGCCAGCCGAATGCCCGTCGCGTTCAGCACGAAGGCCCGCAGGTGCTCGAAGTCGCCGGCGGTCAGCGGCGGCACGCGATCGTCGACGACGTCCATGTCAGTGCACTCCCGCCAACCCCGCCAGTTCGGCCACGCTGAGCACGTGCCCGACGTCGAGCACGATGGTGAAGCCGGTCTGCCGCCGGGCCACGCCCCGCACGAAGTCGGGCCGTACCGAGGACCCGAACGACGGCGCGGGCTCGATGGCGTCCTTCTGCAGCTCGAGCACCTCGTTGACCTGGTCGACCAGCACGCCCAGCACCACGCGCTCGTCTTCCGACGGCACTTCGAGAATCACCACGCAGGTGCGCTTGGCCACCTGGGTCGCCGAGCGATCGAAGCGCACCGAGAGGTCGATCACCGGCACCACCGCGCCGCGCACGTTGAGCACCCCGCGCACCCAGGCGGGCGTCAACGGCACCTCGGTCAGCGACTCGAACTGCAGAATCTCGCGAATGTGGCCGATGGAGATCGCGAACAGGTCCTTCCCCAGCGAGAAGGTCAGGTGTTGCTCGCCGAGGGTGCCACCCTTCACCGGGGCCGGCGTGCTCTTGCGCGGGGCCGCCGGGCGCTCTTGCGTGTCCATGGTGGCTCCTTCAGGGGAAGGGGACGAAGGCGGCCTCGTCGACCGGCTGCATCGGCTTGGCTGACGACATCGGCTTCATCGGGGGCGCCTTCTTCGGGGCCTGCGGGGGCAGGTCGCGCGGCGCCTGGCGGGCCACCGCCCCGTCGATGGTGAAGAACGACATCGCCGACTGCAGGGTCACCGCCTGTTCGCTGACGCTGCGCGAGGTGGCGGCCAGCTCTTCGCTCGACGAGGCGTTCTGCTGCACGCCCAGGCTGACCTGCGAGAGCGCGGTGTTGGTCTGGGCCACGCCGGTGCTCTGCTCGAGCGTCGCGGCGCTGATTTCCTTCACCAGCTCGGCCGTCTTCTGCACCGAGGGCACGATGGCCTCGAGCAGCGCGCCCGCTTTTTCGGCCAGCGCCACGCTGCCTCGTGCCAGTTGGCTGATTTCTTCGGCGGCCACCTGGCTGCGCTCGGCCAGCTTGCGGACCTCGGCGGCCACCACCGCGAAGCCCCGGCCGTGCTCGCCAGCGCGGCCCGCCTCGATCGCCGCGTTCAGCGCGAGCAGGTTGGTCTGGTAGGCGATGTCGTCGATGACCGCGATCTTCTGGGCGATCTGCTTCATCGCCGCCGAGGTCTCGCGCACCGCCTGGCCACCCTCGGTCGCTTCCTTCGCGGTGCGCACGGCGATGTCGCCGGTCAGCCGCGTGCTCTCGCTGTTCTTGCTGATCGACGCGGTCATCTGTTCCATCGACGAGCTGGTCTCTTCGATGCTGGCCGATTGTTCGGTCGAGGCCTGGCTGAGCGCGCCGGCGGTGCTGCTCAACTCTTCGGACGACGAGGCCAGCGCGTCGGCGGTGGTGCGCACCTGGCCGATGATCGACCCCAACTTGTCGACCATCAGCTTGAAGGCCCCGGCGATGCTCTCCGTGTCGCCCTTCTTCACCGCCACCTCGACCCGCAGGTCGCCCGCGGCGACGCGGTGGGCGATCTCGGCGATGACCGCCGGTTCACCACCCACGTCCTTGAGCACCGAGCTGCCCAGCAGCGACCCCAGGCCAATGGTCAGCAGCGCGGTGATGCCGAGCGCCGCCAGAATCAACACCGTGGTGTCGTGCGCGTCCTGGGTGGCCTTGTCGTTGAGCTTCTTGGCCTCGGTGGTCTCGACCACGATCAGGTCGGCCAGGGCCTTGACCAGCGTGTTGCCCACCGGCCGGCCGTGCTCGATGTAGTAGGGCGCCGCCGCCTTCAGGTTGGTGCGCACCAGGTCCATCGTCGTCTTCTGGGCCTGGAAATACTCGTTCGAGAGCTTGTCGATCTCGGCGATCAGCTCCTTCTCGCGCTCGAGGTAGATGGTCGCCCGGAACTTGTCGATTTCCCGTGGGAATTCGGCGTTCACCTGGGCCATCTGCGCGGTCAGCTTCTCGGTCTCGGCCGGGTTGTTGAGCAGCAGAATCGCCAGGGTGTCACGCGCCGAAATCTGCAGGTCAGAATTGGCCAGGCCCAGGCTCTCGATCGAAATGGTCCAGTTCGAATACATCTCGTCCATGTTCGCGGCCAGCTTGCGGCTGCTGCGCAATCCAGTGAGCCCCAACGCCGCTGCGCAGAGCACGACGAAGCCGAAGGCGAGGAAGAGGCGGGTGGCGAGCTTCAGGGAACGGAAACGCATGGCGACTCCTTCATGCGGCACGCGACGCGCGTGTCGATTCGGCGAGAGACAGCAGTTGTGGAACGTCGAGAATGAGGGCGACCTCGCCCGACCCCAGAATGGTCGAGCCGCCCAGGCCCTTCGTGTTGCGGAACAGGGGGCCCAGGGGCTTGATGACGGTCTGTGACGCGCCGACCAGCCGGTCGACGACCAGGCCCAGGGCGCGATCGCCGTACTCGACCACGATCACGCTCTCGCGACCGGGGCGTTCACCTGACAGCCCGAAGAGCTCGCGCAGCCGAATGAAGGCCACCGCTTCGCGGCGCAGGTCGAGCCGGTGGTTGTGCTCGCTTTCCAGCACCGGCATCAGGTCGATGCACTCGCGCACCAGGTCCAGCGGCACGATGAACGATTCCTTGGCCACGCGGAACAGGAAGCCGTCGATGATCGCCAGCGTCAGCGGCAGGCGCAGCCTGATGGTGGTGCCCTGGCCCTCGACCGACTCCACGTCGATGGTGCCGCGCAGCTCGTCGACGTTGCGCTTGACCACGTCCATGCCCACGCCGCGGCCCGAGAGGTCGGTGACCTTCTCGGCCGACGAGAAGCCCGGCACGAAGATCAGCTTGACGATTTCCTCGTCGGTCAACTGCGCGGTGGGCGCGATGAGCCCTCGCTCGATGGCCTTCTTGACCAGCTTCGCGCGCGGCAGCCCGCCGCCGTCGTCACGCACCTCGACCACCACGCTGCCCGATTCCTGGAAGGCCTCGAGCACCAGGTGGCCGGTCGGGCTCTTGCCCTTCGCCACCCGCACCTCGGGCGTCTCGAGCCCGTGGTCGAGCGCGTTGCGCACCAGGTGCAGGAGCGGGTCGGCCAGCCGGTCGACCATCGCCTTGTCCAGCTCGGTGTCGCCGCCGCGCACCTCGAGTTCGATCTGCTTGCCCAGGGCCTGCGAGGCATCGCGCACCACCCGACGGAAGCGGGAAAACGACTCGCCGATGGGCACCATGCGCAGGCCCAGCGCGCTGTCGCGAATGTCTTCCACGTAGTGGTTGAGCGCCGAGAGCGATTCGATGAGCGCGGCGTCGCGGGTGCGGGCGGCGAGCAGGCCCGAGGTCGCGCCGGCGATGACCAGCTCGCCCACCAGGTTGACCAGCGCGTCGAGCTTGTCGGCGTGCACCTTGATGAAATGCTCGGCGTGGCCCTGCGAATCGTGGAGCGTGGGCTGTTCGGTGCGCACCGCGATGGGTTCGACCGACAGCTCGGAGTCGTCGCGCACGAACTCGAAGGTCTCGTCGAGGACTTCGCGGCTCGTCCCCGCGGCCTCGAAGTCGAGCGTCAGGTAGCAACGCTCGGCCTCGAAGCTCGCGTCGGGGGGACACGAGAACTGCACGGCCAGTTTCGAGACGGTCGCCCGCTTCTCGAGGAAGCGGAGCATGGCCAGGGGGTCCATGCCGTCGCGCAGCACGTTGGGGCCGAAGCGAACCCGTACGTGGAAGCGGGAGAGCGCGGGGGAGGGCGCCGAGGGCGCTGGCGAGGGGGCCGACGGAGCGGGGCGCGCCGCCAGTCCGGCCAGGTGCACCAGGGCCTCGCTGAGCGCCGGGTCGCTTGGGCTGGCGGTGCCGGCCTCGGCGTGGCCGAGGAGATCGCGCAGGTGGTCCTTGGCTTCGAGCAGCCGGCTGATGGCGGCGTGGTCGAGCCCGAGGTGGCCACCGCGAACCTGGTCGAGCACGGTTTCCATCGAGTGGGCGAAGCGCACGACCTGCTCCAGCCCGACCAGCCCGGCGGAGCCCTTGATGGTGTGGGCTGCGCGGAAGACGGCGTTCACCGTTTCGGCGTCGGTGCCCTGCTCGAGCGCCAACAGGCCGGTCTCGAGCGCCTGGAGCAGTTCACGTGCTTCGTCGAAGAAGACCTCGAGGGCGGGGGTCATGACGCCTGCTCCGGGTCGGCCGAGAGCCACGCCTGCTCGAGCACCCGCGCAGCCGAGAGCACGCTGGCGGAAGGCTCGCGCACCTGGAAGCGAATGGCGCGCGCGCCGGCGACCGCGCGGGCCCAGAACAGGAGTTGGACGCCCGACAGGTCGATGCTCTCGACGGCCTTGAGGTCGACCACCAGCACCTTCGCGGTCTGGAGCGCGCCCCAGAGCGAGGGCTGCAGGTCGGCCATCGAGGCCACGTCGATTTCACCTTCGAGCACGGCGGTCACGGCGGTGCCTTCGTTCGACAGACGAATCGTTCCCACGGGCGTCCCCTCAGAGCGGAACCAGCTTGTTGGCCAGGTCGATCAACTGGGTGGGGTTGAAGGGCTTCACCATCCACCCCTTGGCGCCGGCGGCCTTGCCCTGCGCGATGAGCTCGGCCTTGCCTTCGGTGGTGAGCATGACGATGGGCGTGAACTTGTGGGGGGTCTCCTTCACGCGGCGCACGAAGGTCAGCCCGTCCATGTTGGGCATGTTCACGTCGCAGACCATGAGGTGGACCTTGCTCTTCTCGAGCGCGCTCAAGGCGACCAGCCCGTCTTCGGCTTCGAGGACCGAGTAGCCGGCACCACTCAACGTCTCCCGCACGAACTGCCTCGTGGTGCGTGAGTCATCTATGATGAGAACTGTTTTGGCCATGGTGGTCGCATAAGCAAACGGCGAACCGGGCCAAGTCGTGGCAATTCGTCCCGGGAGGGTGGTTCGACGGCAACTCCAGGGGCGACGACGACCCGCAGCGGGGCTTGCGACCCATCAAGGCGCGCCACCTTTCCGGCGATCACCGGCTCGAATACCCAAGGCGACGTCTGTGACCGTTGCCCGTGCGCCAACGTGGGCGTCGCCGACGCAGCGCCGGCGTCTGCACCCTTGTGCCCTGCACCGCGATTCCCGGCCTCTGACCACCATCAAGATTCCCGCGCGCCCCACCGCGACTTCAGCCAAGATCGCCGTTCGTCACCTCAGGGAGTGCACGTGAGTCTGCTGATCGCGATGTTGCTGGCACAGGTCGGAGGTGCCCCCTCGACCCCGCCCAAGCCCCTGGGCGTCACCATCTCGGGTGGGGTGTCGTTGGGCACCTACGAAGCCGGCTTCATGTACCTGGTGCTCGAGCAGCTCAAGGCCGACCCGGCGATGGAGCTGAAGATCGTCAGCGGCGCCTCGGCCGGCTCGGTCAATGCGCTCACCGCCGCCATCGCCAGTTGCCGTGCCCCCAACCCCCGGCCGCTCGACGACCTGGGCTGGCAGGTCTGGGGCGACGTCGGCTTCAAGGCGCTCTTCGACAAGCAACGCGCCTCGCCCTCGGGCCTCTTCACCCGCGACGCGCTCGACCACAGCTTCGAGCGGGTGCGCGCCACCATGAAGGAAGGCCTGCCCACCAGTTGCGACCTCGTGGTGGGCGTGGTGGTGACCCGCGTCACTCCGAAGCAGATGGAGATTCAGCGCGGCCTGTCGATTCCCCGGCTCGAAGAGAAGTTCCTCATTCGCATCACCGGCCGAGGAGAAGGTCGCGCACCGAAGCTCTCGAACTACGTCATTCCCTCGAGTCACCTCCCGCAGCCCCTGCTGCCCTTCGTCGACGACGAGTTCGACCCGCTGGCCACCGACCGCAACCTGAACCAACTGCGCAGCGTGCTCTTCGCCTCGGCCGCGTTCCCCGTGGCCTTCGCGCCTCAGCCCATCGAGTACTGCCTGTCGAAGCCCCCGCGCGACGGCGAGACCGCGACCGCCAAGAACGTCGAATGCCTGGTGCCCGAGTTCCTCGACCTCTTCATCGACGGCGGCGTCTTCGACAACAACCCGCTGCGCCTGGCCTACCTGGTCGCCGAGAACCGCCTGCAGCTCGACGCCACCGGCCGCTCGGTCTGGCGCGACGTCAACACCACCGAGCCCGGCAAGCCCAACCACGCCGTGCGGCACCTCTACCTCGACCCCGACACCTCGGCCTACCCGCCCGAGGCCTCGACCGAGCGCGACGAGCGCAGTGAGGGCCTGCTGGGGCAGATCTTCAAGCTGGGCGGCGGCTTCATCGAGACCGCTCGCGCGAAGGAACTCGCCAACCTCGCCGCCGAGCGGAAGGACCTGGCCTCGCGCATGCGCCTGACCGTCTCGCAGTACCCGACCGCCAGCGAGCACCTCAACGCCTTCGTCGGCTTCTTCGAGAAGGACTTCCGGGTCTTCGACTTCTACCTGGGCCTCTACGACGCCTACCGCGAGCTGAAGACCTCGAGCGACTGGAGCGGCGAGAACTTCGACGTCGATGCGCTCATCGAGGCCTCGGCGAAGCAGGCGCCCGAACAATGGCGGCCCCTGACCTGCATGCTGGCCGTGTACGAGCCCGGCCACGAGGAGCACCTGAAGGACTGCCAGGACCCCGCGCTCGAGCGCTTCCGCATTCTGCTCCAGGTCTCGCTCGATCGGCTCTACGAGACCTGTCGCCCCACCCAGACCACCCTGCAGTACGCGATCAGCGGCTATCACCACCACTGCACGCTCAGTCGTCAGGGCTTCCCCGCGCCCACGGTGCCGGGCGTGACCCCGCTCGAGCGCTCGGTGCGCGCGCGAGCCGAGGGCGAATCGTCGTTCGACTTCTTCATGCGTCTGCTGGGCGCGTACGGGTTCGACTTCACCGACCTGGGGCTGGCGCGAAACAACGCGTGGCTGGGCCGGCTGGCGATTCGCCGCGAGCTCGACGACGTGGTGGGCGCCTGGGCCGACGCGCAGAAGACCTTCGCCGAACGCGTCATCGCCAAGACGGGCGGCCGCCTGGCGCTCAACAACATTCAATTCTCACCGCCGAAGCTGTCCGGGCATTTCGTGCTGGGCACGGTGGTCGAGGGCGGAGTGAGCGCCGTGCCGTTCGGGTGGGCCACGCATTGGTTCCAGGCCACGGGCGCCGTGTCCCTCAACCAGTTCTTCTCGGTGCTGACCCCTGGCGAGACGAAGTTCAGCTTCGAGCTGGTCGGCGGCCCCGAGTTCCACCTCTCGTTCCTCTCGAACGCCATCCTGCAGCCGCGGGTGGCACTGCGTGGCGGGGTGCAGTTGGGCGTGCACGACGTCTTCGGTTCGATGTCGTGCGCCACTGCCACCGACCCGCGCTGGTGCACCCAGGGCGTGGTCGAGGGCGTGGTGGTGCTGACCCTGCTCGAGCGGGTGCGCGGGCAGGTCACCTGGCAGACCTACCCGGGGCTCTACGGCCGCGACCCGAGGTGGTTCAACCTGCAGTTCGGCATCGGCGTCCAGTTCTTCTAGGGGGCTGGTGTGGTGCGTGGCCTGGTAGCCGTGCGACCCGACCCGGTCTGCATGACCCGGGGCGTGGTCGTGGTTTCGCTTCCTTGACGACTGCACGCAGCTTGCACGGGCTGGCGCGCATGAACCTCGAAGACGTCATTCATGCCCACGTGCAATGGAAGGTGAACCTCCGCAAGGCCATCAACACCGGCCAGCCCCCCCGAGAAGGACCCGGCGAACTTCAACGCCTGTGCGCTCGGGCAGTGGTTGGCGGGCGAGGGCAAGGCGCACGTTTCCTGGGCCATCATCGACTCGGCCCACCGCGACTTCCACGCCGTCGCGGCGCGGGTGCTCGCGCTCTCGAAGACCGACCGAAAGGCCGCCGACGCGCTGCTCGACGGCGAGTTCAGCCAGAAGTCGATGAAGATCGTCTCGGCGCTCAACCAGCTCAAACGCAAAGCGGCCTGAAGCTCCAGACGTGACTCGACCCGGCGAAGCTCGTTTCCGCGAGCCGGCCGGGTCGAGGTGCTGCGAGACGTTGGTTCAGAACATCGGCGCGGGGCCGATCTTTTCCCACTTCGGTTTCGCGGTCGGCGAGAGAATCGAGGTCTTCACGTAGATCTCGCCCTTGATGACGTACGCCATCTTGGTCACGCCCAGCAGGCGCGGCATGGTGATGTTGTACGACGGCGCCTTCTGGTACCCGGCCGGGGCCTTGGCCAGGGTCTTCGCGGTCTTGTTCTTCTCGGCCGCGTCGGTGATCGACCGGTAGGTCGAGATGAGCTGGTCCTGCGTCGGCATCATGATGCCCTGCGACTTCGGAGCAGCGGCGGCGGCCTGCGTCTTCTTCACGGTGGTCATCGGGTGTCCCTTTGGGTCGAGTACAGCGGGTGTGTGTGACATTATCCGCCATGCCTCCCAACAGTTGCGTGTGAGGCGCGCGGGGCGGCGTTCGAATCGATAAGGTCGCCGTATGGTCTGTGCCGGCTGTGGAGCCGAAATTTCGAGTGGTTCTGCGTGTCTGGCCTGTGGGCTCCCCTCTCTGGTCGGCGGGCGTTTCCGACTCGAGCGGAAGCTGGGGCAGGGGGGCATGGGCACCGTCTACCTGGCGCGCAACGAGTCGCTCGGCTCGCGGGTGGCGGTGAAATTCCTGGCCCCACACCTGGTGAATCAGCCCTCGCTCGCCGAGCGCTTTCGCCGGGAAGGCAAGGCCTCGGTCGACGTGGCCCACGCCAACGCCATTCAGCTCCTCGATGCGGGCACCGAGGGCTCGCAGTTGTACCTGGTGTTCGAATACGCAGAAGGTGAAGACCTGCGCACGGTGCTCGAGCGCGAGCGCACGCTGCCGGTGACCGACGCGGTGCAGATCGCCGTCAAGGTGGCCGAGGTGCTCTCGGCCGCGCACGGCAAGGGCATCGTGCATCGCGACATCAAGCCCGAGAACCTGCGGGTGCGACGCGATCTCTCGGGCTACCAGGTGAAGGTGCTCGACTTCGGCGTCGCGCGGGTCCTCGACACCCCGCGGCTCACCCAGGAAGGCGGAGCGACCGGCACGCCGACCTACATGGCGCCCGAGGTGGTCGAGGCCAAGGACTTCGACGGTCGATGCGACCTCTACGCGCTGGGCCTGGTCTTCTACGAGATGCTCGCCGGGCGCCCGGCCTTCGAGGGCTCGCTCACCCAGCTCTTCTTCAAGCAACTGAACGAGCCCACGCCGTCGCTGGGGGTGGCGGCCATCGATCAGGTCATCGCGCGCGCCACGGCGAAGTCACCGGGCGAGCGGTACCCCGACGTGGCCAGCTTTGCCCGCGCGCTCCAGGGTTTGGACCCCGGGCTGTCGGCCACGCTCCCCGATGAACTGGGACCGACCTCGGTCGCGATGGCCACGCCCGCGGCGCCACACCGATCTCCCGGTGCGCCCGCGGCGGTCGTCGTGCCCGGGCCCTCGCGTCGCACCGACGCTCCCGTGCTGCTGCTGACCGGCGCGTTGCTCCTGCTGCTCGGCGGCGGTGCGGTCTTTCTGGTGACTCGTCGCGCTGATCCCGTTCCGGCGGTGATGGCCACGCCGCCTCCTCCCGTGGCGCCAGCGTGCCCCGGCCTGGACATGTACGATTCGGCGCTCACCAGCCTCTCGCTTTCCGAACTCGAGGAGCGCGTGTCGAACACCCGCATCATGGCGCCGTCGATCGCGACGAGGCAGCTCGAGTCGATGCGCACCTCGCTCGAGAACTTCCCGCCCGAGAAACGCCCCTGCATGTGGCGCATGATGCTGGTCGGGAACCTGGCGTCGGAACGCACGCTCTTGCGCACCGAGCCTTCGATGTGGGGTCAGCAACATGACGAGAAGGAGCTGCGCGAGTTGTTCCTGAAGACGCCGCTCACCAGGCAGTGGAGCGGGGTGCAGCGTGAGGCGGTGCTCAAGAAGATCGAGACCATCTTCCTGCCCAGCCTGAAGAAGGACGACCCCCGCGACGAGGCGTACTGGCGGCGCATGTATTACGGCATCGAGCTGCTCTGCGAAGTCACCGACCCCGCGCTGATGGAGCTGAAGGGACGACGGCCGCAGAGCTGTCTCAACCTGATGCCGTAGCGCTCACACCGTGCGGCTGAAGATGGGCCGGTCCGGCGCCTGCCGCGCCAACCGCGCGTCGAGCGCCATGCACACGTTGCGAACGAACGGCTTGCCCGCATCGGTCACGTGCACGCCGCCCGAGCGCATCTCGATCAGCCCGTCGCGCGCCATCTCGGTCAGCTTCTGAGGCACCTCACCCAGGTACTCGACGCGGTCGCCTGACCAGTCGGTCTCGAACTGGGTCATCACCGCCAGAATGTGGCGGCGCAGCACCTGGTCCTCGTCGGTCAGTACGTGCCCGCGCACGATGGGCAGTTCGCCCTTCGCCAGCCGCGCGTGCCATTCGGGTACGGTCTTCTCGTTCTGCGCGTACGCCGTCCAGGTGTCGCCGATGGAGGACACGCCCAGCCCGAAGATCGGCATGGTGCGCCGCTCGGTGTAGCCCATGAAGTTGCGGTGCAGCTTGCCCTCGCCGTACGCCTTCCACAGGCCGTCGCCCTCGAGCGCGAAGTGGTCGAGGCCGATTTCCCGGTAGCCCGCGGCTTCGAGCGCGTCGCGGCCCAGTTCGTAGAGGCGGCGCTTCTCGGTGCCGCCCGGCACGTCGGAGTCCTCGAAGCGGCGCTGCACGGCCTTCATCCACGGCACGTGGGCGTAGCCGTAGAACGCGATGCGATCGGGCCGCAGGCCCTTCACGGTCTCGATGGTGCGCAGCACGGAATCGGCGGTCTGCTTGGGCAGGCCGTAGATGAGATCGTAGTTGATGCTGGTGAACCCCAGCCGGCGGGCGGTCTCGGTGACCTCTCGCACCTGCTCGACGCTCTGGGTGCGGTTCACCGCGTGCTGCACCGTGGGGTCGAAGTCCTGGATGCCCAGCGAGATGCGGCGGAAGCCCAGCTTCGCGAGCACCTCGAGCTGATCGGCCTGGGTGGTGCGCGGGTCGACTTCGATCGACAGCTCGGCGTCGGGGCCCAATTCCATCTGAGAGAACAACCCGCCGAGCAGGCGCTGCAACTGCGCCGCCGTCAGGTAGGTCGGAGTGCCGCCGCCCAGGTGCACTTCATTCACCTTCACCTTGCCCAGGCGCTCTGCGTACAGGCTCCATTCGGTGAGGAGATCGTCGACGTAGGGCTCGCTGACCGAGGCGTCGCGCGAGATGAAGGTGTTGCAGCCGCAGTAGTGGCAGAGGCTCTTGCAGAACGGAATGTGCAGGTAGAGCGACGCTCCTTCACCGGCGGCGGTGGACCGGGCGATCGCCTTCTCGAGGTGCGTGAGCCACTCTTCCGAGGTCGGCGCCTTCGTCCAGTAGGGGACCGTCGGGTAGCTGGTGTAGCGGGGGCCGGGGACGTCGTACTTCGCGAGCAACTCGGTCGCGTTCATGAGGGGCACCGATGCGAATGTGGTGCCGCCGCGCCTTGAGGGAGGTCAGCCGGTTGGCTGCGAAAATCATGCGTCGGACGAGTCGCGAGGTCGGAGTCGCGCAAACCCTGCGCTGAGTCGGGTCGGCCTGAATGGGGAGCACGCGTCGTTCATGGCCCTCGTCGCTCGCCCTCGACCTTTGCGCTTAGGGATGTTTGCGAGCATTTCGCGCAGGCGCATGTGGACGTCGGTCCCGCCCGTGGCAGCCTATCGCGTGCCTGCCTGAAGGCGTCGCCGCGGGTCAGGGCCCTGTGCCGTCACGTTCGGTTCATGCGAGAATGATCGCATGGGCGCCGTGCACGTCACCATCGATCTCGAGAACACCAACGACGCCGACAACGCCGAGGCGGGGCTGGTGCCGGCCGGCTCGGTTCGCCGGTACTCGACGCGCTCGCTGGTCGACACGGGCGCGGTCATGCTCGTGCTGCCCGAGGACGTGGTCGATCACCTCGGGCTCAAGCGGCGGGGCAAGACGGTGGTCTCGTTTGCAGATGAGCGAAAGGTTGACTGGGACCTCGCGGGACCGGTGACGGTGCGGGTCGGAAACCGCCAGGGCATCTTCGAGTGCCTGGTTGGGCCTCCGACGTCCGAGCCTCTCTTCGGACAAATCTTGCTCGAGCGACTCGACTTGCTGGTCGATCCGCTCCACCAGCAGTTGACGGTCCGCCCTGAATCGCCACTGCTGCCGATGCTCTCGGTGAAGGCGTCGCGGCACGGCTGACGACCCGACGCCGCGCGGCTCACTGGCCAGCGTCTGGCGGGTCGTCCCAGTGCGCGAAGCCCGCGGCGTACTGCGCGAAAGGCTGCAACCCCATCTGCCGACGCCGCTCATCGACGTGCGCTTCGTCTTCGATGGGGTGTGGGGCCATGCCACCATCGACCCGATGGAACTGAGAGCCGTAGCGCTGTGGGCGCCCCTGATGCACCAACAGTCGGTCAGTGAACAGGGCCAGTTCCGCGCCAGACTCCTCGCCTCGAACCACCTCGGCCTGGAGGTCGGGCAACACCTTTTCTCGCAGCGGGTCGAACGACGGGGGCGCGTGCTGGATCACCATGAACGCCGCTTCGCGAGCTTTTTCACCGACGCGTTTCGCGGTCGGCCACCCGTACTGCGTGATGACGACTTCGAGCCGCGCCGCAGCCTGCTGGTCGAAGGTTTCGCACTCGGGAGGGAAGATCGAAGTGGACCCTTTGTGCGCCTCGAGGCAGCGCACGCGGCGGGCGTGGAGTTCGATCAACTCGGCCGGGAGTTCCGGCGGAATGGGCCTCGTCTCGGCGTGCTGACACCCGACCATCACCGGCAGCATCAGGCCAATCAAGCATCTGCGCGTCATGTTCATTCCTCGTCTCGTTCGACGGTCAGCCCGGTCTTCGTACGTTGCTGCTCGGCCTTCACCGCCGTCTCGCGCTTCTCTTCCCGGTAGAACCCATCGCGCGGGTCATCGCTGTCCTGCTCCCTCTTCAAGTCTGCCGTGACCACCGCGTGGTTGCCGAACTTCGTCGCGATCTGATCGAGCACGCTGTTCAACTTCTCCTGCTTCTTCGGAGCGTCGGCCGCGAAGAGCCCAAGCTGCGCCTCTCCGCTCGTCAGTTCCTGCCCCGCGACACCAGTGAGTCGAATGCGCCTTCCCAGGTCAACCCGAGAAAGCAGCCCAATCGCCTCCCGGTACAACAACTGCCCATCGTCGGTGGCGGCGGGCAGGGTGACGCGCCGGCTGATCGACGTGAAGTCGTCGTACTTCACCACCAACTGCACCACCCGCGCCCGCACCCCTGCTCGGCGGAGCCGGCGCCCCACGCGCAGCGCCTGGGAGTGGATGTGCGGCGTCAACGCGGCTTCACCCAGGAGGTCTTCGTCGAACGTGTCCTGCGCACCAACGCTCTTCGCCTCGCGATCGGGCACCACCTCGCGGGGGTCGATGCCCTGGCTCAATTCCCACAGGTGCTGCCCGCCAGCTCCCAGGTGTTTGGTCAGCCAGTGCTGCTCGCGCGCCGCCACGTCGCCGATGGTCTTCAAGCCCAGCCGCCCGAGCACTTCTTCGGTCTTGGGCCCCACGCCCCACAGCCGCCAGATGGGCAAGGGCGCCAGGAACTCGCGCGAGGTCCCGGTGGGAATCTCCTTCTGCCCGTTCGGCTTCGCCAGGTCCGAGACGATCTTCGCCACGAACTTCACGTCGGCGATGCCGGCCGAGGCGGGCAGCCCGACCTCCTTCGCGATGCGCTGGCGCAGTGACGCAGCGATCGACGCGGCCGACCCGAACAGCCCCAACGACGCCGTCACGTCGAGGAACGCCTCGTCGAGCGACAGGGGTTCGATCATCGGCGTCACCGACTCGAAGATGCGGAAGACTGCTTCACTGGCCTCGACGTAGGCGTGGAACCGGGGCGCGACCACGATCGCCTTCGGCGCGGCCTTGTGCGCCCGGGCCATCGGCATCGCGCTGCGCACGCCGAAAGGCCGCACCTCGTAGGACGCAGCCAGCACCACCCCACGCTGCGGGTGCCCACCGACGATCACCGGCTTCCCTTTCAGCTCAGGGCGATCACGCTGCTCGACCGACGCGTAGAACGCGTCCATGTCGAGGTGGATGATGGCCCGGGTCATCTACGGCACCCGGCGCGAAAGCACCTCGTTGAGCTCACGGGGCAGGGGGCTCTCGACCACCAACCACTTCCGCGTGGTGGGGTGGGTGATGGCCAGCGAGGCCGCGTGCAGGAAGAAGCGGCTCAACCCCTCTTCAGGCCGACCGCCGTACAGCACATCACCGACGATCGGCGCGCCGATGGCCGCCAGGTGCGCTCGAACCTGGTGGAGCACGCCGGTGATCAGCTTCACCTCGACCAGCGAGTACACGCCCTTGCGCTTGAGCACCTTGAAGTCCGTGTGCGCCGCGCGACCGTGTCCTTCGAGCACCGGCTTCACGTGGTCGCCCGAGTGCTCCAGCGGCACCTCGATGGTGCCCGCGTCGGCGAGGGGCCC
>CAIWFK010000297.1 GCA_903911905.1 uncultured Myxococcales bacterium
CTACTACCAGCCCGACAACGCGGTGCTGGTGGTCTCGGGCAAGTTCGACGAGGCGAAGGCCTTCAAGCTCATCGCCGACACCTTCGGCAAGCTGGCCCGGCCGACCCGTTCGCTGGTCGACACCTTCACCAGTGAGCCCACGCAGGACGGCGAGCGTGCGGTGACGGTGCGTCGGGTGGGCGGCGCTCCGGCGCTCATCGCGGCGTGGCGCATTCCCGCGGTCAGCGACCCCGACTACCCCGCGCTGATGGTGTTGCAGGGCGTGCTGGGCGACGTGCCGCAGGGCCGGTTGCACCAGGCCATCGTCGACGGCAAGAAGGGCGCTTCGGCGAACTGCGACCTCGACGAGCTCAAGGAACCGGGGCTCTTCAGTTGCAACGTGATGTTCAAGGAAGGCGACCAGACCGGCGCCGCGCGCGACCTGCTGCTGTCGACCACCGAAGTGCAGAAGCCGCTGAAGGACGACGAGGTGGCCCGTGCGCGCGACGGTTGGCTCTCGCAGTACGAGCAGGAGCTCTCGAGCGCCGACACCATGGGCTTTCTGCTCTCGAACTGGGCACCCAAGGGCGACTGGCGACTGTTCTACCTGCTGCGCGATCGCCTCAAGGCTGTGAAGACCGCCGACGTCGAGCGGGTGTGGGCGAAGTACTTCAAGCCCCAGAACCGCACCCTGGGCGAATACGTGCCGACCACGAAGCCCGATCGCGCCGACGTGCCCGACGCGGCCGACGCGAAGGCGGTGCTGGCCGGCTACGTGGGCGGCGAAGCGGTGCAGCAGGGCGAGGCCTTCGACCCGAGCGTCAAGAACATCGAGGCGCGGCTCAAGCGCTCGACCCTGGCCAACGGCGCGAAGCTGATGGTGCTGGCCAAGAAGACGCGCGCCCAGTCGGTGAAGGTGGCCATCGAGCTCAAGCTGGGGACCGCCGACACGCTCAAGGGCCAGCGCGCGATCGCGGGGCTGACGTCGAGCCTGCTGGGCCGCGGCACGCAGAAGCTGGGGTACAAGGACTTCCGCTCGGCGCTCGAGCGGCTCAAGTCGCAGCTGCAGGTCGGCGGCAACGGGCAGAGCGTGATGCTGGTGGCGACCACCCAGCGGCCGCAGTTGCCCGAGGTGCTCTCGCTGATCGCCGACGTGCTCAAGGCGCCGGCGCTCGACGGCAAGGAGCTCGAAGTGCTCAAGCAGGAGCAGCTCGCCCAGCTCGACGCGATGAAGGCCGAGCCGCAGGCGCTGGGGTTCACCGAGCTGGCGCGGGCGCTGAGCGCGCTGCCGGCCGACCACATCAACGCGACCCCGAGCATGGCCGACGCGGCCACCGAGCTCAAGGCGGTGACCGCCGAGCAGGTCAAGGCGTTCTACGCGCGCTTCTACGGGGCGCAGAACGCGAGCATCGCGGTGGTGGGAGACGTCGACGCGGCCGAGGTCGAGAAGGCGATGAG
The DNA here is from genome assembly GCA_903911905.1 of uncultured Myxococcales bacterium. Classification (GTDB taxonomy): domain Bacteria; phylum Myxococcota; class Myxococcia; order Myxococcales; family Myxococcaceae; genus Xiheilimnobacterium; species Xiheilimnobacterium phototrophicum. Next base: position 1,438 of record CAIWFK010000297.1, read on the forward strand.
CGGCGCGCTGGGCAACTGGTCGTCGAAGGAAAAGTACGAGCGGGCCACCGACCCCTTCGTGGCCACCACGCCGGCGGTGAAGGTGCTGCCCACGCCCGACAAGGCCAACGCGTGGATGGGGGCCGGCCTGAGCGTGCCGCTCAACGACCAGGCGCCCGACTACCCGGCGCTGTTCCTGGCGGCGCAGGTGCTCGGTGGCGGGCCGTCGGGTCGGCTGTTCGCGACCTTGCGTGAGAAGCAGGGCCTGTCGTACGGCGCGTACGGCTGGCTTTCGGCCGATCCGAAGAACGAGCACGCCACGGTGATGACCAACGTCATCTACGCGCCACAGAACGTGGCGGCGGTCGAGAAGAGCCTGACCTCCGAGCTGGCCCGCTGGACCACCATCACCAGGGAAGAGCTCGAGGCGATTCGCTCGGAGCTGATGCAGCAGCGCTTCCAGGGCCGCGCCAACGACGACGAGCTGGTGATGGTGCTGACCAGCTTGAGCCAGGAAGGGCGCACGATGGAGTTCGAGGCGGCGCTCGACGAGGCCTTCAAGAAGGTCTCGGTCGACGAGGTGAACGCGTCGGTGAAGAAGTACATCGACCCCTCGAAGGTGGTGCTCATCAAGGCGGGCGACTTCAAGACGGTCAGCGCCCCGAAGTGAGCGAGGTGGGGCCGGGTGGGTGCCGACGCGGTACCTACCTGGAAATCACCCGTTCTGGGTGATCCGCCTGGAGGCGGCTGTGGTAGAACCGGAACTCTTCGTGCAGTGCGTCAACTGTCAGCAGGAACACCCCACGAATGAGCCCTGTCGTCCCCAGGGTTCACCTGCGGCTGCGGGCTCGGGAATGGTGCGTTCGGCGACGCCCATGGCGGCGACTCCGGCGCCGAACGGCGCGCAGTTGCACGCGACGCCTTCGGGACCGCCGCCGCCGACGGGCAACGAGACCGACCCGCTCATCGGCGCGAACATCGGCAGCTTCAAGGTGGTGCGGAAGCTGGGCGTCGGCGGCATGGGCACGGTGTACCTGGGCGAGCAGGCGAGCATCGGCAGCAAGGTGGCGATCAAGGTGCTGCACGAGCACCTGGCCTCGAACGTGTCGCTGGTGCAGCGCTTCTATGCCGAGGCCCGCGCGGCGAACGTGATCGGTCACGAGCACATCGTCACCATCATCGACCTCAACCTGATTCCGCCGAACCGGTACTACTTCATCATGGAGTACCTGGAGGGCCGCGCGCTCTCCGAGATCACCCGCCCGGTGGGTCACGCGCTGCTGGTGCACATCGTCTCGCAGGTGTGCGACGCGTTGCAGGCGGCGCACTCGCACGGCGTGGTGCACCGCGACCTGAAGCCCGAGAACGTCATTCTCATCAAGCGCGGGCGCAACGATCACTTCGCCAAGATTCTCGACTTCGGCATCGCCAAGCTGTTCGCGACCGAGCTGGCGGGGCAGCGCACCGCGGCAGGCATGATCATGGGCACGCCCGAGTTCATGGCGCCCGAGCAGACCGCGGCCGAGAACGTCGACGGCCGCACCGACCTCTATTCACTGGGCGTCATCGCGTACGAGATGGCGACCGGCAAGCTGCCCTTCACCGGCAGCAACGTGGCCGACCTGCTCATCGCCCACCGCATCACCGCACCGACGCCGCCGCACGAAGTCAACGCCGCCGTGCACCCGGGCGTGTCGGCCGCCATTCTCAAGGCCCTGGCCAAGTCGCCCGAGGACCGGTGGCAGAGCGCCGACGAGTTCCGCGAGGCGCTCGAAGCGACCATGGTGGGCGTGGCGCCCTACCGTGCGCCGGGCTCGACCGCCGCCCACGGCTTTCCCGCGGCTGGCTCGGGCCTCAACCCCGCTTTCGTACCCCAGTCAGGGCGCCCCGGCTCGGGGCCTCCCGCTCCCCGGCCGCCGTCGGGGCCACCGGCCCAGCCGCCGCAGCCCCCGGGCACGGGCTCGACGCCTGCATGGGTGCCGGGGCCCTCGGCGAGCACGCCCTACGCAGCGGCAGTGAGCGCCAATTCGGCCTTCACGCCGCCTCCGGGTGCTCCGGGCGCGCGGCCCCTCACCAACCCCGCGACGCCGGCGACTGGCAACCACCAGGCGCTCACCCCACCTCCGGCCACGCGCCCCGCCACGGGCTCGAACCCGGCCTACGTGCCGCCCGCGGGTGGCGCGACCACCAGCTCGCGGCCCGCCCACACCCCGGCGCGCGGCATTCCCGCCGTCAGCAGCGGCTCGAACCCGGGGGTCAAGAGCAGCCCGTCGGGGTCGGGCATCAAGAGCAGCCCTTCGGGCTCGGGCAAGCTCTTCACCGCACCCACGCCGCAGCCGGCCGACAGCCGCCACGTCGCTTCGTACGAGACGCGGGTCTACGACCAGGCCGCCGGCTTCCGCGTGCTGCGCTCGACCGACGTCTCGCGTGGCGGCATGTTCCTGCACACCGAAGGCCCCTTCCCGTCGATGTTCGCGCGCTTCAAGGTCGGGCTGATGTTGCCCGACGGCGAATTTCCGCTGAAGGCCGAGGTGGTGCGCCACGTGACGCTCGAGCAGTCGCGCGCCTGGGGCATGGCGGTGGGCTTCGGCGTGCAGTTCATCGAACTGACGCCCGCGCAGCGCGACGACCTGGGCAACCTGATGAAGGGGTTGCCGCGCTACCAGAGCTCTCCGGGCCGGGTCGAAGAGAAGGACGACCCGAAGACCGAAGAGGTGTTGGCGGGCTACCGCAAGCGCATCTCGGGCACGCACTACGACCTGCTCTCGGTCTTCGAAGACGTCGACTTCGCCGACGTGCGCCAGCGGGTGCGCGACGCGAAGAAGGTGTTCGCCGACCTGCGCGAGAAGGCCTCGGCGAAGCAGAAGGAGCAGCTCGACGCCGTCGAGAAGCGCATGGACGAGGCGATGCTGGTCATCGGCCACGCCAAGAGCCGACTCGAGTACGACGCCGGCCGCGCGAACTGGAAGGGCGTGGCGCGGTGCATCGCCGGAGGCGTGTCGGTCACCGAGCTCGACCAGGCGCGCCGGAAGTTCCTCGCCACCCGCGAGCGCGTCGAGGGCACCGCCCACCTGCACTACACGACGGGCAGCGCCTGGGAATCGCAGAAGGAATTCGGGAGCGCCCAGAAGGAATTCGAGCGCGCGCTGCAGCTCGACCCGCTCAACCTCGCCTACCACCAGCGCTACCAGGCGCTGAAGCGGCTGATGAACGCGCCGCCCTCGACGACCAACAAGAAGTAGTCGGCCAGCGAGGGCGTTCGGTCAGCGTGAGCGACGGCGCAGCGCGAGCACCGCGAAGCCCAGCAGCGGCAGCACCGAGCCGTCGAACACGCTGCAGTTGCACCCCATGGTCTGGGCGCCGATGCCGCCGCCCATGCCGGTTCCGCCGTCGAGCAGCGTGCCGGTGCCGAGGCCCGCATCGGTCGACGAGGGCGTACCCGCGTCGGCGCTGCCAGGCAGGCAGAGCTGCCCGTCGGAGGTGCCGGTGCAGACGGTGCCTGCGGGGCAGGTCTCGAGCTCACCGCCCGAGCACTTCGTGCGGCACACGCCGGCCTGGCACATCGAGGTGGCGTCGCAGGCGGGCTCGTCGTGCCATGCGGTGCAGCCGCTGGCCGCGGTCTGACAGGTCTGCGGCACGCCGTTCGCCGCGCACTGGGCGGCGCCGGCCGTGCAGGCGTCGTGGCAGGCGGGAATGCACACGCCGGTGTCGCAGTGCTCGCCCGCGGCCGTGTTGCAGGTGCCGGTGGTGACCCATTCGGTGCAGCCGGTGGTGGCCAACTGGCAGACCTGGGTGGTGCCGTTGGGGCCGCACTGCCTGGCGCCCTGAGTGCAGCTCGTCGCGCACTGCATGCAGGCACCGGTCTCGCAGAAAGCGCCGGCCGCGCAGTGCTGGGTGGGGCCCCAGGCCGGGCAGTTGTTCGCGTCGATGATGCAGGTGTCGACGCCCGAGCCATCGCAGCGCGCGTCACCGGGCGTGCAACTGGTGCCGCAGGTGCCGCACGCGCCACCGCTGCAGAAGGTGGTGCAGGTCTGGGTGGGGTTCCACCGCGTGCAGCCGCTGGCATCGGCGACGCAGGTCTCGACGCCGTTGCCGTTGCAGCGGGTGGCGCCGGCGGTGCAGGTCGAATTGCAGGCCGCGCAGCTGCCGTTGGCGCAGACCGAGCCCGAGGTGCAGGGCGTGCTCGTCCACTGCGTGCAGCCCGAGATGAGGTTCCAGTCGCAGGTGTCGACGCCGCCGTTGGCGTTGCAGCGCGAGGCGCCGATGGTGCATGCCTGGCAGCTCCCGCACTGGCCGCCGCTGCACAGTTCGCCGTAGCCGCAGACCTGGCCGGTGGTCCACTGGGTGCAGCCCGAGGCGCCCATGGTGCACTGCTCGGCGTCGCCGCTGGCGCTGCAGCGGGTCGCCCCGGCGGTGCAGGCGTTCTGGCAGGTGACGCAGGTGCCGTTGGTGCAGGCGCTCATCGACGGGCAGGTGTGGGTGGTCCAGGTGGTACAGCCGATGGAGCTGTCGAGGCTGCAGGTCTGCTGCTGGCCGTTGGCGGTGCACTGCTGCGCGCCGGCGGTGCACACGTCCTGGCAGCAGGTCGCGGTGTTGAGGGCAATCTGGTTCAGGGTGGCGGTCAACTGCGCCTGGTTGGTGGCGACAGCGGCGCTGCCGGTGCCGCCCGCGTTGGCGATGGCGTCGAGCACCGCCTTGTTGTTGCCGATGGTGAGCGTCGAATCGAAGCCGACCACGAAGACCTTGATGCCCGCGGCGAAGAGCGCTCGCGCGGCGGCGACGGTCGAGTTGTCGTCCAGACAGTCCTTCGCGCCCAGGCCGCACGAGTTGTTGCCGCAGCCGGGCGTGGTGGCGGTGCAGGCCGCCGGGTTGAGCGCGAGGTTGCAGTTGGGCAACCCGTCGGTGATGAGCAGCACGTACGCCGGGGTGGTGAGGGCCTGGCCGGCCAGGTAGCTCTGCGCGAGCGAGAGCGAGGTCGCGGTGGGAGTGCCGCCGCCGGCGACGGCGCTCGCATAGGCGCTCTGCACGCCAGCGGGCGAGCCCGACACGGGAGCGACCACCGAGCCGGTGGTGCAGTTGAAGGTGGTGGTCGCGCCAGGGAACATCTCGGCGCCGAAGCGGAAGCGGTTGGCGAACTGGGTGGCCAGGGCGGGCACCACGTCTTGCGCGATGCTCCACTTCGAGGGGTTGGTGGCCGAGGCGGTGGTGCCGTCGGGCGCGAAGTTCATCGAGCCCGACTTGTCCTGCACCACGAAGAGCACGGGCAATTCCGAGCAGGGAGCGGCGAGCGTGGGCAGGGCGAGGACCACGGCGAGCGAGGCGAGCAGCGAGCGCATGAGGTGTTATCGCCCGTGGGCAGTTCTCGTTGCCTAACGGGTTGAATTGTTTGAATTTCTCTCGATTCCTGAGAGCAAACGGCTGGCAAGCCCGGCCGATCGCACACCATTGTCACCCTCGTTGACAGGTTTTGGCGCCGCTTCTGGCAGGCTGGGAAGCCATGAAGCTCAACCTGGGGTGTGGGCACGAGCGGCTGGCGGGGTACCTGAACGTCGACAAGTTCGCAGAGCCCGAGCTGCGGGTCGACCTCGAGGTCTTTCCCTGGCCGTGGGCGAGCGACAGCGTCGACGAGGTGCGGCTGCACCACGTGCTCGAGCACCTGGGCCAGAGCAGCGAGGTGTACCTGGGGGTGATGAAGGAGCTGTACCGGGTGTGCCGCGCCGACGCGCGCATCGCCATCACCGTGCCGCACCCGCGTCACGACGACTTCCTCATCGACCCCACGCACGTGCGGCCGATTCTGGCCCAGAGCTTTCAGTTGTTCTCGAAGCGCAAGTGCCTCGACTGGCAGGCGCGCGGCATTTCGAACACGCCGCTGGCGCTGTACCTGGGCGTGGACTTCGAGGTGGAGCGGGTGGCGCAGACGCCCGACCCGCAGTGGGTGGCGCAGTTGCAGGCAGGCAAGGTGACGCTGGCCGAGCTCGAGGTGATGGCGCAGCAGATCAACAACGTGCTCAAGCAGACCGACGTCACCCTGCGGGTGGTGAAGTGACGGCAGCGGCGCAGTAGCGTCGCGCGCCATGCGACTGCTCCTGCTGGGCGCCCTGGTCCTGCTCCTCCCTGCCTGCAACGACACCGCTGCTGGCGCAGACGGAGGGACCGGCGGTGGGACTGCGACGGGTGGCGGTGCCACCGGCGGCGGGACTGCGACGGGTGGCGGCTCCACCGGCGGTGGGAACGCGACGGGTGGCGGCGCCACCGGCGGTGGGACCGCGTCGAGTGGCGGGGGCGTGTTCCTGACCAGCGGCCCGTGGAACAAGGACGTGTCGACGCTCCCGGTGTCCGCGGAATCGGCGACCATCATCGGCCAACTGACGAGCATGGGGGGCTGGGGGTCGAACACCTTCCGCACCGACGATTCGATACACGTGCTCGACGCGCCAGCCGGCACGCCGCGGGTGACGGTGGTGGGCGCGAGCACCTATTACCTGCCGGACTGCGAGCCGATGCCCTCGACCATGCCGCTGCCCACGGTGGGCGCGACCGAGGGCGAGACGGGGTACGCGTGCACGGGCGGCGGCGACTGCCACCTGCTGGTGCTCTCTGGCAGCGAGAACAAGCTGTACGAGCTGTACCAGGGCAACCAACTGGCCAACGGCACCGTCGAGACTGCCTGCCTGGTGGTGTGGGACCTGACGAAGCACTACCCCGACACGTTGCGTGGCGAGCAGTGCACCTCGACCGACGCGGCGGGGCTGCCGGTGTCGGCGTTCATGGTGAATGCCAATGAGGTCTTCGCGGGCGAGGTGCCGCACGCGCTGCGCTTCATTCTTCCCAACGCGCGAATGCAGGCTGGCGTGTACGTGCACCCGGCGACGCACGCTGGCGGGCCGAGCGGGCCGGCTTCGGCGCCTCCCTACGGCGTTCGCTTCAGGCTCAAGGCCAGCTTCGACGAGACGCGGCTGACGGCGCCCGGCGCGAGGGTCATCGCGAAGGCGCTCAAGAAGTACGGCATGGTGCTCAGCGACGGCGGCAACATTCCGGTCACCATTCAGTCGGACCGGTTCACCACGCACAAGTGGAGCGAGGTGGGCATCGTCGACTCCACCGCGCTCAGCGTGCTCACGCCGGCCGACTTCGAGGTGGTCGATCTGGGAACGCGCATTCCGCTGACCTACGACTGCGTGCGCAACCCGTGAGCTGGCGGCTGCTGGGCGCGCTGCTGCTGGCGAGCTGTGCCGCGAGCGACCAGGTGGGCGATTCGTGCGGCGTCATCGCCGCGCACCTGGACCGGGCGTGCGGCAACGGGCTGGTCTGCGCGCGCGACCCCAGCCCGACGTGTCTCAACCTGACGCCCGCCGGAGAGTGCAGCGGCATCTGTCAGGTGCCCTGCCCGTGCCCGGACGGCTGTGCGTGCCAGGGCGGCATCTGCATCGTCGACCATGGCGATGCGGGCGTGGGGCTGTGCCCGAAGTTGCTGCCCTGACGCGTCAGCCGGAGACGATGAACACCGGCGTCGACGCGCGAAGCGAACGCAGCTCTTCACTCAGCGGTCGACCTTCGAGGATGGTGTCGATCATCACCAACTGGCGCTTGAGTTCCTCGACCAGCGTGTCGCCAGCCCATTGCCAGAGCGGCTCCATGCACCAGAGCGCGAAGAAGAGCCGACGACGGCTGGACGTCTCACTCAGTTTCGCCAGTGCAGCCCGATGTTCATCTGGCTCGTAGCGCACTCCCTCCTCCTTGCGAAAGGCCGCCTCGAAGCGGCCTCCCGCCGACGACGCTTCACGCCCCGAGGCTGCCGCGCAGCTTCTCGTTGTCGATGAGCTGCCGAATCGCACGCACGGTGAGCGTCGACTTGTCGAGCTCCCGCAGGGCCGACCATTCACGCCGCAGCTCGCGGGCCAGCGACGCGTCGAGCGTGCGCAGCCACCCGTCGATGCTCAGGTCGACGAACTCCCGCTTCTCTTCGATGGTGAGCTCGCGGGCCAGCAGCAGGCGGTTGGCGTCTTCGGTGTCGAGCAGCGACTGCAGCACGGTCCACCGCTCGCCCGGCTGGTGGGCGCACAGCGACGAGAACGCGCCGCTCGAGGTGTCGCGAATGAGCTCGCTCTCGCGGGTGGCGAGGCTCTCGTGGTCCTTGGTCTCGTCCCAACTGTCCGAGTCCTCGGCCACGTAGCGCAGGTAGAGCATGGCGAAGAGGCAGGTGGGCGCGAGCAGGTCGGCGCGGGGCTTCACGTCGGCCCAGAGCGCGGCGGTGGCGCGCAGAATGTGCTTCTCGGTGGTCTCGGCGAAGCGGCGGCCGAAGACGAGTGAGGCCGCTTCCTTCACGAAGAAGGGCAGCTCGGTCGCCATGATTTCCCGGTAGCCGGGCACCACGCGCTCGAGCAGCACGGCGGCGCGCTTGTCGAGTGCCGCCAGGTCGCTGGTCACCGCAGGCAGACCCAGCGTGGTCAGCCCCAGGTTGTAGACGATGGCGCGAGGCAGCGAGACGCCCTCGGGCCACTCGTCACGCAGGTCGCGGTTGTCGGGCAGGCGGGTGCCACCGCCCCACTCTTCCGGGTACTCGGGAATCGAGCGGCCGTAGTTGGTCGAACCGGTGGCGCGAATGCGCACGCGGGTCTGCGGCACCAGCCCACCGAACGAGCTGATGATGGGCGCGATGCGCAGCAAGGTCGCGGTGTGCGCCTTGACGCCCTCTTCGAGAATGGTGCGCAGCACGTCGCGGTCGGCGGCGTTGACGGTCAGCGGCGTCTTCTTCGCCACCACCTCGCGGAACCGGGCGGCCAGGGTCTTCGTGCCGGCCAGGTCGTCGGCGCGAATGCCCTGCAGCGTGACGCCGTCGGCGCGGCTGAACTGGGTGATGACGCCTTCGTGCGTGGGGTCGAAGCCGCCTCGGAAGCCCGCGCGGCCGCTGCCGATGAGGAAGGCCACCTTCGGCGCCGGCGCACCGATGCGCGCAGCGTGCACCGCGAGGCGTCGCTCGGCCTCTTCCCGGTTGGCGATGGTGAGGGTGTAGGCGGCGTCGGTGGCCATCTTGCCGCTCTGCTCGGCGGTGTCGCTCATGGCGACGAAGACGCGCACCTGCGCGCCGCTGCCGTCGAACCGGGTGACGAAGGTCTCGGTGGTGGGCAGGCCGGCGATGCCGCGGTTGCGCTCGAGGGTGACGTAGAAGGCCTCGAGCAGGTCGGGCAGGTGCGAGAGCGCACCGACGTTCTCGACCAGCGGCATCAACCGCACCTTCGAGACCTTGGCGATGAGCGCGGCGCGCCTGGCGACCGGAATGCGCGCCGAGAGGAAGCGGTCGATGCGCTCGGGCGGGCCGTTGAAGAGCGAGTCGATGGCGGCCAGGTACAGCGTGCCGATCTTCTGCAGTGCGCCCACGTCGGTGCGGGCGTTCACCTGCGGTACCGACACGTCGTAGATGGCGTTCTGCTTCGGCTCGAAGCCCAGCTTCTCGGCCGCCAGGTGGAAGAGGAAGTTGGTGCGCGCCACCATGGCGAGCAGCTTCGAAATCTTCTCTTCGTCCTGCTCGAGCCAGGGGTTGGGAACGCGGAAGAGCAGGTGGCGCTCGTCGCCGGGCACCACGCCGTGACGCAGCAGCGCGAGCACGACCTTCTCGGGCACCTCGAGCCACTCGGGGTTGATGGTGCGGCCTTCGTAGTCGAGCAGCACTTCGTTGCAGCTGCCCAGCAGGTCGGCGAGCGTCTCGTCGAACTCCTGGCGGGCCTCGATGAGCGGGTGCCATTCGAGGTGCGAGAGCGCGCGCTTCGCGTCACCCTCACCGGCCTTCTCGGCGCGGGCCAACTGCTCGGCGCGGTGGCTGGTGGAGTCGGGGTGCTTGGTGCCGGTCAGCCGCAGCGTCTCGGGGGTGACCGTGCCCAGCCACGCCTTGCGGGCGTGGTCGAAGCTGGCCTTGTCGAGGCCGTCGAGCGCGGCGTAGCCCTCGTCGGTGCACAGCGAGTTCCACACCTGGTCGACGGGCGCAGCCGTGGCGGACGGAGCGGACGAGCCGACCTTGCCCTGCCGCTCGATGCGCTCCTTCACGCGGGCCATGAAGACGGTCAGTTCCTTCACGTCCTTCGAGCCGTACGAGAGGCGCTGCCAGGTGCCGTAGAGCTCGGGCTTGCTGCCGGCGAACGCGGCGAAGGGAATGCCGCCCACGCCGCCCGAGAGCAGGAAGTCGAAGGCGTCTTCGCTGGTCTTGACCACCGCGCGCTCGCGCACGCCGTTGCGGCGGCGTTCGAACTTCTCACCGACCAGGCCAGGGAAGGCGAGCGGCGAATAGAAGGTGCCTTCGAACGCGGTGCGCTCGACGCCGAGGCTCTTCAGTTCATCGGCGGCCTGCGCCATGTAGTCGCGGCGCTCGCGCATGTAGGGCGAGGGTCGGCGCAGCCCGGCCAGCGGGCTCTGCAGCGCGGCCACGGCCCAGTCCTGCGCGAGTGTCGAGGGGTTGGCGACCAGCCACGCCGAGAGGTTGGCGATGACTTCGCGGGCGCGCACGCCGTTGGTCTTGATTTCGTCGGAAAGCACCATCCAGCACGCGCGCGCTCCGGTCGAGGCACCGAACATGTCCATCTTGGACAAGCCCGAGAGGGTGATGACCCAGTGCCGCCATTCGGGGTTGGCGTAGGCGGGGTTGACGAAGGCGTCGATGTAGTCGAGCCGCTGGTACACCGAGTCGTAGAGCACGTACGCCTTGTGCTTGACGCACACGCCGATGAGCGCCTCGACCAGCTTCTTGGGGTACACGCGCCCGGTGGGGTTGTGCGGGTTGTTGATGATGACGCTCGAGACGCCGCCCTTCGCGAGCAGGGCGTCGAGCTCGGCGGGGTCAGGCAGGAAGTCGGGCGAGCGGGTCTGCAGTTCGACCAGCTTCTTGCCGGCGCGCTCGATGAACCAGTCGTATTCCCACGACGGGCGGGTGACGACGATGCCGCTGCCGTCTTCACCCAGCACTTCCATCACCATCGCCAGGCCCGAGCGGGTGCCGGGCGTGAAGATGACCTCGTCGGGCAGGTAGCGCACCTCGCTGCCGGGGTAGTCGCGCAGGCCGTCCTGGTTGGTGAACTCGGCGACCTCGCCGCGCACGTCCATTCGGCCGACGGCCGCACCGTAGCTGTGCACCGTGTTGCGGGTGATGCGCTGGGCGGCGCGCACGACCTCGGGGTGGGGCGCGAAGTCGGAGTTCTTGTAGTCACCCTGGGTCAGGTCGAGCGCGCCTTCCTGCTGCACCTTGCGGGCGAAGGCACGAACGAGGGGCTCAGGCGTGGTCATGGCCCGGGTCGACAGTTGCATGGACGTGAAACGAGAATTCATGGAGCGCACCCTACTTCGGTCGTGGCGCAACGCATCAGCTTCCGCTGGGAATGGAGCATTCGTCACACCGACGTGTCGGACGAGGACCCGCCCGGCGAGGGCTGCTAGATTGGCAGGCACGTGAAATCGACGGCAGACGGGTTGCTTCGCGCAGTGACGGAAATCGCGCTCGAGGTGCAGCGGGCGGAGTCGGTGACCGAGATGCTCGTGGTGGCGGGCGCCGGCCTCGAGGGGCTGGGGTTCGACGTGGCGGTGATGGCGGTGGTGCAGGGCCAGGCGGCGCTGCCCTACCTCTCGAAGCGCGAGCCCTTGCCGACGCTGGCCAGGCTGCTGGACCTCGAGCGGAAGGCGGCCGTGCTGTTGCCTTCGGTCAAGGAAGCCCGCGCGCGCGAAGAGGCGTCACTGGTGGCCGACCTGCCGAACGCGGTGCGGCACTGGCTGCAGGTGCTGGGGGCGCCCGACGAAGTCGGAGCCATCGCCTCGCAATTGCGCGCCCGGGCGGTGGTGGCGCCGCTGAACGTGGGCGAGCGCGCGTGGGGCACCATCGTCTTCATGCACGACGAGGTCGACGAGGCCGACCTGCGGGTGCTCAGCCTCTTCTCGCTGCAGTTGGGTTCGGCCATCGACCTGGCCGACCACTTCACCCGGCTCGACCGGCGCACCACCGAACTGGACCTGATTCACCAGTTGGCGGTCGCCGGCCCGCGCACCGACACCGCCGCCCTGTGCAGCCGGGCGCTCGAGCTGGTCTGCCGCACCACCCACAGCGACGCGGCGCTGCTGCACCGGTACGACGCGGTGAGCGGGGAATACGAGATGGTGGGCGACGCCTTCGGGTACCGGGGACCCCTGGTCGAGGCCTACCGCCGCTTCAGGTTGCCTCCCGAGGTGCTGGCGCGCACGCCGCTCGCCTCGCCGGTCGCGAACCTGCCCGTGGGAAGCGCCGAGGTGAGCGCGGCCGGGTTCGCGCACCTCGCGGTGATTCCCATGATGAGCGAGGGCCAGCCGATGGGCACGGTCACCATGGGCCGGCGAGCCGACGAGCCGTACTCGCAGCAGGACCTGCGCATCACCGAGATTCTGGGCGTGCAGACCTCGGCCTTCCTCGAGCGCGCGCGGCTGTACGACGAAGCCAGCCGGCTCTACCGCGACCTGAAGAAGTCGTACGACGAGCTGGCCCGCACCCAGGCCGAGCTGGTGCGCCACGAGCGGCTGGCGGCGCTGGGCGAACTGGCGGCGGTGATGGCGCACGAGGTGCGCAACCCGCTGGGGGTCATCTTCAACTCACTGACCACGCTCAAGCGGCTCATCAAGCCCACTGGCGACGCCGACATGCTGTTGAACATGGTGGGCGAGGAGGCCGACCGGCTCAACCGCATCGTCGGAGACCTGCTCGACTTCGTGCGGCCCTACGAGCTGATGAAGAAGCCCATCGCCATCGAGCCGGTGGTGGTGGGCGCGGTCGACGCGGCGTC
>CAIWFK010000298.1 GCA_903911905.1 uncultured Myxococcales bacterium
ATCTCGCAGCGCACCAGCGAAGCGTCAGAGGTGAAGAGCGCGGTGAGGGTCGACATGGGCAGGCCTTGGGTAACGTCTGGACTCCACCTCGACAACGCCCTGAACGCCATTGGCTTCCCTGCGTCGGAAAAGCCGGTAAGTTCGCAGGCCTATGGCTGACATCGCGGTCGGCATCGACCTCGGCACTTCGTATTCCTGCGTCTCGGTGGTGGTGGACGGGCAACCGGTCGTCATTCCCAACGAGTGGGGCGAGCAGACGCACGCCTCGGTGGTCTCGTTCCTCGAAGACGGCAGCGTGCTCGTCGGCAACGCGGCGAAGAAGAACATCATCACCAACGCCGACAACACGGTGAGCTCGGCCAAGCGGCTCATCGGTCGCTTCTTCTTCTCTGACGAGGTGAAGAAGGCCCAGGCGGTGATGCCGTACCGCATCGTCGAAGGGCAGAACAACTCGGTGCGCATTCAGGTGCGCAACAAGACGTACTCGCTGCCCGAGATCTCGGCGCTGGTGCTCAAGGAAATGAAGGCCATCGCCGAGAGCTACCTGGGCCAGCCGGTGAAGAAGGCGGTGGTGACGGTGCCCGCCTACTTCAACGACAACCAGCGCCAGGCGACGAAGGACGCGGGCCGCATCGCCGGCCTGGACGTGCTGCGCATTCTGAACGAGCCCACCGCGGCGGCGCTGGCCTACGGCTTCGGCCGCGACGTGAACCAGCGCGTGGTGGTCTACGACCTCGGCGGTGGCACCTTCGACGTGTCGATTCTCGAGATCGGCAAGGACGTCTTCGAGGTGCTCTCGACCGCCGGCGACACCTACCTGGGCGGCGACGACTTCGACGACCGCATCATGAACTGGTTGGCCGACGACTTCATGACGCGCACCAAGCTCGACCTGCGGCAGAACAAGTACTGCCTGCAGATGCTGCGCGAGGCGAGCGAGAAGGCGAAGATCGACGTGGGCCAGAACGGCGAGGCCGAAATTCTCTGCCCCGGCATCTGCCAGGACACCAACGGCGAGGTGCTCGACCTGCAGCAGGTGCTGACGCAAGACGCGTTCAACCGCATGGTGATGGACCTGGTGCAGCGCACCTTCAAGGTCTGCGACGAAGCGCTGCAGAGCGCGCGCATGACCGCCGCCGACGTCGACGCGGTGATCCTGGTCGGTGGGCCGACGCGACTGCCCATCATCCAGAACTCGGTGAAGCACTACTTCCAGAAGAACATCATGGAAGGCGTCGACCCCGACCAGGCGGTCGCGGTGGGCGCGGCGCTGCAGGCCAACGCGCTGATCGACCAGGCCACCGAGAGCTTCCTGGTCGACGTGACCCCGCTGTCGCTGCGCATCGGCACGGTGGGCGGCTTCACCGAGAAGATCATCGAGAAGAACACCCCGATTCCAATCGAGAAGTCGAAGACCTTCACCACCAGCCGCGACGGCCAGGACAAGGTGAAGATTCGGGTCTACCAGGGCGAGTCGAACCGCAGCGAGGAATGCGAGCTGCTCGGCGAATTCGAGTTCGGCGGCTTCCGCATCACCTACCGCGGCGAGGTGAAGATCGACGTGACCTTCGAGATCGACTCGAACGGCATCGTCAACGTGTCGGCCACCGACCAGGAAACCGGCCAGCGCACCTCGACCACCATCAGCCTGTCGTCGGGCATGACCGAGGCCGACATTCAGCGCTCGATGGAAGACAACGAGAACGTGCGCCTCGCCGGGCATGAGGACCTGCCCGAGGCAGACTGAGCGACGATGGCGAACGGACCCGACGACAAGAAGCCTCTGGTACCTCCCGTGGGCGGCAACCCGCTGCCACGGGTGTCGCCCAAGACGCTCGTGCCGCCGGCCTCGAACCCGGCGGCCGGCGCGAAGCTGCCGCAGGTCGCCCCCGTCGCGCCCGCGCGCGCACCGGGCCTCGCCGCCCAACCGCCGGCCCCCGCGTTTCCGGGCGGCGGCATCAAGTCGGCGACCGATGGCGTGCCGGGCGTCGCGCCCCCCACGGTCAAGCCCCCGAGCGTCGCGGCGGCTGCCCCGCGCATCGCGCCGCCCATCGCCAG
>CAIWFK010000299.1 GCA_903911905.1 uncultured Myxococcales bacterium
CGTTCGTCGGTGTTCGTCGGTCGTGGCATAAATTGGTTGGTCAACCAACTTATATTCAGGTCCTGCGTGACGCGCAAGCGACCGCGTTTCAAGGGGTTGCCTCGGCGGCCTCGTGCTACGAAGTCAGTTCATGAGCGAGCAGCGCGAGTACCCGAGAACGCTGTCGACGGCGATCCCCGCGATTCCCGACCCGGCGGCACCGACCGCCCCAGCCACCGCGAGTGAAGACGAGGCCCGGGCCCGCATCGCCGCCCTCGAACGCGAGGTGCGGGCGATGGGCAGCGTGCCGGCCAGCGCCCTGCTCTTCCACGAGATGGGACTGCTGTGGGAAGCGCCGCTCAAGCACGCCCGCAACGCGGCGGTCGCCTACCAGAGCGCCTTCAAGCTGGCGCCCCGCTTCCTCGCCAACATTCGCGCCGCGCGCCGCCTGTTCGCCGAGGTCGGCAACTGGGTGATGGTGGTGCAGTTGATCGACGCCGAGCTGCAGGCCACCGACGCCCGCCGGGCCCGCGCCGCGCTGTTGTTCGAAAAGGGGCAGATTCTCGAGCAACGGCTCTCGCGTGAGGGCGACGCGCTCGCCACCCTGGCGCAGTGCCTGGCGCTCGAGCCCGAAGACGTGACCCTGCTGGTGCAATTGGAATCGGTCTTCTCGGAAAAAGCCGACTACGCCTCGCTCATCACCGTCTACCGGCTGCTCTCGAAGAACGTGGCCGAGGACGCCGCGCGCGCGGTGTACCTGACCTCGGCCGGGCTGTTGCTCGAAGACCGGGTCAAGGACCTGCCGGCGGCGGCCGCGGCCTACCGCGCGGCCTTCGCCATCGACCGGCGCGACCCCCAATTGCTGGCGGCGATGAAGCGGGTGGCGCAGCGCGAAGGCACCGTCGACGAGGAACTGGCCGCGCTGGCCGCCGAGGCCGAGGGCCAGGGCGCTGCCGCCGCCCCCACCTTCCTGCAGATCGCCAAGGCCTACGAGCGGCTGGGGCGCCCCGAAGACGCGCTGGCAGCGCTGCTCGCGGCCCGCCGGGTGAGCAGCACCGACCCGCTGGTGCTCAGCGAACTGGCCCGCATCTACGAAGGGCAGAACCGCTTCGCCGAGCTGGCCGACGTGCTGCTGGCCTGGGTGCAGGTCAATTCCGACGAGAGCGAGTTCGTGGCCATCAACCTGCGCCTGGCCGCCATCTACGAGCAGCTCGCCCGCGAGCCCGAAGCGGTGGGTCGCTACCACGCGGTGCTCTCGCGCGTGCCCGGGCACGCCGGCGCGCTGGCCGGACTGGGCAAGCTGCACTACCGCTCGCAGAACTGGCAGGGGCTGTACGAGACCTACGAGGCCGAGGCCGCCGCCACCGACGACCCGCGCCAGAAGGCCGCGCGCGTCTACAAGGCCGCCGAGACGCTCGAAGAACGCCTCTCGAAGATCGAAGAGGCCATCACCCGCTACAACACCTGCCTGCAGCTCTCGCCCGGCTTCCTGCCGGCGCAGAAGGCGCTGACCCGGCTGTTCGAGAAGCTCGGCCGCTGGGAAGACCTGATCGCGATGCACGAGCAGGACCTGCTGCAGACCACCGATCGCGAGCAGCAGGTGCTGGTGCTCAACAAGATCGCCGCGCTGTACGAGGACCGGGTGGCCGACGTGCCGCGCGCCATCGACTGCCTCAAGCGGGTGCTCGACCTGGCGCCCGATCACCTGCCGACCATGCGCAACCTCGCGCGGCTGTACGAGCGCGCCAACCGCTGGGCCGAACTGCTCGAGCTCAACGATCTCGAGGCGCGACTGGCCAGCGACACCAAGCAGATCGTCTCGCTGGCGCACCGCAACGCCGAGATCCTCGAGGAGCAGCTCAAGGACCGGGCGGCCGCCATCGCCGCGTGGGAACGGGTGCTGCAACTGGCCCCGGTGTACCTGCCCGCGCTGCGGGCGCTGGGGCGCCTCTACGGTCAGGACGGCCGGTGGGAAGCGCTGATCAAGATGTACCGGGCCGAAGGCGAGACCGCCCCCACGCCCGAGCAGGCGGCGGCGCTCATTCAGAAGATCGGCGAGCTGTACGAGCAGAAGGTCAAGGACGTCGACCAGGCCATCGCCAGCTACCGCGAAGTGCTGATGCTGGCGCCGACCTCGTTCCCCGCCCTGCGTGCGCTGGCCCGCATCTACCGGACCCAGGGCGACTGGGAGAGCCTGATCGAAATTCTGCGCGCCGAGGCCGCCAACCGCAGCGACCCCACTGAGCGGGCCAATGCCATGTTCCAGGCGGCGGCGATCTGGGAAGACCACCTGAAGAAGCCGCAGTCGGCCATCGACGGCTACGAAGAAGTACTGCGGCTGGCGCCCAACCACACCACCGCGCTGCAGCAGCTCGAGCGCCTGCTGACCGCGAAGGACGACGTGAAGGAACTGATCGTCCTGCTCGACAAGCAGACCCAGACCGGCACCGACGCCTCGCGCATCGCCGCGCACCTGAAGCTGGCGCGCCTGTACCTGGACCGGCTCAACGAGCCTGGCCGCGCCGCGACCTGCTGCGAAAGCGCCCTGGGCATCGACCGCGACAACCTCAACGCCCTGCGGCTGCTCGAGCGCATTCGCGCCAACGACAAGCCCCGCCGGGCCGAGCTGCGCGCCCGGGTTGCCGAGGCCATCGGCGACTCGAAGTTGGCCGCGGCGATCAAGCTGTCGAACGTCGAGGCCACCGACCCCAACGCGCCGCCGTCGACCGAGGTGCTCGAGCAGCTCAAGCAGGCCTACCTGGCCGACCCCACCGACGAAGCGCTGGGCCTGGTGCTCGAGCGCGCGCTGCAGAAGGTCGGTGACGCGCGCGGGCTGGTCGACCTCTTCGAGCGTCGCCGCGCCACCGCGACCGACTCGGCCGACCTGTTGCAGTTGCTCTTGCGCATCGCCGACCTGCACGAGTCGCGCACCGGCGACTACCCGGCGGCGCTCGAGGCCTACGATCGGGCGCTCGAAGGCGCCCCCGACCTCTTCCCCGCGCTGGCCGGCTGCGCGCGCTGTGCGCTCAAGCTGGGCAACGTGGGCCTGGCGCGCTCGTCGTGGGAAACGGTCGCCCGCACCGCGCGCGACCCCAGCACCTCGACCGCGGCCCTGCTCGAAGCCGCGCGCATCGCCCGCGACGTGCAGCGCGACACCACCGGCGCGGCCGACCTCTTCCGCAAGGTGCTCGAGCGCGACCAACTGCACGCCGAAGCCAGCGCCGCGCTCGAAGAGCTGCTCGCCCGAGGCGGCGGCGCGGCCGACCTGCTGGCGTTGCACGAGCGCCGCGGCGACGCCCGAGGGGCGCAGAAGGACCTCTCGACGGCGGCGAAGGAATACTTCGAGGCCGCGCGCATCGCGGTCGAGGGCGTGAAGGACCGCCAGCGCGCCATGGCGCTGCTCGACAAGTCGTTGATGGCCCTGCCGACCTTCACCGACGCGCTCGAGCTCAAGGGCACGCTGGCCATCGAAGCGCAGAACTACCCCGAGGCCGCCGCGGCGTGGGCCGCGCGCGTGCAACAGGGCGGCGAGCCGATGCACGTCTCGGGCATGCACCTGAAGCTGGGGGCGCTCTACCACGATCACCTGGGCGACCCGACGCGCGCGGCGGCGCACCTGCAGTCGGCGATCGCCAGCGACCCCCGCAATGCCGAAGCGCTCGAGCGGCTGGCGCAGATTCACGGCAATTCCCGCAACTGGACCGGGGCGGCCGACTGCCTGCGCCGCCTGCTCGAGTTCGACACCGCGGTCCAGGCGCGGGCCAGGCACACCCTGGCGCTCGCCCGCATCACCGACGAAGGCTTCAACGACGTGGGTCAGGCCATCACGCTCTACCGGCGCTCGCTCGACCTGGCACCCGGTGACGCGACCGCGCTCGACCGGCTGGCGGTGCTCTACGAGCGCACGGGTGCCCTGCCCGAGCTGGTGCAGCTGCTCGAGACCCAGGCGCAGCAGGCCAGTGACGTGAAGCGGGCGGTGGCGCTCAAGAGCCGAATCGCCACCATTCAGGCCAGGTCCCTCAACGACCTGCCCCGCGCGGTGGCGACCTGGCGGCAGGTGCTCGAATACGACCCGACCAACGTGGCCGCCCTGGCCTCACTGGCCGAGCTCTACAGCCGCGACACCGCTTCGATCGCCCTGGCGATCGAAGCGCCCGCAACCTGCTGCGGCTCGAGCCCGCGCGCGCCGAGAGCCTGCACGCGCTCTTCCGCATGTGGGAATCGCTGCGCCAGTTGGACAAGGCCTTCTGCGCCGCCGCGATCTTGAGCTTCCTCAAGGCCGCCAACGACACCGAGACGGCCTTCTTCAACGAGGGTCGCAACCGGCTGCCCACCGAATACCGCGGTGCGCTCGGGCCCGGCGATCAGGTGGTGCTGCACCACCCGCTGGCGCGCGGCCCGATGGTCGACGTGCTCAAGGCGGTGGGCGACCAGTTCACCAAGCTCTACCCGCCGCAGTTCGAGCTGCAGGGCATCGACCGCAAGGCCGACAAGCTCAAGAGCGACCACGCCATCGTCAAGGCGGTGCAGGCGGTGACCGCGCTGTTCGAGATTCAGGAATTCGACGTCTACCAGTCGAAGCGGGCGCTGATGCTGCTCGAGACCACCGACCCGCTCTCGGTGTGCCTGAGCCCCGACGTGGTGCGCCGCTTCAACCAGCGCGAGCAGCGCTTCATCTACGGCCGCGCGGCCATGGGGCTGGTCGACCGTACCGCGGTCATTCGCAAGCTCTCGCCCGGTGAGTTCGGCGACGTGCTGGGCAATTCGATTCGCATTCACCAGCCCACGTACGAAGGCCTGGGCCGCCGCAACGACGAGCAGTCGAAGCAGTTGCGCCGGGCCTATTCGCGCAAGGCGCTCAAGCTGCTCGAAGAGCCGGCCCAGGCCTCGATGACCGCCGGCAAGGCGTCGATCGACGCGCTGGTGCAGGCACTGGTGTTCTCGGCCGACCGCGCGGGGCTGTTGACCTGCGCCGACGTGAGCGCGGGCCTGGGGCTGCTGCTGCGGGAAGAGGCGTCGGCCGGCCAGGCCAGGCTCGACACGGCCGAGGCCATCGCCACCGCGCTCGGTCAGCGTCCCGACGTGCGCGAGCTGATGTCGTTCGCCCTGTCGGACGACTTCTTCCGGCTGCGGCAGCGCATCGGGGTCTCGCTGGGCTGACCGCAGGGGCCTCCTGGCCCGCTGGGCGAGGTCGTTCAGCCCTCGCGCACCAGCGAGTCGGCCGGGAAGTCGTGACGCAGGCGCGCCGCGGCCTCGGCGACGCGCGCCGCGTCACGGTGCTCGATGGTGACCTTCACCCGGTAATCGACCGCGTCGTCGAAGGTGGGGTAGCTGCCGAAGGCCACGTCGGGCATGGCGGCGGCGACGGCGTCGAGCGGCCGCGCCAGGTCGGACTCGCGCGCGCGAAGATACAGCGTGTGCAGCACCACCGGCTCGCCGGGCAGGCGGGCCAGCACGGCCTCGAGCTGCGAGCGGAACAGCTCGGGCACGCCGGGCAGCAGGTACACCTCGTCGGCCATCAGCACGGGGAAGCGGGTGTCCGACGACTCGAGGAGCTGGGCGCCCTCGGGCGCTTCGGCCATGCGCATGGCCTCGGCCGGAGGCTCACCATTCCAGGCCGCGCGCAGAATGGCCTGCATGCGGGGCAGCATGACCACCGGCCGGCCCAGCGCCAACGACACCGCGCGCACCGTCACGTCGTCGTGGGTGGGGCCCACGCCGCCCGAGGTGATGACGGCCGCCGCGCGACGACGCGCCAGCAACAGCGCTTCGACGATGAAGTCGACCTCATCGGGCACCACGTGCACCGACACCAGCGGAATGCCCCGTTCGCGGCAGCGTCGAATGAGGTGGGCACCATTGGCCTCGACCACCTTGGCGGTCAGCACCTCGTTGCCGATGATGATCGCCGCGACCCCGTGCATGTTCAGCGCGGCAGCATGACCTGCGGGTCGTCGACGCCCAGCTCACGACGCAGCGTGCGCAGGCGGCCCAATTCGACGCGCTCGCGCTTGAAGTGGCCCCGGCCGATGATGAAGCGCACCACGGCGTAACAGGCGGTGGCGGCCGAGATGGCCAGCGCGCCCTGGTAGTACTGGGGGTCGTATTCCGAGAAGTCCCACCACAGCTTCGCGCTGGCGGCGAGGAAGGTGGCGCTGATGAGCGCGCTGACGGCCCCGTGGGCCAGGTGCAGCATGCTGCGGCGCTCCGAGAGCGCAGACAGCACGGCGTCGTGTTCAGCGCGGAGCTCGGCGGTCGACTCGATCACACCCCGGGCCATACCACGGCCTTCAGGCCTCGGGGAATGGCACGTCGCGACCACAGTCGCCGCAGCGACCGCCGGCCTTGGCGGGCGCTCCGCACGAGCGACAGCGGGTCGTCACGTCGGCCAGCCTCTTCGCGGCCACCGGCTGGGGCGTGGCCGCACGAGGCAGCCGGAACCCGCACCGCGCGCAGAGCACGGTGCCCTCGGCGTTGACCTGCTGGCAATACCGGCAGGTGATGGGGCCGGTTGGCGCGGCGGTGCGCAGGCCGTCGTCGGGCACGCGATCGACGCTCAGGTCGGCGACCCGCTCGACGGCCACCTCACCCACGTCGGCCTGACGCGAGAGTTCGAGATCGGGGGTGACGTCGGGGGCCACCTGCACCGCGTTGTAGCGGGTGACCTCGAGCTCGCCGACGCGCTCGACCGCCACCTCGCCAATGCGATCGGGCACCGTCACCTCGAGGCCTTCGACGGCCACCACCGCAGCGGGAGGCAGGCCGAGATCGGCGAGGCCGCCCAGGTCCTTGCCGCACACGTCGCACTCGAAGCCGAAGTCCTGCTGGTGCTCACAGACGGGGCACGTCACCATGCAGCGCAGCCTACCCGACGCGGGCGAGCTTGAGACGACCTTCCCACCGTTCGTCGAGGGCGCGAATCAACCGCGCGTGTTCGGGCGCGTCGAGCCCCGGGTCGCGGGCGATGATGGCACGGGCCTCGTCCTGGGCCTGGGCGAGCAGGGCCTGGTCGCGAGCGAGGTTGGCGACGGCCAGTTCGGGCAGGCCACTCTGACGGGTGCCGAGGAACTCGCCGGGCCCGCGAATCTCGAGGTCGCGCTCGGCGATGACGAAGCCGTCGCTGCTGCGCTCCATCACCGCCAGCCGTTCCCGCGAGTCTTCGCTCAATGCGTAACCGGAGACCAGCACGCAGTACGACTTCGCCGCGCCGCGCCCCACCCGCCCACGCAGTTGGTGCAATTGCGAGAGCCCGAAGCGCTCGGCGTGCTCGATGACCATGATCGACGCGTTGGGCACGTCGACGCCGACCTCGATCACCGTGGTCGAGACCAGCACGTCGAGCTGGTGCGCGCGAAAGGCGCCCATCACCGCGTCCTTCTCGTCCTGCTTCATGCGGCCGTGAAGCAGGCCGATGCGCGCGTCGGGAAAGATGGCGGCCAACTGCTCGGCGCCCTGGGTGGCGTCGGCCAGGTCGACCTTCTCGCTCTCTTCGACCAGCGGGTACACCACGTAGGCCTGGTGCCCCTTGGCCAGCTCGGCCCTGACCGCTTCCCACGCCCGGGGCTTCTGCTTGTCGCCCCACACCTTCGTCTCGATGGGCGTGCGACCCGGAGGCAGCTCGTCGATCACCGACACGTCGAGGTCGCCATACAGGGTCATGGCGAGGGTGCGGGGAATGGGCGTGGCGGTCATCACCAGCACGTCGGGCCGCGCGCCCTTCGACATCAGCGCATGGCGTTGAATGACGCCGAACCGGTGCTGCTCGTCGATCACCACGAAGCCCAGCTTCTGGTACGCGACCTCGCCCACGATCAGCGCGTGGGTGCCCACCGCCACCTGCACGCGGCCACTGGCCACCGCTTCCCGCTGGGCGGCCTTCTGCTTCGGGGTGCCGCTGCCGGTCACCAGCGCGACGCTGACGCCGAGCGGCGCGAACCACTTCGAGAAGGTGCGGTGGTGCTGCTCGGCCAGAATCTCGGTGGGCGCCATGACCGCCACCTGGAAGCCGTTCTGCACGG
Source organism: uncultured Myxococcales bacterium (assembly GCA_903911905.1). Classification (GTDB taxonomy): domain Bacteria; phylum Myxococcota; class Myxococcia; order Myxococcales; family Myxococcaceae; genus Xiheilimnobacterium; species Xiheilimnobacterium phototrophicum. Next base: position 7,998 of record CAIWFK010000299.1, read on the forward strand.
CGACGGCGGCGGCCATCAGGGCCACGGCGGTCTTGCCGCTGCCCACGTCGCCCTGCACCAGCCGGTTCATGGGCTCGGGTCGGGCCATGTCGCGCAGAATCTGCGAGGTGACCCGCTCCTGGGCGCCGGTGAGCCTGAAGGGCAAGAGCGCCCTCGCCTTCTCGACCAACGCGGGCGCCACGTCGAAGGCGATGCCCGGCTGCACCTTCACGCCTTGCCGCCGCAGGGCCATGCCCAGTTGCAGGAAGAAGAGCTCGTCGAAAGCCAGCCGTTGGTGGGCCAGCGACCGATGCTCGTTGAGCACCTCGAGCGACGCGTCACCCGAGGGGAAGTGCAGCTCGCGCAGGGCCTGCCCCAGGCCCGGCAGCTTCAGGCGGGCGCGCAGCGCGTCGGGCAACGGCTCGTCGATCTGCGCGGCCCAGGCCTCGGAAATGCGGAAGGCGAGTTCACGCAAGGCCCGCTGCTCGTGCCGCTCGAACCCCGGGTACACCGGCACGATGCGGTTGAAGTGCACCGGCGAGGCCTCGAGATCGTCGGCAGGCTCGACCTCGGGGTGCGGCATTTCCCACCCCCACGGCGACTGGCGGACTTCTCCCGAGACCACCAGCGTGCGGCCGATGGGGAACTTCGCCTTCAGCCACGGCCCGCCGTTGAAATACGAGGCGGCGATGGTGCCCGAGCTGTCGGCCAGCACCGCGCGGAACTGTCGGCGCCCTCGCCCGCTGCTCTCTTCGACGTGTCTGACCAGATCGGAAGAGCACACGTCTGAACTCCAGTCACATCACGTTATCTCGTATGCCGTCTTC
>CAIWFK010000300.1 GCA_903911905.1 uncultured Myxococcales bacterium
CCGTCGAATTGATGGGCCCTCCACCGCGGCCGCTCTGGGAATGGAACCGCACGAGCAGCTTCCACGCCACCCACAGCGCCGCCAGCATCATCGACCAGATGACGACCAGCAGCGTCACCACCGTCACCAGGTGGCCTCCAGCGGACCTGGCGACGGCCACCGCGAAATACCCCGTCGGAAAACGCCCCAGCGCCAGGGTGGCATTTTCCACCAGTCGATCGGGCACCGCGGCGACGCCCGCGTCTCCGAGTTGCGTCAGCCACGTGGTGTCGACCGGCGGAATGAACGAGGCCACCACCAGCGTCACCACGAAGCCACCGCCGATGAGCTCGGCGCTGCGCTTCTGCCGCAGCACGTCCAACACCAGGTGCAGGCCCACGCGTGAGAGCGCGGCGTTGAAGAACACGTAGCCCGCGAAGCACAGCGCGACCAACACCGGCTGCTGGGGAGGGGTCACCACCAGGTACCCCAGGCTCGCTCCCACCAATGGGCCGTAGAACACCAACGCGCGCGGCTCGAACAGGCTGGCCAGCGTCGAGGCCACCATCAGCCGGAAGCTCGAGATGGGGAAGGCCGCGTAGCGCGAGAGCTCGCTGTGATCGTCGACGCCGGCCGACAGCACGGGCCAGGTCACCCACACGCAGGTGGTCACGAACGAGAGCAGCCGCAGAATGAAGTCGGGCCAGAGCACCGAGTCGCGCACCGCCGGCACCAGCATCAGCGTGAAGAAGCTGCTGGCCAGCACCACGCTGGGAAAGCTCGAGAAGAGGAACGCCGGCACCGCCACCCACCAGCGACCCGGCGTGCCGCGATTGAGCCCGATGCGCAGCCGCAGCCCCCACAGGAGCCACAGGTGCTGGAAGAAGTTCGGCGTGCGACGCACGGTCACGTGCGGGGACTCCCCTCGAGCGGCGTGAAGAACGAGAGCGCGGCGTTGCGGGCCGCGGGCACGCCGATCAACTTCTCGAACACGTGTTCCAGCGAATCGCAGCCGTTGCGGCTCTTGAGCGACGCCACGTCACCTTCGTCGACCAGCTTGCCCGCGCGAATGATGCCGGCGTGCGTGGCCAGCCGCTCGGCGATTTCCAGCACGTGGGTGGTCAGCAGCAGGGTCACCCCGCGCCGCGAGAGTTCCTTGAGCAGCTCGCGAATCACGCCCGCCGCGAGCACGTCGATGCCCTCGAACGGCTCGTCCAGGAAGACCAGCTCGGGCGCGTGAATGAGCGCAGCGGCGATGGCGAGGCGGCGGCGCATGCCCTTCGAATATTCGGCCACCAGCGCGTCGCCCTTGTGCGCGAGCTCGGTGAGGGTGAGCAGTTCCTCGGCGCGGGCCAGCGACTGGGCGCCGTCGAGGCCGTGCATGCGCGCACAGAAGGTCAGGTACTGGCGACCGGTCAGCCGCTCGAACAGCGAGAGCTCTTCGGGGACCACGCCGATGCGCGCCTTGACCTTCAGCGGTTCCTTCGCCGCGTCGAGCCCCAGAATGCGCATCGTGCCGCCGTCGGGTGCGTAGATGCCGGTCAGCAGCGAGATGGTGGTCGACTTGCCGGCGCCGTTGGGACCCAGGAAGGCATAGAAGCTGCCCCGTGGAATCGTCATGTCGAGCGCGTTGACGGCGGTGAAGTCGTCGAAGCGTTTGATGAGGCCGCGGGCTTCGACGGCAGGGGCAGACGCGTCAGCGTGAGGCACGGCCCGACTATAAGTGCCGGCCCTGAATTCAGCGCTGTTTTCAGTCTTCCTGGCCGCGACACGCGTGTCAGGTGTGTCGGAGTCGCGAGACGAACTCCCCGTGCTTGCAGTGGCCTGGCGGGAGCGCGTGGGAATGGCACCGCCGCTGCAGTGACCGATGCCGAGGCGAGGTACTCTGGTGGGTCTGGCATGCACTCGAGCAGGGCACTGATGGTGGGCTTCGTCATCGGCGTGGTGGGCGCCGTCACGCCGTCGTGCAGCGGGCCCACCGTGCCCTGCAACCTGTCGACCTGTGCGAGCGGGTGCTCGATACGAGCTGCGGCGCGAGCGGGTTCTGCCAGCAGTGGTCCTTCGACGCGGGGTGACGCCTGCTTCAGGCCAGCACGCGGGGTCCCAGCTCTGCCGCGAGCTGGTCGATTTCCCGAGCCAGGGCCTGCCCGTCTTCCAGCAACCGCGCCTGGAGTGACGCCCGCCGACCCAGCAGGAAGAAGACGCGGGTGTCGTGCAGCGCCGCCGAGCGGCGCTCGAAGTAGTAGCGGGTGAAGAGCGCGAGCGGCGGGACCGCCAGGAAGGTCGCGACCGCAGGCCCCACGCCGCCGGCGAAGAAGAAGGCGAGCGCGGTGAGCAGCGCCCACCAGCACGGAGCGAGCAGCATCAAGGTGAGCACCTTCACCGTCGACTCGGTGTCGACCTCGGGCCTGGCCACCTTCACCATCGCCTTCGGAATGAAGTACGGCACCGTGAAGAGCACCATGCCGCCCAGGAACATCGGCAGCCCCAGCAGCCACATCAGGTTGCGCACCACGAACCAGGCCACGGTCGCGGGCCGGTAGCGGTTGGTCAGCTCGTCGGGCGAGACCCGCACCAGCTCGAGCCGTCGGCGGAACGCGGCGAGCTGCGCCTTGATGCGGTGGAAGCGCTCGGGCTGCTCGTCGCGCAGCAGCGACATGCCCCGGGCGAAGGCCTTCTTGCGCTCGGCGTCGCCGGCGTCGGCGGTCTGGGCCAGGGCGTAGAGCGCTTCGGCCGTCTCGACGATGGGCAGGTCTTCCCACTTCTCGAGGTTGAGCGTGACCTCGGTGATGGCGTCGGCGATGGCCGCGGTCAGTCGCTTCGCCGCCTCGTGCGGGTCTTCGCCCGGCTTCTCGATGAAGGGCTTGACCGCGATGGGCGCGCCCGCCGCGGCGTGCACCCGGCTGCGGTAGCGGTTCTTCGCTTCGTAGGTCAGCCCCATGGGCACGATCATCACGTCGGCACCCCGGCGGGCGGCGTCGAGCGCGATGCGGGCACACCCGGTCTTCAGCTCGGCCAGTTGCGGCTCGGAGTGGCTCTTGCCTTCGGGGAAGATGGTGATGGCGCGGCCGGCGACCAGGGCGTCGGCCGACGCGGCGAGCGTGCCTTCGTTCTTGGTGGTGTCGCCCGGGCCGTCCTGCTTGCGGAAGACGGGCAGGGCGTCCAGGCCCTTCAGAATCCACCCCAGCACCGGCATCGAGAAGAGCGGCGCCTTGGCCAGGAAGGTGATCTTCCGCTTCGCCAGAATCAGGAACAGGCCGGGGTCGATGAGCCCGTTGGGGTGATTGCCGACGAAGACCACCGGCCCGGGAAGTTCGAGCGAGCGCGCAGGGTCGCTCACCGGCTCGATGCGGAAGAACAGCCTCAACAACAGCGAGCTGACGGCGCGGAACGCGAGGTAGAACATCGGGCTTTTCGGGCAGTCTACGCGAGCGGCGCGTTAGCGACGGCGATCATTCGGCCCCGCTTCCCGCCCGTCGGTCCGCTCGAGGAAGGTCTTCTGTTCGCGGAACCCGTTGCGCTCGAGCCGACGGGCCTCGAGGTAGTCGGCCGCCTGGTGCAGCAACCCCGAGAGCTGGCGGAAGCCGTCGACCACGCGCTTCTCGAGCTGCTCCTGCCGTTCCCGGCGGGCGGCCTCGTTGTTCTCGCGGCGGAAGAGGGAAAAACGCATGGCGTGCCCACCGGTGTACCCGACAACGGCCTCGGCTGGAAAGCGGGCCGCACGTGGTGGTACAGCCCTGGCCCATGGCTTCCATTCGGCGCGTCGGTTTCCTGGGGCTCGGCATCATGGGCACCCCCATGGCGCTCAACCTGGCGAAGAAGGGCTTCGAGGTGACGGTGTGGAACCGCTCTCGCGCCCGCGCCGACGCGCTCGCCTCACAGGGCCTGTCGGTGGCCGCGACCCCCGCGGAGCTGGCGTCGAAGGTCGAGGCCTTCTGCACCTGCGTGGCCGACCCCGCCGCGCTGCGCGAGGTCGCGCTGGGGGCCACCGGGCTCCTTCACGGCGCGTCGAGCGGCCAGGTGTACGTCGACTTCAGCACGGTCTCGGTACCGCTCATCGAAGAGCTGGGCGCGGCCTTCGGGGCGAAGGGCGTCGACGTCGCCGATGCGCCGGTCACCGGCAGCAAGAGCGGCGCCGAAAAGGGCACGCTGGTCATCATGACCGGGTGTTCCGAGGCCACGCTGGCCCGCGCCACGCCGATCTTCCAGGCGCTGGGCGAGAAGGTCGTGCACTGCGGCGCGCTGGGCGCCGGCACCCAGGTCAAGCTGGCGGGCAATGCGCTCATCGCGGCGATGCTCCAGGCCTTCAGCGAGGGCCTGCTGCTGACGAAGAAGGCCGGCGTCGACCCGCGCAAGTTCATCGAGGTGGTGCAGGCCTCGGGCTTCCGCTCGCCGTACTTCGACTTCAAGGGCCAGGCGCTGCTCAAGCGCGACTTCGCCACGCACTTTTCCATCGACCTGATGCACAAGGACCTCTCGCTGGTGCTCGACAACGCGGCCAGCCACCGGGTGCCGATGCCCACTGCCTCGTCGCTGCGCTCGACGTACGAATTGGCGCGTGCGGCCGGCAAGGGCGCCATGGACATCACCGCCGTCATCACCGCGTTCGAGGCGCTCACGGGGACGGTCATCGAATGAAGTCCGCGCTCCCGCTGACCATCGCGTTGGTGGCCGTGCTGGCGTCGGCCATCGTGGGCGCGCGCGCCCTGGTGAATGCGCCCATCGTGGTGCCGCCGGTCGAAGTGGCCTCGGCGCCGGTGGTACCGCTGAGCCCCACGCCGATTCGGGTGGTGTCCTCCGGCCCGCTCCCAGTGCCTGCTCCGGTGCCGACCGCCGCGCTCGCGCCGGCGCCGCCTCCGCCTCGGGACCAGGGGTTCGTCGAGGTGCCCGCGCCGCGCCCCGTGGAGTCGCCGTTCGCCAACGAGAACTCGGTCGAGGTGGCCGACGCGTTCCGCCAGGTGGTGGGCCCTGGGGCCACGCCGCAGACCGCGCGCCAGGCCATCAGCTTCTTCGAGCACTGCCTCAAGGAAGCGCCCGGCAACCGTCGCTGCGCGGAAGGGCTGACGGCGGCGAAGGAACGGGCCGAGCAGACTGGTGCCGACGCGCCGGCCATGGCCCTGACGCCTCCGCCGCAGGTGCCGCGCATTCCCGCCGCCATGCTTCGCGAGGGCGCGATGAAGCGGCTGGGAGCCCGGCGAGACGTCACGGCGGAATAGGGTCGCCGCTGACTCCCTGTCTCGCGGGTGACCCCGTGGGCGCTCGCCAACCCGTGATTTGCGCTCGACCCAGCGGGTGGCTCGGCACGTGAAGTCCTCCTGATCGTCGCGGTCTGTCGTTGACGCGTGCGGGGAGGCCGCATGTCCTGTCGTCAGCTCAGTCGAAGCCAGGTGGCGTGGGTCGCGGCGATCGCCGTGGCCGTGCTGTCGGGGTGCCCCAGGTCGTCGCCCGAGCTCTCGCTGATCGCCATTTCGCCCGAGAACGCGAACGTTCCGGCCGGTGCGACGCAGGGCTTCGTGGCCAACGGGCTCTACAGTGATGGTTCGACGAAGGTCATCACCGATCAGGTGGCGTGGTCGGTCGACAACGAAGTGCTCGCGCACGTGACCTCGACGGCGGGCGTGGTGCAGGGCCTGGTGCCCGGCTCGACGGTGGTGCGCGCCCGGCTGGCGCAGGTGACCGGCTCCCGAGCCATCACCATCGTGCCCGCCTCGCTCTCGCTGGTGGAAGTGTACCCCTCGCGACCGGTGGCGCCGCTGGGCGTGCAGGTGCAGGTGCAGGCCCTGGCGGTGAACACCGATCAGACGGTCGAGAACGTCACCGACCAGGCGCTGTGGACCTCGGCCGACCCGGGCATCTTCGAGGTGGTGGGCGGGCGACTGCTGCCCCACGCGCCGGGCACGGCCCTGCTCTCGGTCTCGTACCAGGGCGCGCTCACCAAGGTGCCCGTGCAGGTGACCTCGGCTTCGGTGCAGCGGCTGGACCTGGACCCCTGGGGCGCCACGCTGCCGGTCGGCCTCTCGATGCCCTTCCACGCCACCGCCACGCTCAGCGACCACACCACGCTCGACGCGACGGGCCTCGCCGACTGGACCTCGAGCGCGCCCACCGTGGCCTTCGCCAACGACCTGGGCGCCGACAAGGGCGTGGTGGTGGCCCGCTCGCCGGGCAGCAGCACCATCGGCGCGCAGTTGGGCTCGGTGGTGGGCACCTCTGCGCTGACCGTCTCTCCGGCCACGCTGACCATGCTGCAGGTCAGCCCGCCCACCGCCTCGGTGGCGCTGGGCACCACCACCGACTTCGTGGCGACCGGCACCTACAGCGACGGCTCGACGCGTGACGTGACTGCGCAGGCCACCTGGTCGGTCTCTCCGGGCGACGTGGGCCGAATCGATGCGCAGGTGCCCGGTCGGGTGCTGGGCGCGACGGTCGGCAGCGGCACGGTGACCGCGACGCTGGGCACCGCCACCGCGAGCGCCGCGCTGGCCGTCACGCCGGCGACGCTCAGCTCGCTCTCGCTGACGCCCTCGGCGCCCACGCTGGCGGTGGGCACGCGCATCATGATGACCGCGACCGGCCTCTTCAGCGACGGCACGCGGCAGGACCTCACCGCCCAGGCGCTGTGGGCCTCGGCGGGCCTCGACATCGCCACCGTCTCGAACGTGAGCGGCGTGCGCGGGCAGGTGCAGGGCGTGGGGCTGGGCACCACCCAGATCACCGCGCAGTACGGCCAGCAGACCGCGCAGGTCACGGTGACGGTGACGGCCGCGGTGCTCACCAGCCTGCAGTTGACGCCGTCGATGCCGTCGTTGCCGCTGGGCGCCAGCACCGCGTTGGCCGCCACCGGGCTCTTCAGCGACGGCACCAGCCAGGACCTCACCGCGCAGGCTGGTTGGAGCTCGAGCGCTCCCGCCGTGGCCTCGGTGTCGAACCTGGGCACCCGCGGCGTGGTGCAGTCGGCGGGGCAGGGCGTCGCCACCATCACCGCCACCGTGCTGGGCCAGAGCGCGTCGACCCAGGTCACCGTCACCGGTGCGGTGCTGGTGAGTCTGTCGCTGACGCCGTCGTCGGCCACGCTCGCCCACGGCACGAAGGGCGCGTTCGTCGCCATCGGCGTCTATTCCGACCACTCGGCCGTGCCGGTGACCACCGGCGTCACCTGGAGCACCACCGATTCCTCCATCGCCACCGTTTCGAACCTGAGCGGCACGCAGGGGCAGGTGACGGCGGTCGGCGTCGGTACCGCCGACCTGCGCGCGCAGCTCGGGGTCATCGCCGCGGTCGCGCACCTCACCGTCACGCCGGCCTCGCTGGCCAGCATCGAAGTCTCGCCGGTCACGGCGACGGTGCCCGCGGGCGTCACGCGCGCCTTCACCGCCATCGGCACCTACACCGACGCCACCACCCAGGACCTGACCGGCCAGGTGACCTGGTCGTCGAGCAACGCCGCAGTCGCGGCTGCGTCCAACGCCTCGGGTTCGGCGGGCCTGGTGCGCGCGCTGCACGCCGGCACCGCGACCATCACCGCCAGTCTCGCCGGTCAGACCGGGAGCGCCGCGCTCACCGTCAGCCCCGCGGTGCTCGGCTCGCTCGCGCTCTCGCCAGGCTCGCTGTCGCTGCCCCGCGGCACGTCGGGAACGCTCACCGCGCTGGGCACGTATTCCGACGGCACCACCGCCGACGTCACCACCCAGGTCACGTGGACCAGCGCGGCCACCGCCATCGCCACCGTGTCCAACGCCAACGGCTCGCAGGGGCAGGTGCAGGCGGTCGGCGTGGGGGCCACCATCGTCACCGCGCAGAGCGGAAGCATCACCATCACCGCCACGGTGACCGTCACGCCGGCGCTGCTCACGGGCCTGAACCTGACGCCGGTGCTCTCGACGCTGCCGCTGGGGGCCAGCGCCAGCTTCATCGCCACCGGCAGCTATTCCGACGGCACCACGCAAGACCTCACCCCGCAGGCCACCTGGACCAGCTCGGACCCGGTGACGGTGAGCGTGTCGACGGCCGCGGGCTCGAAGGGGACCGCGCGGGCGCTGCAGCAGGGCGTCGCCACCCTCAGCGCGGCCAGCGGCGGCAAGAGCGCCAGCATGACCCTGACCGTGACGGCGGCCTCGCTGGCCAGCATCGCGATCACGCCGTCGGCTCCCGTGTTGGCCAGCCTCACCTCGGTGCGACTGCAGGCCACGGGCACCTGGTCCGACGGGGCGGTGCGCGACGTGACCGGGCAGGTGACCTGGAGCTCGAGTTCGCCCGCGGTGGCCACGGTGTCGAACGCGCTGGGCCAGCAGGGTCGGGTGTCGGGGCAGTCGCAAGGCAGCGCGACCATCACTGCCACGCTGGGGCCCATCATCGGGTCGACCACCGTCACCGTCACCACCGCGACGCTGGTGGGCATCGACCTGACGCCGCTGGCCCCCTCGGCCCCGGCGGGACTGGGCGCCCAGTTGACCGCCGCCGGGCGCTTTTCCGACGGCACCACGCAAGACCTGACCGACCAGGTCTCGTGGACCAGCAGCGACTCCACGCGGGCTTCGGTGTCGAGCCTGGGCCTGGTGAGCGCGCTGGTGGTGGGGACGCCCACCATCTCGGCCTCGCTCGACTCGGTGACGGGCAGCACCACCTTCACCGTGACCTCGGCGCTGCTCACCGCGCTCGACGTCACGCCCGCGCTGGCCACCATTCCCCGCGGGCTCAGCCAGGGCTTCAGCGCCAGCGGCACCTTCTCTGACGGCTCGACCAGCGACCTCACCGGGCTGGTGACGTGGACCTCGAGCGACGCGACCATCGCCTCCATCTCGAACGCCTCGGGCTCGAATGGCATGGCCAGCGGCGTGGGCGTGGGCGTGGTGACCATCACCGCCACCCGCAACGGGGTGAGCGCCAGCGCGCGCCTGACGGTGACCCCGGCCTCGCTGGTGTCGGTGGCCGTGACGCCGCCCTCGACCACCGTGCCGCGCGGGTTGACCGCCAACCTGCTCGCCACCGGGACCTACACCGACGGCACCACGCAGGACGTGACGGCCCAGGTGACCTGGACCTCGTCGTCGCCCGCCATCGCGCCGGTGTCGAACGCCGCGGGCTCGCAGGGGTTGGTGACCGGCGCCAGCGTGGGCAGCGCGACCATCACCGCGACGCTGGGCGGCGTGTCGGCGCACGCCTCGTTCACCGTCTCGGTGGCGCAGTTGGCCAGTGTCGGCATCTCACCCTCGAGCCCGCAGGTGCCGCTGGGGCTGACGCAGCCGTTGACGCTCACCGGCGTGTTCACCGACGGCACCACGCAGGACCTGACCGCGCTCGCGACCTGGAGTTCGAGTGACGGCTCGGTGGCCAGCGTGTCGAATGGCACGGGGTCCGAGGGCCTCGCCAGCGCGCTGCACCAGGGACAGAGCACGGTGAGCGCCAGCTACGGCGCGTTCACCGCGACGACCGTCTTCACCGTCACCCAGGCGGTGCTGCAGCAGGTGCAGGTCACGCCGATTGCGCCCTCGACGCCGGCGGGCCTGACGCTGGCCCTGAGCGCGACCGGCGTCTATTCCGACGCCACCACCCAGGACCTGACGACGCAGGTGACCTGGGCCACGTCGGCGGCAGGCATCGCCACCGTGTCGAATAGCACGCCTGGCCTGGTGTCGGCGCTGTCGCCTGGCACGGCCATCATCTCGGGGTCGCTCTCGGGCGTGACGGGGCAGGTGACTTTCACCGTGACGCCGGCGGTGCTGCAGCAGTTGCAGGTGACGCCGGCCAACGCCTCGGTGCCGCGTGGCGTGCCCCAGCGCTTCACCGCCACCGGCATCTATTCCAACGGCACCACGCAGGACCTGAGCAGCACGGTGACGTGGGCCTCGAGCAACGTCGCGTTGGTGAGCGTGTCGAACGCCAGCGGCAGCGAGGGGCTGGCCAGTACGATCGGCATCGGTACGGTGCAGGTGAGCGCCACCATCGGCTCCATTTCGGCTTCCACGCCCTTCACCGTGACGCCGGCCGTGTTGACGGGGGTGACGCTGACGCCGGCCTCGCCCAACGTGCCGCTGGGCTCGGTGCGGCAGTTCACGCTCACCGGGAATTACACCGACGGCACCACCCAGAACCTGACCACCCAGGCCAGCTTCACCAGTGGTGACCCCAGCGTCGTCAGCGTGTCGAACGCGGTCGGCAGCCAGGGCCTCGCCACCACCATCGCCATCGGGTCGACGGTGGTGTCGGCGAGCGCGCGCGGCTTCTCGGCCAGCACCACCGTGACGGTCACCCAGGCGGCGCTCGCCAGCATCGACCTGACGCCGTCGTCGGGCTCGACCGCGCTCGGGTTCACCCGGCAGTTCATCGCCATCGCGACCTACACCGATGGCACGACGCAGGTGGTGACGACGCAGGTGACCTGGGCCTCGAGCGACCCGACGAAGGCCTTCATCTCGAACGCGGCGGGCCAGCATGGGCTCATGTCGACCGTCGCGGCCGGCGTGGTGACCATCAGCGCGACGTACAACGGCGTGACCGGGTCGACGACGCACACCATCAACCCGGCGGTGTTGACGGGCTTGAGCGTGTCGCCTGGGTCGTTCTCCATCGCAGTCGCTGGCACGCGACAGTTGACTGCGACCGGGTTCTTCTCGGACGGCTCGAGCCAGGACCTGACCACGAGCGTGACGTGGACGTCGTCGGCGAGCGGGGTGGTGCAGGTGTCGAACGCCAGCGGGAGTCATGGGCTGGCGACCGGCATCGCCAGCGGCGCGGCGACGGTGACGGCGAGCAGCGGGGCGCAGAGCGCGACGGCGAGCGCGACCGTGCCGTGAGGGCGTCGACGGCTGACAGGTGACGTCAGCACGGCGCGCGACTGGTGACGGCGTCGTTCACGCCGAAATGGCCAACTGCTCCCGCTGGTACAACCGCGACGCGATGACCCACGTCACCGCCGCGACGGCAGCGTTGGTGCCCAGCCCCACCGCCCATTCCACCGCGCTCATCGACTCTCCGCGCACCACCTTCATGATCATCTGATTCTGCGCGAGGAACGGCACCGCGAACTGCCACAGTTGGTTCTTCACCGGAGAGACCATCAACGCCAGGGTGGGAATCATGGGCATCATCACCAGCACCACCAGGTAGCTGCCCGCTTCCTTCACGCTCTTGGCGGTGGCCGCGAGCAGGGTGATGAGCGACGAGCCGAACACGATGAGCGTCGAAGTGATGAGCAGCAGCTTGACGATCACCACCCACGAGATGTCGACCGTCATGCCGATGGCCTCGCTGGGCGTGACCGCGAACCCGATCTTCATCGCCACCAGGGTGACGACCTGGCTGATGAGCGAGAAGGTACAGACCGCGGCGATCTTCCCGCTCATGATGGCGGCGCGAGAGACGGGGTTGGCGAGCAGCGGTTCGAGCGACTGCCGCTCGCGCTCACCGGCCGTGGCGTCGGTGGCCAGGCTCGAGCCCCCCACGAAGCCGGACAGAATCAACAGGTAGGGGAAGAACGCGAGAATGAGCCCCATGCGGCTCTCGGGCGTCGACACGTCACGCCGCGCGATGGCCAGCGGGGTCATCACGCTCGGAGCGACGCCGCGCGCGACCAGACGCAACGCGCCCAGCTGTCGGTCGTAGCCGGCCAACAGGGCCTCGAGCCGGCTCACGGGCACTTCGATCTGCTCGCGTCGCGAATGGTCGCTGATGATCTCGACCAGCGCCGGCGTGCCCGCCCGCCACGCGGTGGGGAATTCGGGGCTGATGCGCAGCACCACGTCTTCTTCCTGTGCGCGCACCGCCGAGTCGATGTCGTCGGGCGGCGGCTTGACGTTGACGTTGTTGCCCTTGAGCCAGGTGATGAGGCTGGGCGCGTACTCGGCGCCGGCCACCGGCAGGTCCAGCGGCTTGGTCTCGGCGTCGCGGCCACGCGAATTGGCCAACACCATGATGCCGATGAGCAAGGCAGGCGTCAGCAACGGCCCTACCGCAATCGAGAGGAACGTGGTCCGCCGGTCACGGAAGATGTCGACCAATTCCTTCTTCAACACGATGAACGTGGTGCTCATGCCGTCATCCCTTCGTCCGACCCGATGGCCTTCACGAACGCGTCTTCGAGGCTGGCCTCGGCGTACTGCGCGCGCAGCTCGTCGGGCGTGCCCTGCGCCACCACCCGACCCCGGGCGATGATCACGATGCGGTCACACAGCGCCGCCACCTCCTGCATGATGTGGCTCGAGAGCAGCACGCACCGCCCCTCGCTGCGCAGGTGCTTCAGGAACTCGCGCAGGCCTCGGGTCGTCATCACGTCCAACCCGTTGGTCGGCTCGTCGAGCAACACGTTGCGCGGGTCGTGCACCAGCGCGCGCGCGATGGCGGTCTTGGTGCGCTGGCCCTGCGAGAAGCCCTCGGTCTGACGGTCGAGCACGTCTTCCATGCCCAGGGCCTTCGCCAGCTCGGTCGTGCGCCGGGCGATGGTGGCCTCGTCGAGCCCGTGCAGCCGGCCGAAGTAGGCGATGTTCTCGCGCGCGGTCAGCCGCTTGTAGACCCCGCGAGCGTCGGGCAGCACGCCCAGCCGTCGGCGCGCGGCCGTGGGGTCGACCGCCACGTCGAGCTCGTCGACCTTCACCGAGCCGTTCTCGGGCGACATCAGGGTGTAGAGCATGCGCAGGGTGGTGGTCTTGCCCGCGCCGTTGGGGCCCAGCAGGCCGGTGATCTGCCCGTCGCGCGCCTCGAAGCTCACCGCGTCGACCGCGGTGACCGGCCCGGTGCGGGTCTTGAACGTCTTGTGCAGGTTGGTGACCAGCAGCATGTCAGGGCTCCGAACCAGTCAGCGAGGTGAAGGGGGCGGCGTAGGTCAGGGTGTCGAGGCACTTCGCGTCGAGCGCGGCGGGGTCGGGCTTCTCGAAGAAGTCCTTCACCAGGCGCGGCAGGCAGCCCACCGGGAACACGTTGTGGCCCTGGCCCTTCGCGACCAGGTGGCGGCCGCGCTTGAGATGCCCCAGCACCTGGTCGGCATAGTGCGGCGGCGTCACGGGGTCGAATTCGCCCGACAACAACAGCACCGGCACCTCGCTGCTCAGCGGTTCGCGGAAGTCGAGCGCGCGCGCGTGGTGCGGCCATTCGCGGCACTGGGCCACCAGCGTGTCGACCAGCTCGGTGCCCAGCGCCGTCTTCGCGTCGGCCGGGTCGGCCTTCAGCTCGTCGGCGTCTTCGGTGCAGACCACCGACCAGTGCATGGCCACCGTGATGGACTCGCCCACCACCGCGTTGATGAGCTTCGACTGCGCCATCAGGATTTCCGCGTTGCCCTTCGCCGCCTCGTGAATCGCCACCGGCAGCACCGTCGCCACCGCCGGGGCGTAGGCGAACATGCGCACCACGCCGGCCAGGTGGCCGCGGGTGAAGTCCTCGTGCTTGCGCACCCCGGTGATGGGGTCGCGGTAATCGACCGGCATCGGCGCCTTCGCCAGCTTCTCGAGCAGCGCGTCGAGCTCGGCGCGCACGTCACCGAAGCGTTCGTGGCAGGTCGGGTCGGCCGTGCAGCGCGCCAATTGCAGCGAGAGCGAACGCTCGAGGTTGCGGGCGTGCTCGGCGCCCAGCACCAGCGAATTGGGCACCACCCCATCGAGCACCAGCGCGCGGGTGTGGGCGGGGTAGCGGCGGGCGTACTGCTGCGCCACCCGCGTGCCGTACGAAATGCCCAGCAGGTCGACCTGGGCGGCCCCGAGCGCGGCGCGCACCGCGTCGAGGTCGTCGACGGCCTCGCTGGTCGAATAGAAGCGCACGTCGGTGTCGGTCACCGCGGCGGCGCAGGCCCGGGTGAAGCGCGCCGCGGCCTCGGGCCCGTCGCCCCACGACTCCTCTTCGCGGCCGGGGCAGGTCAGCCGATGCGAGCCGCCCGTGCCCCGTTGGTCGACCAACACCACGTTGCGCTTCTTGAGCGTGTCGGCGAACGCGTGCGCGAGGCCCGGGTAGCTTTCCTTCGCCGACTGCCCGGGGCCGCCCGCCAGCAGGAAGACCGGGTCGGGCGCCGCCTCGTAGGCCTTCGACTGCACCCAGGCGAGGGCCAGCGACACCTTCGCGCCCTCGGGCTTCGCGCGGTCGAGCGGCACCTCGAGCGTGGTGCACAGCGCGTCGGTGGTCTGCGGCGACTGGGAGGTCGACAGCGTGCAGGGCGTGAAGGTCAGCGAGCCCCAGGTGCGCTGCACGCGCTCGGTCGACTTCGGGGGCGCCGCGCTCGCCACCAGGGCCAGCGCACAGGTCAGCAGGAAAACCGGGTTCATGAGGTGGAGCTCCGCGAATGGCGCACGCGCCGGGTGACGGGGTCGGTGGGAACGAGGGCCAGGGTCAGGCTGAAGAGCTCTGATTCGGGAGGAGCCGGGCGACGGGCGAGCGCCTCGAACTCGTCCCACACCGCGCGGAGCTTCTTGCGCACCCGCGTGGCCTCGCTCGGCGTCAGCCGCGCCACGCTGCGCCAGGTCAGCACCGTCTTCTGGTCGGGCGGCGCCACCGCCGGGTCGAGCCGCCCGCGCCGCACCGCCGAGACCACCTCGGTGCGCGCCTGGTCGAGCACGTAGGTCAGCAGGGCCTGCAGGCCTTCACCGCCGCTGCGTCCGTGCACCGCGAAGCGCTGGCGGTCCAGCCGCAGTTGCCGGCCGGCGGTGCGGTACGCGCGCTCGACCACGCCCCGCACCCGCTGCTCGCGCTCGACGGTGATGAGGCCCGCGGCGAGCAGCCGGTCGACGTGGTGGTACAGGCGGGTCGGCGAGCAGCCCAGCTCGGCGGCCAGTTGAGCCACCGGCTTGGCCTCGGCGCTCAGGGAATTGACGATGTGCTCCCGCAGCGGGTCGGCCAGCAGCCGCAGTTGCCGCGGCGACACGCCGAGCACGTCAGGCTGGAGGGTGGCCCGTCGATTCATGAATTCGCCTTCTTATGAATATTCACTATTCGTTCGCAATATGAACATTCGGCCCGACGCCACCTCGTCGAACGGGGGATTCGAGAATCGCCCTGAAATCGCGTAGGTGGGCGTCATGGCCGATCGCCCGAAGAAGCCGACGCTCGCCGACGAGATCGTGATGGTCGGCGTGCAGCCCCACCCGTTCCGAGACCTGTACCACTGGCTGCTCAAGGCCAACTGGTCGCACGTCATCGGCCTCATCACCGTGCTCTTCCTGGGGGTCAACGTGCTCTACGCGTTCGCCTACCTGGCCTTGGGCGGCATCGCGAACTCGACGGGCACCTTCGCCGACGCCTTCTTCTTCAGCGTGCAGACCATGGGCACCATCGGCTACGGCGCGATGTACCCGCAGTCGTTGGCGGCCAACGTGCTGGTCACCAGCGAGGCGGTGGTGGGCCTGCTGGTCACCGCGCTCGCCACGGGCCTGGTCTTCCAGCGCTTCAGTCAGCCGCGGGCGTACGTGGTGTTCAGCTCGCGCCTGGTCATCAGCGAGGTCGACGGCGTGCCCACCTTGATGGGGCGGCTGGGCAACGACCGCAACGACCTCATCGTCGACGCCGAAATGCACCTCGACCTGGTGCGCACGGCGAAGACGAAGGAAGGGCACCTGCTCTACCGCAGCGCCGAGCTCAAGCTGGTGCGCAACCGCGCCGCGTCGCTGTCCCGCACCTGGAGCGTGATGCACGTCATCACGCCCGACTCGCCGCTGTACGGCCTGACGCCCGAGCAGGCCATCACCGAAGAACTGGCGGCCACGCTCTCGGTCAGCGGCGTCGACGAGGTCACCCACCAGACGGTGCACGCGCACGAGCGCTACGACACCGACTACATCGTCTTCGGCGCGCGGCTGGTCGACACGCTCACGCCGTTGCCCACCGGCACGCTGCAGCTCGACCTCTCGAAGTTCGACGACATCGAGCCGACCGCGCCCACCGCCAGCTTCCCCTTCAGCTGGAAGCCGAAACCGTAGAGACTGCCGCGCATGGCCACCGAAGACGAACTGCGGGCAGAACTCGAGAAGCTCAAGGCAGAGAACGAGGCGCTCAAGGCGCGCACCAGCAAGGGCATCTCGCTCAAGGTCAGCGAGAAGGGCGGGGTGTCGGTCTACGGCATGGGCCGCTTCCCGGTGACGCTCTACAAGGAGCAGTGGCTCAAGCTGCTCGACATGGGCGAGGACCTTCGGCGCTTCATCGCCGACAACGACGCGAAGCTGAAGGCCAAGGACTAGCCAGCGGCCTCAGCGGCGACGCACGAGCCTGTCCACCCACCACCAGGCGCTGCGGGCGAGGCTCCACAGTCCCCGGCGCGTGGTGATGACCAGCGCCGTCACCGCCGCGAGCGAGGCCACCTTCGGCACCGGGAACACCGGCGGCAGGAACTCGAACTGCACGAGTGCCACCGCCAGGCCCGCAAGCAGCGGAAGCGCTGCCACCCGTCGCGCGACGTTGCGCATCGCTTCGGTGAACTCCGCTCGACCGCGGCCCACCCATTCCACGAGCGGGAAGACGGCCAGCGCGAGCCCGACGCCGGCCAGGCCCAGCACCGTCGGCTCGAGCCGGTCGGCGGCAGACGCGAAGTACTGGGCCAGCGCGAACAAGCTCAGCGCGTTGGCACCCACGCCCAGCATCACCCCCACCTGACCCGGGCCGTCGCCCTTCGCGCCCGCGACCCCGAAGGCGTCGAGTACCCGCGGCCCCACCAGCAGCCCCAGCACGGCGCCCGTCACCAGTCCGTACGGCACGAAGGTGTCCGGCGCCGAGTCGAGTGGCGGCAGGGCCCACCACCCGCCCACCACCCCCAGCAGCAGC
>CAIWFK010000301.1 GCA_903911905.1 uncultured Myxococcales bacterium
CGGGCCGCTGCGACGCGCTCTCGTTCTGCACCACCGGTGCCGACGGCGGCGTCTGCAGCGGGCGACTGACGCTCGACGCAGGCTGCGCGGGAGATCAATGCCAGAGCACCCTCGCCTGCCTGGCCGGCGCCTGCCAGCCCAGCGCCGTCACCGCGGGCGCACCCTGCGTGTGGGGCCAGGCCTGCCCGACCGGCCTGACCTGCGTGGACACGGCCGGCGATGGCGGCCTCTGCCAGCAGCCCCTGACTCGCGGTCAGCCCTGCGCGAACGACCCGGAGTGCGAGACCGACCTCGCGTGCCTCCCCGCCGACGGCGGCAAGGTCTGCAGCGAGCGACTGCCGACCCAGGCGCCGTGCACTGCGACCCGCCAGTGCCAGGTCGACGCCGAATGCCTGCAGGGCACCTGCGCGCACCTCCCGGTCGTCGGCGAACCCTGTGGCAGCACCCGCATGTGTCAGGGCGCCCTCTGCGCGAACAACCCGTCCGTCGACGGCGGCTTCCTGTGCGTGCCGAAGCTGGGCCCCGGCGTGCCCTGCGCGAAGGACGCCGACTGCGACTCGTCGCGGTGCGTGCTGGGCGCGTGCCTGACCGCCTGCACGCCGTGAACCGGCTGACGGGCCCCGAGTCGCGCTGAGCGAGCCGTCGGGCGACGAGTCACCTCACCGCCCGACGAGCGCCCCCTTCAGTTCTTCCGGTACATGGTCATCACGCACGCGCCGCCCAGGCCCAGGTTGTGCTGCAGGGCGATGCGGGCGTCGGGCACCTGGCGCTCTCCCGCCGTGCCGCGCAGGTGCCACACCAATTCGGTGCACTGCGCCAGGCCCGTGGCGCCCAGCGGGTGGCCCTTCGAGAGCAACCCGCCGCTGGGGTTGACCACGAACGCGCCGCCGTAGGTGTTGTCGTCTTCGGTGATGAACTTCTCGGCGCCGCCCTCGGGGCACAGGCCGATGGCTTCGTAGGTCAGCAGCTCGTTGGCGGTGAAGCAGTCGTGCAGTTCGACCACGTCGACGTCGGTGGGGCCCACGCCGGCCTTCGCGTACAGCTCGTCGGCGCACGACTTCGCCATGTCGTACCCGACCATCTTCATCATCGAGGTCTCGAAGCTCGAGGCGAAGTCGGTCTTCATCACCTGCGCGGCGATGTAGACCGGGTTGGTGAGGCCGTGCTTCTTCGCGAACTCGTCGCTGCAGAGCACCGCGGCGGCGGCACCACAGGTGGGCGGGCAGCACTGGTAGCGGGTCAGCGGGTCGAAGACCTCGGCGCTGGCCATGATCTCTTCGACGCTGAGCACTTCACGGAAGAGCGCGAAGGGGTTCTTCGCCGCGTGCTTGCGGGCCTTGTTGGCGATCTTCGCGAAGGTCTCCTTCTTCGTGCCGTACTTCCACCGGTATTCCCGGCCTGCACCGCCGAACATCTGCGCGGCGAAGGGCGCCTGGTTGACCCCCTGCTGCGCGTTCATCACGTCGACGTGCTTGTCGAGCGGGTTGGTGCGGTCGGCCCACTTGGCGGCCAGGGCTCCCTTTTCCATCTGCTCGAAGCCCACCGCGAGCACGCACTCGGCCAGCCCGCCTTCGATGGCCTGGCGCGCCAGGTAGAGCGCCGAGCTACCCGTCGAGCAGTTGTTGTTCACGTTGATGACGGGAATGCCGGTGGTGCCGACCGCGTACACCGCGCGCTGCCCGCAGGTGCTGTCGCCGAACACGTAGCCCGCGTAGGCCTGCTCGAGCTCGTTGAAGGCGACGCCCGAGTCCTTCAGGGCCTCGCGAATCGCGCCGCTGGCCATCACCTCGTACCCATCGCTGGCGCCGGGCTTCTGGAACTTCACCATGCCCACGCCGATGACATTCACTTTGCGACCCATTGTGTGCTCCTTCGCGTCTGCTTGTTCTTGGGAAAGGGGGAAAGTTCAGACCAGCTGCTTCAAGAAGCCCAGGCGGTGCACCGGGTCGACCGCGCCGTCGACGCGCAGCCGGCCGTGCTGGAACAGTTCACGCACCGAGGGCGTGCCCACGCTGAGGGCCTGGAAGGTCTCGTCGTCGAGCGTGAGCTTCGTGCCGGCGTTCGCCGCGACCCCGTCGGTCACCGAGGGCGTGCCGGTGAGGTTGGCAGTGAACGAGAGCCCCGCGTCCTTCACGGTGAAGGCGATGACCGCGTTCACCTCGGCGGCCAGCTTCGGGTTCTTCGCCAGCCGGTCCTTGAGCGCGGCCAGCAGCTTCGGCGTGGCCACCGCCGCAGCCGGCGCGGCCGCCGCAGGGGCGCTCGTCGCTCCAGCCGGAGCCGAGGCGGTCGAACTGGCGAGCGCCGAGCGGTCGAGCTTCTTGAGGAAGTCGAGCTTCTGGCTGGCCATGACGTTGCCGGTGATCTTCAGCTTGCCGCCCTGGAAGAGCTTCATGGCGTCGGCCTTGCCCGAGACCATGTCGAGCCAGTCGGCGTCGCTCAAGGTCAACGTGCAGTCGGCCTTGTCGACGGTGCCGCTGGCCACCGCGCCCTTCTTCAGGTCGAGCACCCAGGCCGAGTCGGGGTTCTTGATGGCGAACTGGTAGACCATGCCGATCTTCGTCAGCTCGGGGGTCTTGACCAGGTACTGCCCGATGGCGTCGAACACCGCGGCGGTGCTCACCCCACCCGACGCGGCTGGAGCCGGAGCCGCCGCTGCGGGAGCGGCCACACTCGCCGCCTTCGCCTTCGGCTTCGGAATCTCGGGGTAGAACTCCAGCAACGCGTTCGACAGGCACACCTTGTTCCGCTCGACGATGGTGGCCCGCACCACGATGGAATGCTCGCCGGTCTTCCACATCTCGGTCTTGATGGTCTCACCGGGGAAGACCGATTCGGCGAAGCGCACCTTGAAGCGCTTGAAGGTGCGCGGGTCACCCTTGGCGAACGAGTTGATGACCGCGCGCGCGACGAAGCCGTAGGTGCACAGCCCGTGCAGAATGGGCTTGCTGAAGCCGAACATGGTCGCGAACTCGGGGTCGACGTGCAGCGGGTTCCAGTCGCCCGACAGGCGGTAGAGCAGCGCCTGGTTGTCGGCGGTCTTCTCGATGACCGTGGCGTCGGGTGCGCGATCGGGCGGCACGTTCACGTCGCTCGAGGGCCCGCGCTCGCCACCCCAACCGCCCGCGCCGCGCACCACGATCGAGATGTCGTTCTTCGCGATCAGCTCGCCGCTCTTCGAGTCGTACGAATCGACGTGGGTGACGACGATCGCGTTCTTCCCCTTGTCGAAGATGTCGGCCACCTTCGCGCGGTGGGTCAGGGTGGCGTTGGTGGGCAGCGGGCGCAGCAGCTCGAGGTCCTGCTCGCCGTGCAGCACGCGATCGAGCCCGTAGTTCATGCCCGGCGCGCCCTGCCCTTCGGCCATGGCCTTGAAAAACGAGTTGAGCGCCGGCAGCACGCCGTAGGTCGGCAGCGCCCAGAAGCCGTCGCCGTTGCCCTCGTACAGGTAGTGCAGGTCAGCCGCGTCGGTGGGGTTGCGGCCCGCGCCGACGCCCAGCGCGTAGAGCGAGAGGTCGTGCTCGCGGTAGCTCGAGGTGGTCTCGGGCAACTGGTAGCCGAGCGCCTGGTCGACGTCGATGAACTCGTTGCCGCCCTTCGACTTCGAGTCGAGGTTGCTCAAGACGGGCCCCAGCGCCTCGGTGATGTTCGCCGGGTGCGTCGCGCGCGCGAAGTCGCCGATCTTCTCGGCCTGACCGCGAATCGCCTCGGGGGTGAGCTCGCGCCCCAGCTTGAAGGTGTGGCCTTCGGTGCGCTCGAGCCGCAACTGGCTGAAGAACCCCGCGCCCACCTCGAAGATGCGGCCGGTGGTGGTGCACTCTTCGTGCGCCAACCAGCCGAACAGCGGCGTCACGTACTCGGGCTTCAGGTTCTCGAGCATCTCCTTGCTCATGATGGTCTCGGTCAGGCGCGAGGCCGCCACCGGAGCCACGGCGTTCGAGCGAATGTTCTTCTTCTCACCTTCGAGCGCGAGCGTGTTCGAGAAGCCCACCAGCGCCAGCTTGGCGGCCGAATAATTGGCCTGGCCGAAGTTGCCGTACAGGCCCGCCGACGAGGTGGTGAACAGAATGCGGCCGTAGCCCTGGTCGCGCATGTGGGGCCACGCCGCGTGCGTGCAGCGGAAGGCGCCGGTCACGTGCACGCGGAAGATGAGGTCCCAGTCCTCCTTCGTCATCTTGTGGAAGCTGACGTCGCGCAAGATGCCGGCGTTGTTGATGAGCACGTCGATGCGCTTGAACGAGTCCAACGCGCACTGGATGATCTTCTCGCCATCTTCGACCGAGTCGGCATTGGCCACCGCACTGCCGCCCGCGGCCTTGATTTCGTCGACCACCTTCTGCGCCGCTTCCGAGCTCTTGCCCTGACCGAAGGCCGACCCGCCCAGGTCGTTGACCACCACCTGCGCGCCGCGCCTGGCGAAGAACAGCGCGTGGCTCTTGCCCAGGCCGTTGCCGGCTCCCGTGACGACCACGACCCGACCATCGAAGCGAAGCTCTGCCATGTGCGGCCTCCGTGACGAATGAACCTTGCCATCGAGGTTGGAGCAGAAAGTTGATTCCAAAGTCAATATTGGCCGAAAGACCGGTGGTCGCACTACGGTTTGACCCATGCGCGCGGCCGCTCTCCTGGTGGTGGTGCTCGGCGGCTGCGTCTGCTCGACGCAGGCGCCGGTCGATGCGGGGCTGACGGTCGACGCGGGCCTCGATGGCGGCCTGTCGATCTTCGACCCGTGGGCGCCGGTGCCCGACGAACTGCGCGCGGCCATGGCCTTGCGAGAGAGCGACCCCGAGCAGGCGCTGGCGCGGGTTCAGGCGCTCGAGCAGGCGGCGCGTGATGCCGGTGACGTGCGGGTCGTCGCCCTGGCGCTCCATCGCCAGGGAGACCTCACCGAGGAGCGCGACTTCTATCTGCGCGCCCTGGCGCTGCACGAGCTGCGGGGCGACCAGGCCATGGTGGGCGTGGTGACCAACGACCTGGGTCTGGTGGACGAGGTCAACGAGGTCGAGTGGTTCACGTGGGCAGTCAAGGCGCGGCGCGCGGCGGGCGACCTCAAGGGCCTGCGCACCTCGCTCTCGAACCTGGGCGGCCGGCTGCTCGTCGCCGGTCGGCCCCACGAAGGCCTCGCCGCGCTCGAAGAAGCGTTGCCGCTGGCGCAGCGGTTGAATGACGCCGACGCCGAGTCGAAGATCGAGCTCAATCTGGCCAGTGGCTTCGAAGCGCTGGGCGACTTCGACACCGCCGCAGTGCACTTCTGGCGCGCCGCCGACGTCGGTCAGCCGGTGGGCCGTGGGCCCGAAGAGGTCTGCCAGTCGCTGCTGCAGCCGACCGAGCTGTGCGACGACGACCACCAGCCGCTCGTGCCCCGGCCCGAGCTCAGTGGGCCAGACGCTTCTTCCAGCCCTCGCTGAGCAACGCCCGGTCCAGCGTCGACGTGTCGGGAGGCACGCCCGGCAGGCCTTCCATCGCCCACAAGGCCCGGTGAGCGGCGAGAAACACGTCCTCATCGGCATCGTCGAGCGCCGTCATCAGGGTCGGCCGCAGCCAGGCACCGTCACCCAGAGCCACCGCGGTCTCGATGGCACGGGCGCGCAGCCGCGCGGGGCCCCCGGCGACCACCCGTTCGCGCACCCGGGGCACGGCGTCCTTGAGCTGCCTTTTGGCGACGAGCTCGAGCACCTTGTCTGCGTTTTCCTGGTCGGCGAGCGCCGCGACCAGCTCGGCGTCGACCTGGGGCCCGTGGAAGGCCTCGAGTGCCTCGAGCGCCCCGCGACGAAGGTACGGTTCGGGGTCGTGCAGCAAGGCGAGCAACGCCGCGCCGGCGCGTTCGTCGGGCCGCGGGGGAAAGGTCACCATCGCCAGGTTGCCGCCGAAGACGATGAAGGCGTCGCGATTCTCGTCGGTGCCGTAGCCACCCAGCGCCTCCATCGCCGCCGAGCGCGTCGCCGGCGCAGACGGGGCCCGGGAGGCGTCGACGAGCTGCTCGACGACCTGGCTCGAGGACAGCCACCGGAGCAACCGGCTGGCGCGACGAACCGCTTCGGGCGATTCCTTCGGGTCGATCATCACCCTCACCGCGGCGGTGGCGAGCGCGTCGCGGGTCTTCGGCAGGTCGACCAGCTTGCGAACCCGGGTCGCCGCTTCGTACGCGAAGCTCGACGGGGCGTGTGGAGACGAGGGGTAGGCCTGGTGGAAGCCGGTCATCATCGCCGGCGGGGCCGACCGCCCGCCCAGCCACCCGCGCACCCACGCTTCGTCGGACACCGGCGCAGCCGCAAGCACCACCAGGCAGACCAGGAGCACGAACGCGATTGGAGCGGACCTGGGGGCCCCAAGTCAATGATGGTTCCGCGAGCGCGAGCCGAATAGCCTCGGGTTCTTCATGGGTGACGAACGGCTCGAAGGCGCACAGGCAGAGGCGTTTCTCGCCGGCGCCTTTGCGCTCGCGCGCGACGCGGCGGTCACGCCCACCTGGTTCGAGCTCTCGGTGCGCTCGCTCGAGGCCGCGTACACCGAGCGCCCGCTCATCGCCGCCCCCACCCTGGCCTTCGACCTGACCGCGCTGATGCACGGCGAGCGCCTGCTGCCCATCGCCCTGCCGGCGGTGGAAGGGCTGCGCGAGGCGCTGCGGGTGTACGAAGATCACGTGCTGGCCCGGCTCACCGCCGACCGAAGGTGGACCCGACTGACCGAGGCCCTCACCGCGACCCCCAAGGACCTGCACGGCGCAGCGGTGGGCATGGTGGTCTCGCAGTTGCTGCAGCGGCTCAAGCTGAACGTCGGCACCGGCGTGTCGACCGGCATCGTGCGCCGCTTCGCCAACAAGCCCATCGACGAAGTGCTCGACTCCGGCCGCGCCGCGCTGTGGGACCCGGTGCTCGCCGCGCGCCTCGGTGACGGGTTGCACCTGATGGCGAAGGCCGCCCGCCGCACCCGCGACCTGCTCAGCGACGCCGAGGTCTTCCTCATCGAGAACCTGGCCGCGCTCAAGGGGCTGGGGCCGCGCGTGGCGCTGGGGCAGTTGGCCGAAGTGGCCCAGGCCGTGACCGAGCGGCTGCCCACCCGCCTGCGCGGCAACGTCTTCGAAGACGGCGACGCCCCCACCCAGCTCGAAGAAGACTCGGCCTTCCCGGTGGGTGGCTTCTCGAGCATCGCCACCGTGGGTTCGCTCGAGAACCTGGTCACCAGCGAACTCATCTACATGGAGCAGGGCGACGACCCCGACCTTCGCCCCGACCTCTTCGACGTGCGCTTCGTCGAGGGCGAGCTGCTCTATTACGCGCGCGACGAGTCGGTGGCCGTGCGCCGAAAGCGCACCCTGGTGCTGGTGTTCGACCCGTCGCTGGTGCGCGCCCGCGTGCTCGACGCCAGGGAACACTACCAACGGCTGGTCTGGGCCCTGGGCAGCGTGACCGCGCTGGTGCGCAAGCTCAGCGAATGGCTCGATACCAAGCCCTGCGCTTCGAGCTGGTCTTCGTGCGGCAGAACGCCGAGGCCCCGCTCGACGAAGAGCGGAACATCGCCCAGTTGCTGTTGCGCGAATTCCGCGAGCGCGGGCAGCTCGACTTCCTCGAGGCCGAGACCACGCTCGACGCCATTCGTGCCGCGCGCGGCACCCACAAGCAGCGGGCGCGGGTCATGCTCTTCGCCACCCGAATGCCCTCGGGGCTCGAGGGCGAAGCCGCGCCCGACGCGCTCATCGACGCCAGCGCGCAACGCCCCGTCATCCACTGGCTCGACGGCCAGAATGCCGAGGGCGAGACGCCGACCGAAGCCGTCGAGGCGTGGAGCGCGGCCACCCGGCAACTGCTCGACGGACTGATGCGCAAGAAGAAGACGCGCTGAGCGCTCGCGGCCGCTCGCAGGTTGCTGAAGAACTCCGGACCGAGCCCGAACGCCGAGCTTCGATCTGGCGACGGGAGGGGGTTTTCAGCAGCCTGCCTAGAACCGGTAGCCCAGCGAGACCACCGGCAGCGCGACGAGGTGCGTGGCGTAGAACTGCCCCAGCCGCGACGAGAAGTCGGTCTGCGTGGTCGACGGCCCGGTGATGGCGACCCCCACCAGCGGAAGCTTGAAGCCCACCGTGAACCCCGACGGCGCGGTGTAGTGCAGGCCAACGCCCACCCCCACCGAGAACGAGATGGGGTCGCCGTACGCGTTGCCGCTCGCGGCCAGGTTGGTCAGCCCCAGCAGGCCGAAGAGATCGAGCCGCCAGCCCGATGAATCGAAGGGCGAGAAGCTGCCCCCGGCGCCGGCGGTGAAGGCCCAGGTCGGCGAGCTCGACGAGGTGCCATCGACGGGGTCGTACGCGTAGCTGGGAAAGAACGGCGTGAGGACGCTGCCGTTGACGAAGGCATAGAGCCGACCCCATTCGAGGTCGACCATCACCGAGGGCACGAGCCCCAGTTGCAGCGCCACGTGACGCGGTGGCCCGGCCAGCACCACCGGCGCCTGACGCACCGGCTCGGTGACCAGGCGGACCACCACGATGAGCGCCCTGGGCACGAGCACCACCTCGCCCGAGGGCGCCAGCGCGACCACCGCCCCGTCCTGGTCGAACGAGAGCAACGTGCCCGCCTGC
This sequence comes from uncultured Myxococcales bacterium, assembly GCA_903911905.1. Taxonomy (GTDB): domain Bacteria; phylum Myxococcota; class Myxococcia; order Myxococcales; family Myxococcaceae; genus Xiheilimnobacterium; species Xiheilimnobacterium phototrophicum. The sequence continues at coordinate 8,576 of CAIWFK010000301.1, forward strand.
TCGACGCCGTCGCTGGTCTGCACCACCACCGCGTGGTCCTTCACCGCGGCGAACACCGAGTCGGGTACGGCCTGGCCCTGCGCGCGCCCCCACGACGCGGCGATGACGACGAGCAGGAGCAGCGGGCGAGCGAGCGGCATGAGCACCTTTCTTCAGAAACGGTACCCCACCGAGAGCACCGGCAGGCCGACACCCATGTTCGCGAAGAAGGTCGAGAGGGTCCCCAGCGCATTCGAGGTGTCGAGCACGTCGAAGCCCAGCACCGGCACCTTCACCGCCAGCGTCAACCCCGAGGGCCACGTGTAGTGCACGCCGACGCCGACCCCGAGGTTCATCGACAGCCGCCCCCCGGTGGAAATGCCGGGCGCCCAGTTCATCGCCCCCACCGACGCGAACGCGTCGACGCGCAACCGCGAGGTCGCCAGCGGCTCGAGGCTGACGCCTGCGCCCACCACGAAGGACCAGAGGTGGGTCGAGACGGTGCCGCTGAAGTCGGTCTGGGTGAGAAAGGGCAGCAACAGACTGACCGCGCCGAAGCCATGGAAGGCCCCGCTCTGCGCGTCGACCACCAGGGTGGGCGAGAGCCCCAGCAACACGCCCAGCCGCCGCTCGGTCTCGGGCTCGAGCGTACGCACCTCGTCGTTGGGCGCCTGCAACCGCAGCGAGGTCACGGCCTCGCGCGGCACCGTCACCACCGCGCCGGTCGCCGACCTGGCCAGCACCAACGCGGTGGGCGTGATGGCCAGCAGGCGGCCTGGTTCCTCGACCTCGCCCGAGCGGAGCACCACCGCGCGCCCCTGCACCGCCGCGAAGACCTGGGCCGGCACCTCGGCGTGCGCGCCGCCAGACTCGAGCAGCAGTGCCGTCACCATCACCGTCGGAGCGATTGCCCGGAACACGACCCGGACCGTAGCGATGCGCCCGCGGCCACACCAGCCTTCGCTTCAGGGAGCGAGCAGGCCCGGCTCGGTCGGCACCGGCGGCGGCGACCACGTGGCGCGGCCACGCCATTGCGCGGTGACCCAGGCCAGCCCGATGACGGCCAGCACTGCCAGCAGGACACGCCACCTGCGCATGGTGAGGTACACTCCTTCGACCATGATGCAACTGCGTCGGGTCGACGATTACCAGTCGTGGGCCCTCGAAATCGGCGCTCGCCGTGTGCTCATCGACCCCTGGCTGTCGGGAGCGCTGGTGCGTGGCGCCGCCGACTGGGTCTTCGGCCGGACCCGCCCCGACCCTGCGCTGGCCCCGGGCCGGGTCGACGGGCTGGTGCTGACCGCGCACTTCGCCGACCACCTGCACCGCCCCACGCTGGCCCGCTTGCCGAAGAGCACTCCGGTGTTCGCCAGCCACCACGCTGCGCGCACCGCCCGGGGCCTGGGCTTCACCGACGTCACCGCGCTGCGCGACGGCCAGCGGGCCGACCTGGGTGACGAGCTCGAGCTGGAAGCCATCGCGCCCGACTTTCCCTATTCGCACAATTCGCTGGGCTACGTGTTCTCGCACGGCGGGCGCCGGGTCTACCTCGAGACGCACGTGGTGAACCGGAAGCGCGGGCTCGAGCGGGCTCACGGGGTCGACGTGCTGGTGGCGCCGGTGCAGTCGGTGCGGGTGGCGGGCGTGGTGTTCGTGATGTCGGCCGAGCGCGCCGTCGAGACCGCCAGGCTGCTCCAACCGAAGACCTGGGTCGCGACCGGGGTCGACCCGCAGCACGGGCACGGGCTGTTGCAGCGCACGCTCGTCTCGTGTCGGGGCACGGTCGACGACTTCGCCGCGCGCCTGAAGGAGGCCGGGCTGCCGACCACCTTCGCGCAACCTGCGCCGGGTGAGGCCATCGCCGTTGGCGACCTGGTGCACGCCCCCGCCGCCGTGGGCACGTGAACCCCTTTCCCTGCCTCGAGGTGGTGTGGTCAGGCACGCCACTGCTCGAGGCGGGTTCGCGCTTCGCCATCACCGAAGACACCACGCTCGGGCGCGGGGCCGACGTCGGGCTTTCGCTGCCGGGGCTCAGCGCGCGGCACTGCCGACTCGAGCGGCGCTTCGAGCGGTGGTGGGTGCTCGACCTGGGCTCCACCGAAGACGTGCGCCACAACGGCGCGCTGGTCACCAACGCCGAGCTCGAGCACGCCGACCTGCTCGAGGTGGGCTCGCTGCTGTTGCGCTTCCTGCTGCGCGAGGTGGTCGACGAACGCGACGAGGCGATGGAAGCGGCCATTCGCGCCGCGCCCGACGACGCGGCCCGCTACGGGGTGTACGCCGACTGGCTCATCGATCGCGGCGTGCTGCTGGGCGAGCGGCTGGCGCGACCCCGCTACGAGGGGTCGGGCAAGTGGCTCGGGCGGCTGGCGAGGCCCTGGGCCGAAGGAGAATTGGAGCTCTCCTGGTTCTGTGGGGTGCCGGTACGGGCGGTGGTGCGGCGATTGGAATCGACCGGCCGCGAGCTCGAGCAGGCCGTCACGCTGATGCGGCGCGAGCCGCTGTTCCGCTTTCTGCGCGCGCTCGAGGTGGACCTCGAGTCCCTCGCGCAGGGCCCACAGGTCGAACCGGTGGTGACGGCGCTCGGGCTGGCCACCCTGTCGGAAGCGTTTCCGCTGCTGACCCGCGTCACGCTGGGGCCGCTGAGCCGGGCGCTCGAGCGGCCCTCGGGGGGAATCGACACCCTCGTCGCGCGCGCTCCGGCCTTCACCCGACTCGAGGTGCTGGCCGCGCCGTCGACGCTGAGCGTGGCGCCGGGGCCCGGCGGCCGGCTGACGTTGAGCCCCAGTCTGCCGACGCTGGTGGGGCAGACGGTCGACTGTGCGCTGCGGGTGCAGGCGCCCGACACGCACCCCGCTTCCCGACTGGCGGTGCGCTTCACCCACGACGGCGTGTGGCGGGTCGAGAGCCTGCTGCGCACGACCGAGAGCCTGGTGCGGGTCAACGGGCATGACTGTCTGCGCGCCGTGCTGCGACCCGGAGACGTGCTCGAGCTGAGCCCGGGGCTGCTGGTGCGCTTCATGCCGCCGGACCCGTGAGCGTCGCCCGATTGACTTAGAGCCGATTTGACTTTATTTTGGTCGAATGAGCACAGATTCCCTCCACGTCGATGACGACACCTTCGTGCTGGTGCTGACCGGCGCCGGCGCTTCGGCCGAGAGCGGCATTCCCACCTTCCGTGGGGTCGACGGGTTGTGGCGCAACCACCCCATCGAAGACGTGGCGAGCGCGGTGAATGGGCGCTTCGTCTTCCTCGCGGTCGGCACGTCTGGCGTGGTCTTCCCCGCCGCGCAGTTGGTGCATCAGACCCTCGCCCTGGGCGCCGACACCTGGCTGGTCAACGCGGAGCCGGCGGCCAACGACGGCGCGTTCCACCACGTGCTGCACGGTCGCAGTGGCGACTTGCTGCCCGCGCTGCTCGGCGTGGTCTGAGCCTCGGTGGTCGATTGAACGACGCTCCCGGCTATGGTGCCACGTCATGGCCAGACCATCGAGCCCACGGGTCGTCGAGGTGCGTGCCGCCAGCAACGCCGAGTTCTTCGCGCGGCACGCGCGGGCGGGCTGCGTGGGCCTGGTCGGTGGAGACCTGGCCATCGACAAGGCCATTCGCAGGGCGCAACGCGCGCTGAGCCAGCAGCACGCCGTGTCGCGGTACAGCCACGCGTTCGTCTTCGTCGGCCCGCGGGAAGACGGTCACCTCTGGGCGCTCGAATCGGACCTCGATTTCCACCGTGAGCGGGTGCAGTTGGGCGTGCAGGAAAACCGCGTCGAGAAGTACGGCGATGCCGACTACCCGAACGTCGCGGTGCTCGACTTCGGGCTGAGCGCCGCGCAGACCACCGCCGTGCTGGGCGTCGGGCTGGACCTGCTGGCTCGCCGTACGCAGTACTCGCTGCGGGAACTGCTCGCCGTGTACTGGAGCCTCAAGACGCCCACCCGACGTCAGGGGGCGAACGCGCTGGCGCAGGAACGCGCGATGTTCTGCTCGGCGTTCGTGCAGCACGTGTTTCTGGCCGTGGGGCTCGACTTCGCGCCGGACGTGGCGACCAAGCTGACGTTGCCGGAAGACCTCGCGCAGACCCGGTTGCCGCATACGAGGACGGTGCGGGTCACGAGCTGACGGAAGGTCGTGTTCGAGGTGCTGCCGGCGAAGAGCAGTGCGCACGATTCCTGGTCGCACCACCCACCCTCGAGGCGTCGTCGCTTGAACGGCCTCCACCCCACGCCCGAGCCGCACCGACCGTTCGAGCCGGACTCACCCGCCGTCGACGGCCACGTGCACCGTGCTGCCCGGCCCACCGGGCCACCCCGCCACCAACGTCACCAGCGCACTCACCGACCCCGCATCGAACGACCCGGTCCACATCGGGCCGGGGAGCAGCGGTGAAACGCTCACGCCATCGACCGACAGGGGCACCGGTCGCGAGAACGCCCCGCCATCAGCGGTCGCGACCTGCAACGACAACCCCACCGTGCCGTTCGCCGGCACGACCTGCCCCTCGGTGGGCGCCAGCCACGTCAACGACAGCCCGAGGTCGGCACACGCGCCCGCATCTCCAGCCGGCAGGCACGCCTCCCACCCGTTGCACGACGGCGAGCACACCACCGTCGTCACCTTCACCGAATCATTCGCGCCGACCCACCCGGCGATGAGCGACCACGTGCCCGACCCGGCAGGCACTCCGAACGTGCCCGCGTAGAGCCCGGCATCGAGGGCGTTCAACGCGGCGGGCAGCGACACCCCCGCCGTACCTCCGGCCGGAATTCGCGACGCCACCCAGGCCCCGCCATCCCAGTCGGTCACGCTCGCCACCACCCGCACCTGCGCGCCCGGGTCGACCTGGCCGGCTGCGGGGCTGAGCACGTGCACCGCGAGCGGCTGGCACATCATCACGTCGGGGCGACAGGTCTGCCCCGCGGGGCACGGGCACGGGTGTCCGGCATCGGACGCTCCCGCGTCGGCGACGCCGGCGTCGTCACCGGCGTCGACCGGCGTTCCACCGTCGTACGCGATGGTGCAGGCGTGCAGCGACAGGTCGCAGACGACGCCGAAGGCATGACAGTCGCTGTCCTGATCGCACGCGATGGCCGTCACGCAGCCCGACGTCGCGAACAGCAGCCCCACCACCAGTGCATGGCGCCTCACGATTCAGAACCCTCCGGTGAAGACCAGGCCCGCACCCTGCGGCGACCCCGAGGGGGTCACCGACACGGTCATGGCCGGGTTCTGGTACAGCAACACCCCGGCTCCCGCCGCGGCGACGACGCCCACCACCAACAGCGTCATGCCGAAGAGCTGGTTGCGCTGCGAGTTCACGTAGGTGGTGCGGTCGATGATGAAGTTGCGCAGGTCGAGGCCGCTCTCGCCCGTGCCGACGCCGAAGAGCACCGCGCCCGTCACGCCCGCCGCGACGCCGAGCCCCAACAGCGCGTACGACAGGCCGCGAATGCGCCGGGTGTCACGTGGAGGGCTCGCCGCGGCGGCCGCCTGTACCGCCGCCGCGCGCTTCCTCGCCAGCACCGGACTCTCGGCATCGGCCGCCGGTGCGTCAGCCACCGCCGGCGCCACCACCTGCTTCACCGCCGGCAGGTTGACCAGATTCAGCTCGTCGATCAACTGCCCCATCGCCAGCGTCGCCGCTTCGAGAAACGGCGTCTGCCCCAGGGGAAAGGCCACGCGCCGCATGGGCGCGATCAGCTCACCGTCGTCACGCACCACCCGGCCGTTGGCGAACACCTCGCCGGTCATCGACAGGCCCACCGCCACGTCGACCGCGTAGAGCGTCTCTGCCTTGATGGCGAGCTGGCGCAGACAATCGTCCTGCCGGTCGCAGTCGTCGCGCCCCAGCGCCGTCACCGCCGCGTCGAGCGACTTCGCGTCGGCCACCTGGGCCACGCTGGCCAGCTTCTGCAGCAACGCGCGCTGCAACAGCTCGCCGTCTTCGTAGCCAAAGCCCGTCGGCGTCCGGCGAAGGTGGAGGGGAAACGGGGTCACCGCCGGCCGCACGGGCTGGGCGAACACCCCTGAGCCGAGAAGCGTGAGCATGAGGAACGTCGAACGCACCCGGGGACTTGTAGCAGAGCCCCACCGACGGTGCGGGCCCCACCGACGGTGCGACCGACCCTTCAGCGCCACTCGCCGACCGCTCACC
>CAIWFK010000302.1 GCA_903911905.1 uncultured Myxococcales bacterium
CAAGCCATCATGACCGCGCCGCCGCTCGCGGCCGGTCTCCGCTCGTCACGCGCAGAACCCCGGAACCTGCGCGGGACGGATCCACGGGAACAGTGCGGGCCGGTACAGTCGCTGCCGACGAAGAGCCAATTCTTCCGATTATGAAGAGCACTTCATAATCGGAATTATGCGGAGCCCCGGCTTATGCGGAGCCGCGCCAACTGCTCAATCGGTGCTCCACCTCGGACACTCCGCATAATCAGAGGCGTCGAAGAAACTCGACGAGGCGTGGCTGGTCCTTGCGCCTTGGTTTCAGGATTGCCGGCGAGGGCAGCCGATCGAGGGCACGCTTCTTCGTCTCGAGATCGGCATCGAGGTACTGATGCGTCGTCTCAAGGTCCTCGTGGCCAAGCCACATGGCGATCACCGAGAGATCGACTCCTGACTGGAGGAGGTGCATCGCTGTCGTGTGCCGGATCGTATGGGGTGACAGGTGAATTTTGGCGAGCGCGGGATCCTTCTTTGCGGCGAGCTTGAGAAGGACCCTGAGGCGATGCTCGATCCCGGAGCGGGTCATGTGGCCACCACGGGAGTTCGGCAGCAGCGGAGCGTCTGGTGCCGAAGGCATTCGTTTGAGCCAGTCGCGGACGAGCCGAACTGACTCGCGCCAGAGGGGAACCGAACGCTGCTTGCGACCCTTCCCGCGGAGATGCACCGCGCCTCCCGGAACGAGGCTGAGGTCTCCAACCTTGAGCGCGGCAAGCTCCGAGACACGAGCCCCCGTGTTGTACATGAGCGTCACCAACACCCGGTCTCGAAGTCCTGTGCGGGTAGACACGTCAGGGGCGTCGAGCAGCGCTTGAACCTGGTGGGGCTGCAGGTAGCCGACGACCTGCCGCTCGAACCGTTTGCTCGGGATCGCAAGGACCCGTTGGGCGATCGGCAGCAGGAGCGGATCGGCCGCGGTCGCGAAGCGGAAGAACGATCGGATCGCCGCCAGGCGCGCATTGCGGCTTCGCACGCAGTTGTTGCGGCCGCGCTCGAGGTCGTCGAGGAAGGCCAGCACGCGATCGGCATCGATGTTGTTGACCCGAAGGTCGTCTGGTCTGAGCCCGAACTTTCGCTCGAGGAAGGCCAAGAGCAACTTGAAGGAGTCCCGGTACGCCGCGACCGTGCAGGCGCTCAGCCGTCGCTGGTTGATCAGGTACTCGCAGAAGTAGCGCTGAAGGACGGGGCCGAGGAGTCGCTCGCTCCGAGAGCCCTCGGCATTCATGGCGACCTCCGCGCTGGCGCAGTGAAGCGCTCGAACCTGCTTCCCGCCGTTGCGAGGAGCTCAGGTGTACCGGTGAGGTACCAATAGTATCCGTTCGACGATCACCGTCGGCTGAGCGCTTGACTCAGGCGGCGTGAGCGACGGCCGGGTCAGCTTCGCTTCGGCAGCTCGTTGGTCGGCAGGCGCGTGCCGAGCGTGACCTGGCGGTGCACGTTCGCCTCGAGCGCAGCGATGACTTCGGGGCGCGACGACGTGGCTCGCCAGTTCGCCGGCGCGAGCTCCAGCACCCTCGTCTGAGACCAGGACGGCAGCACGCAGAGCAGGTCGCGCAGGTAGGCGTACGGCTCGATGCCGTGCATCTCGCGTATCCGTTCGACGATCACCGTCGCCCTGGCTGATTCTGGCGCAGGTACTCAGCGGGGATGGCCACACGCGAGACCTGGGCAGCCCGAGTTCGTGATTGGAAGCGCAGCGGTCTGACGGCGGCTGACTACGCCGAGCGCGAGAGGCTCAGCGCCGGCACCTTGCGGTGGTGGAGTTCACGGCTCGGGCGTCTCGGGCCAGCGCGCACGCCGCCGCCGGTGGTCGAGGTCACGCTGGCCCAAGGCGCGGTGGCGGCCAGTGCGC
>CAIWFK010000303.1 GCA_903911905.1 uncultured Myxococcales bacterium
ACGGCGGCAAGTTCCTCTTCGAGTTGGTGCCCTTCATGCGCGACGGCCTCTTCGTCGAGCTGGGCGTGCGCTACCCCGGCGTTCGGGCGCGCGGAGCGCCAGGCCTGCCTCCGGGCGCGTACCAGATTCAGATCAACGAAGTGCCGGTGGTCACCGGGCGGGCGACGCTGGGCCACATTCTGGTCAACGACACCGTCGAGCGCCTGCGCCTGATGAACGTGGAAGGCTTCGAGGCGGTCAACCCCGCCACCCGTCAGCCGGCGGCGTGGGTGCCCGAGCAGCACAAGGACATGCTCGAGGCCGCGGGCCTGACCACGTGGGACGTGCCGGGCTACATGATTCTGCACCTGGCGGCGGTGCTGCGGCGCCACGCGCGGGAATTCGTGGGCGTGCAGGAAGTGCAGACCATGCTCGACCAGCTCGAGAAGGCCTTCCCCGCCATCGTGAAGGAAGTGGTGCCCAAGGTCGTCACGGTGCTCAAGCTGACCGACATTCTGGGCCGGCTGGTCGAAGAGGAAATTTCGATTCGCGACCTGCGCGGCATTCTGCAGGCGCTGGCCGAGCAGGGGCAGACCGAGGCCGATTCGGTGATGCTGACCGAGCACGTGCGCAGCGCGCAGAAACGCTACGTGTCGCACAAGTACGCGCGCGGCACCGGCACGCTGGTGGTGTACCTGCTCGACCCGCAGATCGAAGAGGCCATTCGCAGCTCGATCAAGCGCACCAGCGCCGGTACGCACCTGGCGCTCGAGCCCGACATCGCGCAGGAGATCGTTCAGGCGGTGAAGAACGAATGCGGCCACCTGCCGCCCACCGCACAGCGCCCGGTCATTCTCACCGCGATGGACATTCGCCGCTACGTGCGCAAGCTGCTCGAGTACGAGTTCAACCCGCCGTTCTCGGTGGTCAGCTACCAGGAACTCTCGCCCGAGCTGAACATTCAGCCGGTGGCGCGCATCAGCACCAGGTGACGGGCCGCGGCCGGTTCACCCGCCGGCCAGCAGCACCACGAAAAGCACCAACCCGGCCAGCAGCACCACCGCCCCCAGCCCGAGGAAGATGAGGGTCTGCGGGTTCTTGAGGTCGATGAGCCCGCGCGGCGCCTCTTCCGGCAGCTCGGCTTGCGAGACGGCCGGCAAGTCGGGCTGGCTCATGACCGGCTCGGCGTCGGACATCGACACCGGGGGCGCATCGCTCGACGACTGGGGGTCGGGCTCGGGCTCGGGCTCAGGTTCTGGTGCCGGGGCCGCCACGGGAACTGGAGGTGCCGCAGCAGCCTTGGCCAGCGCAGCTTCGACGGCGGGGGCCCTGATGGCTTCGGTGTGCTCGTCGTCGTCGTCGGACCTGGAGGCGGCTGCGGCGACCACCACCGCGTCTTCGCGCACCTCGGTGGGGTCGATGAAGAGCAGGCGCACGCCGCCGATTTCGACCTCGTCGCGGTCCTTCAGCGTGGCGCGGGTGGCCTTCTTGCCGTTGACCTTGATGCCGTTGCGGCTGCCCAGGTCTTCGACGTGGGTGCCCGACCAGTCGCGACGCGCCTTGGCGTGGCGACGGCTGACGAGGTCGTCGTTGAGCACGATGTCGGCGCCGTCGGCGTCACGGCCGAAGACGAATTCCTGGCCCTCGGCCAGTTCGATCTTCGTGCCTTCCTTCGGCCCATTCATCACCCGGAACCAGGCGTTGTCGCCGCCTGCCGAGAGGCCCTTCATCACGTCCTTGATCAGGTTGCGCGAGACGAACTGGGTGCGGCCCGAGGCTTCGCTCGAGACCTCGGCCACCCGATCGAAGGTGATGTCGAACTGGGCGATTTGAATGACGTCGCCGTTGCGCAACAGTCGCTTCTGCCCCTTGGGCAGCTTCTGATCGTTGACCCGCGTGCCGTAGCTCGACCCCAGGTCTTCGAGGAAGAAGAGGGTGTCGTCCTTCGAGATCTTCGCGTGGGTGCGCGAGACCGCCATCTGTGCGAGCACCACCTGGCAGGTGTCGTCGCGCCCGAAGAGGATCTCGGGGTCGTCGAGCATGACGGTGCGCGTGGCCTCGCCCGCCGTCGCCGCGCCCTTCATCTTGACGGTGAGACGAATGCCCATGTCAGTCGCGCACGTACTGCTGGCAGACGCCGATCTGCTTTTCGAATTCCGACGCGGTGGCGAACTTGAGGAAGTTCTTGCACGCGACGGTGGCGTTCTTCTCGTCGCTGCGGCTCTTGTACATTTCGAACAGCCCGTAGTGGCACAGGGCGAACTTCGGGTCGTATTTCAGGCAGCGCTTCAACGCGCGCTCTTCGTCGTTCACCAGCCCCTTTTCGCGGGCGGCGAGCGCTGCGGTGTATTCGGTCTCGGGCGTCTTGGTGCCGGCGGCGCGGGCCTTCACGTCTTCGAGCGCCTTGTCCTGCAGGCGGCACTTCTTCTCGGCGATGATGATGTTGTTGCGGCACTGCGCGTTGTCGGCGTCGTTCTCGATGCAGGTGCTGTAGGCGTCTTTCCCTTCGCAGGGCTTGCCCAGCTCCATCCACGTGTTGCCGAGCGCGGTCCACGCTTCGTTGTATTTGGGCTCCAACTGCACGGCCCGTTCGAACAGCGGGCGGGCCTCTTCGAACTCGTTGTCTTCGAAGGCGATGCGCCCCAGTTGCGCCCAGACTTCCGACAGGTTGGGGTTGACCAGGGTGAGCGTGCGCAGTTCCTTCTTCGCCTCTTCGGTCTTCTTCAGGCCGATGAGCGCGATGGCCTTGTTCAGTCGCGCCTCGAGGTAGTCGGGGTTGACGTGCAGCGCCGCCTGGAAATTGTCGTGCGCTTTGCCGTACGCCAGTTCCTTCAAATAGATCACGCCCAGGTTGTTGTACGCCTGCGCCTGGTTGTTGTTCAGGCGAAGGGCCTTGATCAGGTACTCCTTCGACTTGTCGTAGTGCGAGCGCGAGTACTCGATGATGCCCTTGTTGGTCCACAGGTCGGCGTACTGCGGGCTGAACTGCAGGCCCAGGTCGCACTGATCTTCGGCGGTCTGCAGGTCACCCTTGCTGATGGCGAGTGCGCACAGCTCGTTGCACTCGAGGGCGCGGGGGTGGGGAGCCTGGGTGGTGACGCACGAGGTGGCGGCGAACACCACGAGCGCCGTGACGAAGGAACGAAGCGGCATGGAGACCTCGAAGTCTAGAGAACCAGGGCCACGCTCGCAACGGTACTGACACGCGAAACGCGGCTGATTTCCTTGGGTTACGCTGTACACTGCGCACCATGCGTTCCACGACCCTGGCGGTGGTGCTCTGTGCGGTGCTCGGTTCGACCAGCTCGTTGGCGTCGGCCAGCTTCGCGAACCGCTCGTTGGGGCTGGGCGTGAGCGGCTTCTCGTTACAACCCAATGGCGCCGACGTGGTGACGTGGGGGGTGCCGGTGACGCTCGAGGGCGGGCTGTACGTCGAGAACGGGTTCGACCTCTACCTGCACATTCCCTTCATGCTCCTCTCTCAGAAGGTCGGCTTCGGTCCCGACAAGTCGGCGCCGGGGCTGATTCTGGCGACCGGAGGGCAGTTCGGGGTGCGCTACCTCTTCATGGAGGAATCGGTGCGCCCATACGTGATGTTGCACCTGGCGGGGCTCTACCTGTTCCGTGACTCCACCCTCGGGAACAACTTCTACGCGGGTCCCGGGGCTGGCGTCGGCATCGACTTCTTCGTGGCGGATAGCATCTCGCTGGGACTTCGCGCGACCGCCGATATGTATTTGACGTTGAACCCGCCCGCAGGCTCCTCTGCGGTTCTGCTCTCGATCGGCGGCGGCGCCGCGATCACCACCTACTTCTGAGCGGCCAGTCGGCCCGGGCGCTTGCTCGCGTTTCGGGCGGCGAGCGCGGCCGTCACCAGCAGCACCAGCTTCTCGTCGGACAGGTGCTCGGGGCGGGTCAGCCCCAGCTCGTCTTCCAGCCGCCGGGCCAACGCCGAGAAGAGCGTCAAGCGCGCTTCCATGCCCAGCTCTTCGCGGCGCAGCGCGGCCGAGAAGCAGGCCACCTCTTCTTCCTGGGTCAGGCGGGCCACGCGCGCGCGGAAGTCGGCGTCTCGCAACAGCGACGTGTCGCCTTCGGGCTGGGCCAGCGTCGAGGGTACCTTGAGTCGCCGTTCCCGCACCACGATGGTGCCGGCGATGAGGTCGCCCAGCCGCTGCTGCGAGCGCGAGAAGAGCGCGGTGAGGCCACCCACCAGGTACAGCAGGGGCAGGTTGTCGACCACCCGGGCCAGGTTGCGCAGCAGGGACTGCGAGGGGCTGACCCGCACGCCGGTCTCGCTGATGACCCGAAGGCCCATGATGCGCTTGCCCAGGGTCTGGCCGCTCCAGACCAGCTCGAGCAGCGTCATGTACCCCCAGTTGACCAGGAAGTAGCCGACGAAGCCCACCACCTCGCCCACGCCGCCGGCCACCGCCTCGAGCGCCGCAGCCGCGACCAGCAACCCGATGGTGATGCCCAGCGCCACCAGGGCGTCGATGAGCCAGGCGAAGAAGCGGCTCATCAACCCGGCCAGCACGAAGGTGAACTCGACGTACTCGGGAGTGAGCACGGTGTGGGAGCCGTCGAGCTTCAAGGGGGCGTCGTCGGCCATCGCAGGCGCCGAGTGTACCGCGTAGACTGCGCCGAATGGAGCTGATCGAATTCGTCGAGCTCAAGCGCCCGAAGTGGGTGGCCCTCGAGGCCCTGCTCGATCGCGCCGAGTCGGGTGGGCTGGGCGTGTTGCCGCTCGACGATGCGCGGGCGCTCTCGCGGCTCTACCGCTCGGCGTCGAGCGACCTGTTGTGGGTGCGCTCGCGCGCGGGCTCGGCCGAGGTCAGCGAATACGTCAACGACCTGGTGGGGCGCGCCTACGCGGTGACCTACCCCGGGCGGCGGGTGCGGCTGGCCGACGTCTCGGCCTTCCTGCTCTCGGGGTTTCCGAAGCTGATGGGGCAGCAATGGCGGGCCTTCGCTGCCGCCTCGCTGCTCTTCTGGGCGGGCGCGGGCTTCGGCTGGCTGGGCATGGCCTTCGACCCCGACGCGGCGCCGTACCTGGTGCCCGCGCAGCACTTGAAGCTCGACCCGGTCAAGCGCGCGCAGGACGAAGCGAAGAACGAAGGCGCCCGCACCGGAGAGCAGGCCGCGTTCGCCAGCTTCCTCTTCACCCACAACATTCAGGTCGCCTTCCTGGCCTTCGCGCTGGGCATCACCGCGGGCATCGGCACCGCGATTCTGCTCTTCACCAACGGCGTGACGCTGGGGGCGCTGGCGTGGGTCTACGCTAGCAAGGGCCTGCTGGGCTGGTTCTGGGCGTGGATTCTGCCGCACGGCATTCCCGAGGTGACGGCCATTTCCATCGCCGGCGCCGCGGGCTTCGTGATGGCGCGCGGGCTGGTGGCGCCGCAGGGGTTGTCTCGACGGGTGGCGTTGCGACGCGAGGCGGTCACCGCGCTCAAGCTGCTGCTCGGCACCCTGGCGCTCTTCGTGCTCGCGGGGTTGATCGAGGGCACCATTTCGCAGATTCACCCGCCACGGCTGTCGATTGGCTTCAAGATCGGCTTCGCCTTCACGGTGGGCCTGCCCGTCTACGCGTACCTGTGCTGGGCGATGCCGGCCGAGGCGCGACGCAGCCTGGAAGCAGCCCGGCGCGCCCGCGCGGCGTGAAGGCGCGGCCCCGGCGTCACCTGCTGACGAGGCCGATCAACCACAGGCCCCAGAACCCCAGGCTGGCCACGCCGAGTACGATGCCGGCGAGCGCCAGGTCGTTGCCCTTCTGCTGCCCGCCGGTGGCGGCAATCTGCGAACGCGCCGCCAACCCGGTGCCGATGGCCAGCAGGGGCGAGACGAAGGGAATGCAGCACACCAGCCCGGAAATCAGCGAGACCACCGCCAGCGCATTGGTGACCTGCACCTGGGCCGGTTTGCGCGGCGCACTCGGGGCGAACACCGCGCCGGTCACCGACGGCTGCTGGGGCGGTGAGGCGTACTGGCTCAGCGGCGTCGCGCCGTCACCCACCTGGCCCGGGGGGGCCGATCGCTCGGCGATGGCGACGGGGGCGTTCGCAGGCACCGGCGCCGGCGGCGGCGCGATGATGCCCTGGGCGTTGGGCACCGCGAAGCTGGTGGTGCAGGTCGCGCAGGTGACCGTGCCGCCGGGCTGGCCGTCGTTCTCGGTGCCGCAGTTCGGGCAGAAGACACGCATGAGGGCTTTCTACAGCGCTCCACGCGCTTTGACTTCGAGGTACTTGTTCACCGCGGCCAGTGAGAGTTGATCGGCCTCGACGTCGATGACCGTGACCCCGTCACGCCCGACCTTGCGCTTCATGGCCTCGCGCTCGATGAGCAGCTCGCTGGCCACCGCGTGCTGGAAGGCCACCTCGGCGTCGGGCGGGTCGCTGTCCAGCAGGCGGGCCAGCGCCGCGTCCTTCACCGACAGGCACAGCGGCACGTGGCGGCGTGCCAGGCGGCGCAGCGGGTCGACCATGGTGGCGGCCTGATCTTCGTCGATGAAGTCGGTGAAGACGCACAGCAGGCTGCGCTTGCTCAGGCGCAGGTTCAGTTCCTTGAAGAGCGCCAGGTAGTCGACGTAGGTCAGGTGCGGGCGGGCGTTGTAGAGCGCGTCGACGATCTTCCGGTACTGGGCGCGGCCCGCGGCCGGAGGTAGCCAGGCCTTCACCCCGTCGGCGAAGATCACCAGGCCCACCCGATCGCCGTTGCGCACCGCCACGAAGGCCAGGAAGAGCGCCGCGTTCACCGCGTGGTCCAGCTTGGTCAACCCGTCGACCTCGGCGGCCATCGAGCGACCGGCGTCGACGCCGATGATCACGCTCTGCGAGCGCTCCGATTCCATCACCCGGGTCACCGGTCGCGAGCGCCGCGCGGTGGCCTTCCAGTCGACGTCGCGCGCCGAGTCGCCCTGCGCATAGTCGCGCAGGCGCGCGAATTCGGAACCGCGGCCGTCACGCCGCAGCTGGCGCAGGCCCAGGTTGACGAAGTCGAGCACCGCGTCGCCCAGCAGCAGCCGGCTGGCGCCGCGCATGTCGGGGAAGACCGAGACCGCGGTCCTGGCGCTCACCGCGCGCTCGTGGGCCACCAGGCCCAGCGGCCCGTGCACCCGCAGGTGCAGGTCGCCGAACTCGAAGCGCCCGCGCTTGCCGGGGGTGACGGTGAGGTGCGCGCGGGCCCGGCTGCGGGGCGAGACGCGCAGCTCGAGCTGCTCGGGGGTGGCGGCGAAGACGTCGGGGGCGTCGTCCTTCAGCGAGAGCCGCAGCGTGTCTCGCGCGGGGTTGAGCACCTCGTAGTCGACCCGGGCCGGCACCCCGACCTGGAAGCGGGCGGGCAGGCCGCGCTTGAGCGTGAGCGGCGCGCGGCGCGCCAGCGTGAAGTCGACCGCCGCGCCCACCACCAGCGCCAGGTCGAGCGCCAGCACCAGCGGCCACACGCCCACCACGAAGCCGGCCGCCATGGCTGGCAGCGACAGCAGGCAGGCGAGGACCCACAGGCGCGTCGAGGGAATCATGGGCTAGCGGGGGACCTCGATCGACTTGACGACCTCGGCCAGCACGTCGCCGGGCGTCGCGCCGTCGAGCTCGGCGTCGGGCGAGAGCAGCAGGCGGTGCTTGAGCACCGGCCCCACCAGCGAGCGCACGTCGTCGGGCGTCACGAAGCCCCGGCCCCGCAGCGCCGCGATGGCCTTGCTGGCCATCAACAGGTGCACGCTGGCGCGGGGGCCGGCGCCCAGGCGAATGCGCGGCGACTTGCGGGTACCCGCCACCAACTGCCGCACGTACGAGAGCACCGCAGGCTCGATGGTGACCTCGGCCATGGCGTGGCGCGCCTGCATCAGCTCGTCGCGGCTGATGACCGGGGTGACGCCGGCGCGGGCCAGGTCGCCCGAATCGAACCCCTGGTTGACGGCCTTGAGCATCGCCTCTTCGTCGGCGTCGCCCGGGTAGCCGACCTCGATCTTGAACAGGAAGCGGTCGAGCTGGGCCTCGGGCAGCGGGTAGGTGCCTTCCGATTCGACCGGGTTCTGGGTGGCGAACACCGTGAAGAAGGGCGAGAGCGCGATGTTCTTGCCCTCGAGCGAGACCGAGCGCTCCTGCATGGCCTCGAGCAGGGCCGACTGGGTCTTGGCCGGGGCGCGGTTGATTTCGTCGGCCAGCAGCAGGTCGGTGAAGATGGGCCCGCGCACCAGCACGAAGCTCTGGCTCTTCAGGTCGAACACGCTGGTGCCCAGGATGTCGGCGGGCATCAGGTCGGGCGTGAACTGAATGCGCTTGAACTCGGCGCTCACGCTGCGGGCGATGGCGCGGGCCATGAGCGTCTTGGCCACGCCGGGCACGCCTTCGAGCAGCACGTGGCCGCCGGCGATGAGCCCGCAGAGCATCAGCTCGAGCGGCTCGTCCTGGCCGACCACGGCCTTGCGCACTTCGGTCAGGCCGCGATCGCGCACGCGGTTGGCGAGCGCCACCGCACCAGACAGCGCGGGCTCGGCGGCAGGGGGCGGGGCTTCCAGGGGACCACCGGTGGGCGTCATGGCGTCAATCGTCCTCGAGGTTGGTGCAGCTGTCTTCTGGCGACCGCAGCGAGCGTGGCCACGGTCCTGACGTCGTCGTCGGCCGAGGCGGTCTCGGCGGCGCGGGTGACCCGGGCCAGCGCTTCGGCCAGGTCGGCGCGCCCGCGGCGGGTCAGCCCGGCGAGCAGCTCGTCGGTCGAAGCGTTGACGGCCACGCCGGCGCGGGGCGCCAGTTCCAGCGCCAGCTCGCGGCAGATGGCGTTGGCGGCGTGCGCACAGTGGTGGCCTTCGCGGTAGATTCGGCTGGTGGCGAACAGCGCGTCGGTGCTGCCCACCCGCAGCGCCTCGGCGGGCGCGCGCGGGCGCCCGAAGCGCCGCAGGGCCAGGGCCCACAGGGCCAGGCCGAAGAGCAGTTGGCCGACCGCGTCCTGCAGGCCGTAGCGCGAGGCGAATTCACCCATCGAACGGTCGCCCTTGAAGCCGTGGTGGTACTCGTCGAAGGCCAGGGGGTGCGCGTGGCTCGAGAGCGTGCCGACCAGCGACGACCAGAAGCGCGCGTTGTCGGCCTTCGTCAGGTGCCGGTTGGTGGCCAGCTCGGGCGCGCCCAGAATGATGACCCGCCCCTGACCCCAGGGCAGCACGGCGGCGACCACCTCTTCCAGCTCGGCGTCGATCAGCAGCGGCACCGCGCCCACCGGGAGGTCGAGGAAGGCCTGCACGGGGGCCTCGAGCGTCTGCACGCCCACGGTGAAGCGGCTGGGCTGGGCGGGCACCAGGGTGCGCAGGCCCAGGTCTTCGGAAGGCTTGACCAGGGTGACGTCGAGCTCGTCGAGGAACGGGTTGTCGCGCGCGCCCCACGGCGCGTAGACCACGGTGGCGCCGTTGCGCACGTGCTCGAGCAGTTTGGTGCGTTCTTCTTCGTCGAGCGGGGTGGCGTGCAGCGCCGAGAAGCCGCGGTCGTGGAAGGCCTGCTGTTGCTCGTCGTCGTCGTCGTCGTCGCCGTCGACCCCGGCGTCGGACCCGTCGAAGGCCTTGCGGTGCTCGTCGCGATCTTCGGCGAACCGGGCGCCCAGCAGCACCAGGGGCTGGCCGGGCTCGATGAGGTCGAGCCGCTGCTGGCTGCGGGTGACCTCGAGGTGCTGGGCCTCGAGCACGAGGAAGAGGGCGCGCGCGCCGTCTGGCTCCGAGCGGAAGGTCGACAGCCGGTCGGCGAAGGCCCCGCGGCGCGCCCCCTGCAGCAGGAAGGCGCCGAGCACGCCCACCAGCAACAAGCCGCCGACGATGACGAGCGGAAACCGGTCACGCACGGTCGTCGCGCTCCCTGGTCGTCGACAGCAGGGGCTCGGCGGTGGAGCGGAAGGCGGCCCACGCGGTGTCGGTCACGTCGACCTGGCCGTACCAGGCGAAGTCGAAGCGCCGGGTCAGTTCGCGGAAGCCGCGGCGCAGCTCGGCGGCCCCCGTGAAGGCCAGCAGGTAGTCCCAGTTGCTGTTGGTGGGGTCGTAGTCGATGACGCCGTCGCGGTGCAGGCGGGCCAGCAGCGCCAGGTACAGGTGTCGAATGGCCTCGCGGAAGTCGCCGCGCGCGGCCAGTTCGTCGGCCAGGCCCGCCCAGCGCTCGGGCGGCTTCGAGAGCGCGCTGGCCGGGTCGTCGCTGAGCGGTTGCTCGTCGAGCCCCATTCCCAGCGCGCCTTCGGGCTCGTCGGTCTTCCGTCGGCTCAGCACCAGCAGGGCGATGATCACCGCGACCACCACCGCGATCACCACCACCATCACCGCGTTGGCGCCGATCATCTCGCTGCCACCGGGAGCGTGGGGGTCGAGGGGCGTCTCGCGGGTGTCGGCGCGCAGCGACCTGAGCCAGTCCCACAGCGCCTTCCAGAACCGTTCCCACAGCCGGCCGAAGAACGAATCGCTCGGCTCGCCTTCGGTCTCGGTCTCGGGCTCGGGCGGCTGTGCGAATTCGGGCCGGGCCAGCGCCTGCTTCGCCAACTCGACGGGGTCGCCCGCCTGCGGGCCCGAGGCGTCGGGCATCAGGGCCAGGCCTTCGCGGAGGGTGGCCTCGGCGGCTTCGCAGTCGTCGTCGTCGACCAGCCGCTCGACGTGCTCGACGAACCGGCTGAGCGCCGAGCGATCGCCTTCGTCGACCGAGAGGCCGGTGACGCGGGCCTGGGAAACGGTCTGCATGCTGCAACGTTCGACGGCCGTGGCCAGCCGCGCGGTCAACAGGTCGCCGGCCTGGGCGGCCGAGGGCCACAGCAGGCAGGGCAGCGCGAGCGCGGCCAGCCCCGAGGCCACCAGCGGCGCCAGCTTCTTGCGGCGCTGCGGCAGTTGCTCGACGGCGGCGAGCAGGTCGAGGCCTTCCTGGCGCACCCGCCCGTCGATGAGCAGCAGGGTGCCGGTCGCTGCGCGCAGCGGCTCGAAGAGCGCGAAGGTGGTGACCGCGACGCTGGCCACCCAGACGCCGTTGTCGAGGCTGGCGAAGCGCTCGAAGAAGATCACGTCGAAGCCGAACACCGCGCGGGTCAGGTACAGCGCCAGGGCCACCGCGGCGTGCACGTTGATCGCCAGCAGCAACTGCGAGAGCCCGCACCAGCGCACCCAGATCGCCGTGGTGCGGGTGGGCCCCAGCAGCTTCGAGGCGGTGCCGTACACGTTGAGCGCGCTGCCGGTGCCCCTCATGATGGCCGCGTAGCCAGCGGCGTGCGCTCCGAGGAAGAGGAAGCCCAGGCCGCCGGTGGAGAGCGCGATGGCCACGTTGAGCGTGGCCATCACCGCCGAGCCCGTGACGAGGCCGGGGGCCCGGGCCAGGGCGGCGCGCAGCGAGCCGCGCGCGGTGGGCGGGGCTCCGCCGACGATCTGCTGCTCGAGGTAGTGACAGGCCGCGCCCTGGCTGCCCGCGCGCAGGGCCCAGGCCAGCGTCCACAGCGCGACGGGCGCCACCAGCGAGCGCCGATTGACGATGGCGTCGGCCAGGTGGAAGAGCGCGGCGATCAGCGCCGCGCCCGAGGGCAGGGTGAGCGCCCACACGCCGGTGCTGGTCGCGCACACCCGTATCGCCGCGTCGAAGAGCACGATGGCGTTGCGGGGCCGCAGTTCGATGGCATTGACGGGCATGTCAGTGCTTGAAGAGGGCGGCCAGCCCGAAGAAGCCGCCGAAGAGGACCGACAGCGAGACCAGCGCCAGGGTCACCGCCCCGAAGGACCAGTCGTTGCGCGCGGTGAGCTTGCGCAGCGCGCGGGTGCGCTTGCCCAGGCACGACGCGCAGCGGTTGATGCCCTCGAACTGGGTGGTGCACTCGGTGCAGATGACGTTGCGGCACTCGACGCAGATGCCGAGGCCGGCACGGTCCGGGTGGTAGTGGCAACGCCCTGAGCCGAGACTCATTCGACCCTCAGCCTAGCTGGCCGGTGGACGTGGGGGCGAGAAGTTGTGGGCGCCCGAGCGATGGGCATGGCGTCGCCAGGGCCAGCCGCTTAGAGGGGGGCGATGTCGCTCAGAGCGTGGCTTCTCGGCATGGTGGTGGCAGCGACGGCGCAGGCCAGCGATCTGGGCCCCGATGGGCGGGTGCACTTCGCGGCCGACGCCCTGCTGACGGTCGGCTTCGAGGACGCCGCGGCCCTGGCGCCGAAGCTGCGTCAGTTGTCGAGCCCTGCCAACGTCGCGAGCTGGCAGTACGACCCGGTGAGCGTCGCCGCGCTCTCGTCGCACCTGGTGCCTGGCGACCTCGAAGGGCAGCAGGCCCTGCACTGGCGGGGCGCCGACGGCCTCGGCCTGGCCATCGTCGATGGCGCGACCTTCGGGGCCCTCACCGCCCAGCGGGTCAGCGTCAGCTTCTGGGGGCGAGCCGAGGGGCTCGAGCCGTACCTCGCGGTGACCTGGGGCAACGACGTCGACCTCCCGACCGACAGGGCCTGGGCGTGGGCGCGGGTGCCGGCCATTCGAACCGGTCGGGAAACCAGCGACGGCTGGGTCGAATACGCCACGGGCCCCATCGACGGGGCGGTGCTCGACCGGCCCATTCACGATCTGATCTTGAGCGCGCGACTGCCGACCACCGCGGACACCAGCTTGCTGCTCGACACGCTTCCCCTTCGGGCGACCGACGCGATCACGGTCGACGCCGTCGAGGTGCGCCCGGTGCCCGGTGCGCCGTCGACCGCCGCCTGCACCAGCGTCGACGCGAACGCCACCTGCGGGCCGGCCGGCGAATGCTTCTACGGCAGGTGCGTCGACGCGGCCGTGGTCTGGCACCCGGTGCCTTCGCTTTCGATGCAGCAGGAAGTGGTCGAGCGCGTCGTCAATTGGATGCGCACCTCGCTCGGCGACCGCGCGGCCGCGGCGCGTGTCGACGCCGCGTGGGTGGCGAAGACGCTCGCGCTGGCCAGCACCGACGCGACCCCCCGGACGTTCTGGGGCGGGCTGAACGCGCAGGTGGTGGCTCTGCGCGACACCCACACGCACTTCGGCGCTCCCTCCGGTGGCATCTCGACGCCCTTCGCCGTGCGGCCGACGGCCGGCAGCGGGCCGCTCGACGTGTGCTTCGGGCCGACCATCGACGACTGGGGCCAAGGACAGTTGGCCTTCGTGGTGTGGGCCACCGGGCCGGCGGCGCCCCTGCAGGTCGGCGACGTGGTGACCGCCATCGACGGCGTGGACCCGCTGAGCTGGGCCCAGGGCCAGCGTGCGCGGTACGCCGGGTCGCTGCCCACCGTGCCCTCGGCCGATTGGGCCCCCGCGGCCCGCACCCTGCCCGATCTCCTCGCCCGCCACGCCACCACGCTGACCGTGCGCCGGTGCACCGGGCCGGGTGCCTGCACCCAGGTGACGCCCATCGACGTGCCGAGCCTGAGCCTGGGCACCCTCACGCAGGGGCAGTATCGCGCCTCGACCATGACCTGTGGCCCCCGGTTCCGCAGCCCGGTGCCCGGACCGCGAATCGATGCCTCGGGCGGCGACCTGGTGACCTCGGCGGCGCTCGACGGCGGCACGCTGGCCATCGAATTCGACGGCTTCACACCCACCAGCTCGACGGTGTGGAAGGCGCAGGTGGACCAGGCGTTCACGCTGCCCCACGGCAAGGTGCTGGTGGACGCCAGGCTCGGTCATGGCGGGCTCAACGCCCTGGGCAACTACCTGTTCCAGCAGTTTCGCGGCACCACCGACCCGGTGGTGTTGGCGCTCGCGAGCCGCGGCACCTTCAGCGCCCCCGACGACCCGTCGCTCTTCTCGTTCGACTGGACCCAGTGCACGAGCACCACCAACCCGTTCCCGTGTGCCACGGCCGACATCTTCGTCTACCAGACCTCGCAGGCCGCGCCGCCTGCCGGGCAGTCGAAGGTGGCGTGGCTCGACACCGACGACGTGTCGAACAACGACCTGGTGCCGCGGCTGCTCAAGGGGCGCAGCGGCCTGCAGATCTTCGCGCCGTTCCCCACCTACGGGGCGCTGGGGTCCGACGTCGAGCTGCCGGGTCTGCTCCCGAACTGGCACTCGGGCACCATCGCCGCTTCCGACGCCCGCTTCGGCCTCAGCGTCGCCACCGCCGAAGCGACGCCGGCCTGCGAGTCGGGCACCGGGGTCGCACCCGACGTGGTGACGACCCAGACGCTTTCAGACGTGATGACAGGCACTGATTCCATGCTCACTGCAGCGCGCAACTGGTTGGGTCCATGAAGCGCTTCGTTTCGATCGCCACGGTGCTGTTGCTGGTCGCCTGCCCTCCGACCCCGGTGCCCCCGCCGGCCGACGCGGGTGTTCCAGATGCGGGCGCGCTGCGCACGCTGGTGACCCGGCCGCTGATGCCCACCTCACCCGCCAACCTGTTGCGGGACCCGTTCGTGGGCGGCGATGCGGTCAGTTACGGCAAGTTCAGGGCCTTCTTCGTGGGCGGCCCCCTGCTGCCGCTGACGCGCACCTTTCGCAGCGTCTCGCCGGTGGGCGGCGCCGTGTCGATCGCCGAGTTTCGCGATCTGCCGCCCGATGCCGGCGGCGCCCTTTCGGCCCGGGTGATGTCGTCGTTTCACGGAGGCGATGGCGACTTTTCGGCGTCGATCTGGCTGTCGGCGGGCGACCGCACCGGCGCGCCCGTGCCGTTCGCCAGCAAGGCGAACGCGGTGCAGGTCTCGCTGCTCGCCAGCGACGGGAGCGCGAAGGTCGACCTGGTGGCCGGTGCGCCGGCCACCTTCGGCGATCGGCAGTGGGTGAAGTTCGTCACCGCCGGGCCCGTCAAGCTGCCCGCGGGCGGGTGGCTGTCGGTGACGCTGACCGACTTCTCGCTCTCGCTCCAACTGGCCGCGCCCGAAGTGACCTCGAGCGCCGTCGCCCTGCGCGAGCTGCGAGCGCTCGAGCCTGCCGACGACGACGACCGCCTGGCGCTGCGGCAGGCGTACGCCATCGACCAGAACCCGCCCGACCGCCCGCAGCACGCGCCTGCGGACGATCGCTGAAGGCTGGCGTTCAGAGCTCTTCGAGGAACTCGTCGTTGTAGGTGTAGCGACCCAGCCGCTTGAGCAGGGCTTCCATGGCCTCGACCGGCTTGGCCTGGAAGAGCATGCCGCGCAGCTTCTTCACCTTCTCGTATTCCTTGAAGCTGAAGAGCTTCTCTTCCTTGCGCGTGCCCGACTGGGCGATGTTGATGGCGGGCCAGATGCGCTTCTCGGCGAGCAGGCGATCGAGCGTGACCTCGGAGTTGCCCGTCCCCTTGAACTCCTCGAAGATCACCTCGTCGGCGCGCGAGCCGGTGTCGATGAGCGCGGTGCCGATGATGGTCAGGGTGCCGGCCTCTTCAGTGGCGCGCGCGGCGCCGAAGATGCGCTTGGGCTTCTCGAGCGCGCGGGAGTCGATGCCGCCCGACATGGTGCGGCCCGACGAGTCGCCTTCCTTGTTGTAGGCGCGCGCCAGGCGGGTGATGGAGTCGAGCAGCACCACCACGTCACGGCCCGATTCGACCATGCGCTTCGCGCGCTCGAGCGCCAGCTCGGCCACCTTCAGGTGGTTCGCCGTGTTGTGGTCGCTGCTGCTCGAGAGCACCTCGGCCTTGATGTTGCGCTTCATGTCGGTGACTTCTTCGGGCCGCTCGTCGATCAGCAACACCATCA
>CAIWFK010000304.1 GCA_903911905.1 uncultured Myxococcales bacterium
CGGGGTTGGTCTGGTCCATGAACTGGCTCAACTGGCTCGAGCCGAAGAACTCCTTGATCACCGCCGTCACCGGCTTGGCGTTGATCAGGTCGTGCGGCATGAGCGTCTCGATTTCCTGCAGGCTCATGCGCTCCTTGATCGCGCGCTCCATTCGAACCAGGCCGATGCGGTACTGGTTCTCGAGCAGCTCGCCCACCGCGCGCACGCGCCGGTTGCCGAGGTGGTCGATGTCGTCGATCTGGCCCTTGCCGTTCTTGAGATCGATGAGGTAGCGAATCGTCTCGAGGATGTCGCGCTTGGTCAGCACCTGGTTGTCCAGGGGCTCTTCCACGCCGAACTTCGAGTTCAGCTTGAGGCGGCCGACCTTCGAGAGGTCGTAGCGCTCGGGGTTGAAGAAGAGCACATTGTTGAACAGGTTGGTCGCGGTCTCGGGGGTCGGCGGGTCACCGGGGCGAACACGCCGGTAGATTTCCATGACCGCCTCTTCCGAGGTCTCGATCTTGTCCATCAACAGGGTGTCACGCAGGTACGGGCCCACGTTGAGGTTGTCGATGAAGAGGACCTTGATCTCCTTCACGCCACGCTTGAGCAGTTCCTCGATCGTGGTCTGCGACACTTCCTCGTTGCACTCGATGATCACTTCGCCGGTGGTCTCGTCGACCACGTCGTAGGCCGAGACCTTGGTGAAGAGCTCGTCGGCGTCGATTGGCAGGCGGGTGATCTTGGCCTGCTCGAGCTTCTTGATGCTCGCGCGGGTGAACTTGCCCTTCTTCTTGACGATCAACTCGCCCGACTTGGTGCGGACGTCGCGGGTCGCGCGCTGGTTGTAGAGCAGCTCGAAGTCGACCGACTTCTCGAACTCCTCCGCGCCGTGCAGAAACACGGTCTCGGTGGCGTAGAAGTAGTTGAGAATCTCTTCGGTGCTGCCGCGGAACTCGAGCGGGTTCTTCTTGGCGGTGTCGGGCACCGCACCAAGGGCGCGAATGAGCACCGTGACCGGCAGCTTGCGGCGGCGGTCGATGCGCACGTACAGCAGGTCCTTGTGGTCGAACTCGAAGTCGAGCCACGAACCGCGCGAGGGGATGACGCGCGCGTTGTAGAGCAGCTTCCCCGAGCTGTGGCTCTTGCCCTTGTCGTGGTCGAAGAACGCACCAGGCGAACGGTGCAACTGGCTCACCACGACACGCTCGGTTCCGTTGATGATGAAGGTGCCGTTCTCGGTCATCAGCGGAATCTCGCCGAAGTAGACCTCCTGCTCCTTCACGTCGCGAATCGACTGCGCGCCGGTTTCCTCGTCCTTGTCCCAGACCACCAGGCGAACGACCACCTTGATGGGCGCGGCGAACGTCATGCCGCGCTGGCGGCACTCGTCCACGTCGTACTTGGGCTTCTCGAGGTTGTAGCTGACGAACTCGAGGGAGCTCGTCTCGTTGAAGTCTCGAATCGGGAAGACGCTCTTGAAGACCGCCTGAAGGCCGACGTCTTCGCGCTTTTCCGGGGCAACATCAGCCTGCAGGAACTTTTCGTAGCTCTGCTTCTGAATGTTGATGAGGTTGGGAATCTCGATGACCTTGTTGATCTTCGCGAAGCTCTTCCGAACGCGGAAATTGTTCTGCAGGGTCGGCATTCGCATCTCTTTTGGGCGAAGGGGGCTCCCGTCAGACGACCGGGAGGAACGACACCGAGTACCAACAACGGCACCAACTCGGCACTGGGAAAACGGTCAGCTCACCACAAGAACGGGAGAAGCCGATGACCCCGAAAGCGGGCCATCGGCTCCCCGAAAGGCTTTGAAACGTCGATTACTTCAGCTCGACCGTCGCACCAGCCGCGGCCAGCTTCTCCTTCATCTTGGCCGACTCGTCCTTGCTGACGCCTTCCTTCACGGTCTTGGGCGCGCCTTCGACGAGGTCCTTGGCTTCCTTGAGGCCCAGGCCGGTCAGCTCGCGAATGACCTTGATGACGTCGATCTTCTTGTCGCCAGCCTTGGCGAGAACGACCGTGAACTCGGTCTTCTCTTCGGCGGGCGCCGCAGCGGCAGCCGCGGGACCGGCGACGGCGACGGCCGCAGCGGCCGAGACGCCCCACTTGGTCTCGAGGTGCTTGACGAGGTCAGCGGCCTCGAGAACGGTCAGCGACGAGAGCTGCTCAACGATTGCATTGATGTCTGCCATGATTTCTTTCCTTGGAAACTTCTGTTCGAAAACGGGTTGATGAAAATGGGTGGAACTACGCCTTGTCGGACTTCGCCTTGATCACACGAGCCAGCGAACCGCCGGGCTCCTTGATCGTACGGACCAGCTTGGTCGCGGGCTGATTGATCATGCTGAGAATCGTCGCGCGCAGCTCGGGCAACCCGGGCAGCTTCGACAGCGCAACGACGCCGGCCTTGTCGATCTTCTGACCCTGGATGACGCCTGAACGGATCTTGATGGACTCGAGGTCCTTCACGAACTCCGCGAGGATCTTCGCAGGGGCAACGACGTCGTCATAGGTGATGGCGGCTGCCACCGGGCCTACGAAGTCGTCCGAGATCTTCTCGACCGAGGTGCCCTTCGCTGCGCGACGCGCCAGCGTGTTCTTCAGCACCTTCCACTCGACCTTGCCCTCGCGCAGCTTCTTGCGAAGCCGATTGACGGTACCGACGTCGAGCTTGTTGAACTCGGCGACGATCACGCCCTTCGCGCGCGTGAACTTGTCGTTCATCTCCTTGATCAGCTCTTCCTTCTCGCTCTTGAGCACTGTGCTCACCTCCTTCCACGTGTGGTTCCTGGCAAAGCACTGTGCTGCAGGAGCGAGAACGACTGGTCCTTGGCGAAGTCGGGCTCACGCCCGTCTTCATCGCTCCCCGTCTCGGCAGGGCGGCACCATTGCCGCCGTTTAAACCCGCCTCGCCCTTCGTCGTTCCTCGCCGGCTCGACTTCGAGTCGGCCCCAGGGAAACGACTGGGGTTCTTCGGGTCCCTGCTGTCTTCATCCAGGGGACTGCTTTGAAATTCTGTTTTCTCGATGCGACCGCTTGACGCTTTCGTTCGACGTCGAACTTGGCGTCTTCATTGCAAGCCTGCCGCGCTTACAGCAGCTTGCTCGCAAGTGTCAAGTAGCAGGTCGAGGGGCAGCAAAAGGGCGTCGGGCCCGGTGGCCTGACGCCCCTCTCCACCCCTCACGTACCCGTTACTTGAAGCGGGCGGTGATCTCCTGGGTGTCGAGCTTGATGCCCGGGCCCATGGTGGCCGAAACGGTGACGCCCTTGAGGTAGACGCCCTTCGCGGTGGCCGGCTTCATCTTCATGATCTGCTCGATGAGCACGTTGAAGTTGGCCGCGAGGTTCTCGGCGGTGAACGACGCCTTGCCGACCGGCGCGTGCACGATGCCGGCCTTCTCGGCGCGGAACTCGATCTTGCCGCCCTTGGCTTCCTTGATGGCGCGGGCCAGGTCGTTGGTCACGGTGCCGACCTTCGGGTTGGGCATCAGGCCGCGGGGGCCGAGGACCTTACCCAGGCGGCCGACCACACCCATCATGTCGGGGGTGGCGA
>CAIWFK010000305.1 GCA_903911905.1 uncultured Myxococcales bacterium
GGGCGGCGCACTCTCGGCCGTCTCGGCCACGCGGAAGTGGCGCAGCAGCCGACGCGCGAGGTTGGGCTGAATGACCGTGCCACCCGCGTGCACTTCCTTGATGGCCTCGATCATCTTGTCGGCGGGCGTGCCCTTGAGCAGGTACCCCGAGGCGCCGGCCTGCACCGCCTCGAGCACCTTCTCTTCCTCGTCGAAGATGGTGAAGATCAGGATCTCGACCTTGGGCGTGCTGGCCTTCACCGCGCGGGTCACGTCGATGCCGCTCATGCGCGGCAGCCCCAGGTCCAACAAGAGCACGTCGGGCAGCAGCCGCTTCACCTCGTCGAGCGCGACCTCACCCGACAGCGCGGTGCCGACGATCTGCAGCTCGGGGCTGCCTTCGAGCAGCTTGAGCTGGTTCTTGAGAATCTTCGACTGGTCTTCGACAACGAACACGCGAATCGGCTGGTCCATGGGGCCCTTGGTGCGTCACGCCAGCAGGACCGGCTCGATGGGCACCGAGAAGGTGACCTGCGCGCCGGCGCCGGGGGTTGATTCGATCGCCACTGCGCCGCCGACCTTGTTGGCGCGCTCCTGCATGTTGATGAGCCCGTAATGGCCCGGGCGTTTGACCTGCGGGTCGAAGCCCTTGCCGTCGTCCTTCACGCCCAGCATCACCGTCGCCTCGAGAAAGGCGAGGGTGACCTGCACGTGCCTGGCCTGCGCGTGCTTGACGGCGTTCGACAGGCATTCCTGCAGCACGCGGAAGAGCGTGAGCGCCGATTCGGGGGCCATGTGGCCGGGCTCGACCCCCGAGCGGGTGAACGACACCGACAACTGGGTGCGATCGCCGAAGGTGCGCACGTATTCCTCGAGGCCGTGGGCCAGGTCGAAGTCCTCGCGCATCATGCGCAGGCTGCGGCGCAGCTCTTCGATCGATTCTTCGGCCGAGGTCTTCAGCTCGCGCAGCTCGGTGAGCACCGCCTCGTCCTTCGCCAACTGGGTCACGTACTCGGTCTGGATGATGAGCGAGCTCAGGCTGGCCCCCAGGCCGTCGTGAATCTCGCGGGCCAGGCGGTTGCGCTCCTCGACCACCGCCAGGTCCTTCAGGTCGCCCTGCAGCTCGACCACTTCGCGGTGCGCCGCGACCTCGCGTTGGTTCAGGTACACCAGCACGTAGATGATGATGAAGTTGAGCCCCAGGTACCAGGCCAGCGTCAGCACCTCGATGGCGGTCGGGCTGCGGTTGAGCAGCTGATCGAGTCGGGTGGTGATGGGCAGCGCCAGCAGCGGCGGCAGAATCGCCAGCGGCTTGGGGAAGAGCAGCGCGAAGAGCACGGTGAAGATGAGCTGGGTGGCCAGCAGCGGGTTCTGCAGCCCGCCGCCCACCTGCGGCTTGACCACCATGACCACCATCACGATCAGGTCGACGCAGAGCGAGAGGTAGGTGAACACCCGGCCGGTCTTCGGCTGACCCAGCAGCAGGTAGTTCGCCACGCTGTAGAGCAGCATGAAGAAATAGCCGCCCAGGGCGAGCGGGGTGAGCTCGAAGTAGTCGCGCCACACCGGCACCACCAGAATCGCCAGCCCCAGCGCCAGGAACATCATGCGCGCGTAGAAGAGCGCGCGGGCCCGGGCCACGAAGCGTTCCTGCACCCACGACTCGGCCGCCTGGGCCGGGGTCAGCACCGCGGTCAGCCCGCGCTTGTTCAAGACCGCGCGAACCCGGGCGCGGCGATCGTCGATCTGGGGCACGCTCCGCACTCTACCCGGTCGAGCGGGGGCACGCGTCATTTGCCGCCGCTCGGCACTGGCGTCGGCCGCCGCCGTGGAGCATGTAGGCTGGCACGATGTCTGACCCCGTTCTCGTGATCGGCGCTGGAGGGCTCGGCTGTCCCGCCTCGCTCGCGCTCGCCCAGGCGGGAATTCGGGCCATGACCCTGGTCGACCCCGACGTGGTCGACGGGTCGAACCTGCACCGCCAGCCCTGGCATCACGCCGCCGACGTGGGCCGCCCCAAGGTCGACTCGGCCCGGCAGAAGCTCGAGCGCGCCTTCCCCGGGCTGGTCGTCACCACCGAGCAGCGCGCGGTCGACGCCAGCAACGCCCAGGCGCTGTTCGAGCGACACGCGCTGGTCATCGACGCGACGGACGGCGTCGACACCAAGTTCCTGCTCTCGGATGCCTCGGTGCTCACCGGAACGCCGGTGATCTACGCCGGCGTGCTGCGCTTCGAGGGGCTGGCCATGCGCATCGAGCGCGGCGGGCCGTGTCTGCGCTGCCTGTTCGAGACCCCGCCGGTCGACGTGCCCACCTGCGCACAGGCCGGGGTGCTGGGTTCGATGGCCGGGCTGATGGGCGGGCTGCAGGCGCGGCTGGCTCGCACGCCGAATGCGACCGAAGGCCTGGCGATGCTGCACGTGGTCGACGGGCATTCACTCACCTTCCGGCAGGTGAAGGTGCGGCGGCGGGCCGACTGTCGGACCTGCAACGGTGAGCGGCCGGTGGTGCTGCGTGACGGCCGGCCGGTGGAGTGTGCCACGTGAAGACGCTCGACATCACCCGTGAGGTCTGCCCGATGACGTACGTGCGGGTGAAGCTGGCCATCGAGCAGGTGGCCGACGGCGACGAGCTCGAGGTGATCTTGAAGGGCGCCGAGCCCGCGAAGAACGTGCCGCGCAGCGCGGCGGAAGACGGTCACGAGGTGCGCTCGTTCGAGCCCCTCGATCAGGGGCGGCACCGCCTGGTGCTGCGCGCCCGACACGGAGGCCGCTGATGCCCACGCTCGAACTGCCCGCCTCGCTTCGCGGCCTGGCTGGAAACCGCGCGAAGCTGACCGTCGACGGTCGCACGGTGGGCGAGGCCCTCGAGGCCGCGATTGGCCAGGCGCCCGGCCTGCGCGAGGCGATGTTCACCGAGGCCGGTGCCCTCAAGCGCACGGTCACCCTGTTCGTGGGCGAGGACGACCTGCGCGAGCTGCAGGGGCTGCAGACGTCGATTCCTTCGAAGGCCGTGCTCACCCTGGTCACCGCGCTGGCGGGAGGCTGACCGCATGCTCCGCGAAGATCAGATTCAGCGGTACGGCCGGCAGATTCTGCTGCGCGAAGTGGGCGGGCGGGGGCAGCAGAAGCTGCTCGAGCGGGGCGTGCACGTGACGGGCGATGGCCCGGGCCTGGCGGAAGCCGTGGCGTACCTGGCGGCGGGCGGCAGCCCAATCACCACCTCGATTCCGCCCAGCGGTTTTCTGGCGGGGACCACGCTCGACGCGCTCAACCCCGACGCGGAGGCCAGCGTGCCGCGCTTCCTGACCATCGGCGCCCGGGTCGAGGCCGGTGCGGTGGTGGTGGTGACCGACACGGTGGTCTTCGCTGCCGCCCAGACCTGTCGCGAGTGCGTGCGGGCGAACGTGGGGCAGGGCGTGCCAGGGCCGCACGATCGGGTGACGATGGGCAGCCTGGTCGCGCTCGTGGCGCAGCGACTGTGTCTGGACCAGGCCGAGCCCTTGGGAGTCCTTTCGGTGGTCGACGGAGTGCCGCGTGCCCTCGAGCCCGTTCTGTGCCCCGCTCATCGCTGAGGCCCGGGCCTGGTGCGTCGCGTGCGCTCCCGCCGAAGGGGTCGGGGTGATCGTTCGCACCCCCGTCGGCCTGCGGGTTCACCCCCTGCGGAACGTGAGCGCTGATCCCCGCAGCGGCTTCGAAGTCGACCCGTTGGAATGGGCCCGGGTCGAAGACCAGGCGGTGGTGTTCTTTCATTCCCACCCCAACGGCGCGGCTGGCCTGTCGGCGCGTGATCGGGCGGCGCTGCCGAGGTCGATCGAGCACTGGGTGTTCGCCGAGCGCCTCAGTCGCCACCGCTTCGTGGGTGGGCAATGGATTGAATTCACTGGGAAAACGAAGTGAGTTCGCCTCAGTCGAGGTCTTCGCTGTTCAGGAATGGGTGCTTTCGACTATAAAGCGCCGTCTTTTTGCCTCGGCAGTCGTCTGATGACCGAGCTACAGGGAGCGACCAACGAAATGGCGCAGAACCAGGGTTTCACGGTCTGGCTGAC
>CAIWFK010000306.1 GCA_903911905.1 uncultured Myxococcales bacterium
AGGCCCGCCGTACTCCTGCACCTGCGCCACCTCGGCCAGCGACTCACCGCTCGCACTCTTCGCGCTCCGCAGCACCCCGACGAACACCTCATCGCCCTCGGTGATGACCGAAATCGCGTTCCGCAAATCACCCCGCACCAGCAGCGACTTCGTTCCGCCAACGCCCTTCAGCTGCCTCGCCGCGAGCGTCAACGGCGCAGGCGGACGGATGGGGTCTCCACCCGGCGCCTGCGCCGTCAACCCGCGCACGACTTCACTGCGCAACGCGTGGGCCTCCTGGGCGAGCGCGGTCTCGACGGCGCCCTTCAGCCGGCCCGATGTGGCGGCGAGCAGCTCGCGGGCGCGCGCCCAGTCACCGGTGCGGAAGGAGCCCATGCGCTCGTCACGGCGACGCCGGAGGCTCGGGGATGCAGGTGTCGCCCTCGATGACCCCGGCGTCGTCGGCCGTGACGAAGGCGCACACCAGCGGGCGGCGGGCGAGCCGGCTCAGCTCCCCGCAGTCGGCGAGCGAGCGCCATTCCTGCTTGCTCGTGCAGACCTCGACGACGTTGCCGGTGCACCGCGACGCGCCCGGGTCGCAGGGCCCATCGGCGCAGCCAGCCACCGCCATCAGACACGCCACCACCATGAGGTTCTTCATGTCGACACTCCGTGCTGCGGGTTGGGGAGACGAGCGGCGGCGAGCCCGCGTGACTGCCGCCGTGCTCCAGTCCAAAGCCCGCGTCGCGTGACGCCGGGGACCGCTATTTCGCCGGCGGCTTTCCGCACGAGGGCTGCGCCGAGACGCCCGCGTCGCCTTCGTCGGGGAAGGCGCAGTCGACGCTGCACTTCACCAGGCGCCCCACGCTGGCGCACGCGCCCAGGGCCACCGCTGCCGCCACTGCCACCATCACGAGCCGCTTCATCACGCACTCCGTCCCGCGGGTCGGTCTGAGAAGGACACCACGAGCAAGTTCCGGCGCGGCCGACGTCGCGAAAGGCCGAAGCCCGCGTGCCGGGCCTCCGTGACGTACAGCCCTGGTGGAGTCCGGACCGCCCACACCAACTGCCCCTCGGTGTCGAACAGCCCACCGAGGCGGTCGCTGGCGCGGATGAGCGCCTCCCCAGTCGTGACGTCGACCAGCCCGAGTCGCTCGAGGTCCCGGAAGTGGAAGACCAGGTCCAGGCTCGACGCAGGGGTGTTGCCCGAAGGCGTCATCCGCAGCGAGTTCAAAGCCTCGGGCTCGACCTGACAGGGGACACGGATGGGCGGGTGTTCGCGGCGGAAGTAGTCCGAGAGGCCGTCACCGTCGGCGTCGAGGAGCGCGGGTTCCTTGAAGTCGGCGTCGTAGCCGGGCGCCTGGGTGGCCATCGCGACCGGGTCGAGGCGGTGGAGGTCGGCGAGGAGCGGGAAGATGAGGCGACCGCGCATGGGAGCGCAGAGCCCGGCCGGACCATTGCTCGGGACAGCTCACGCTGGCGAGAGCCGCGCTAAGGTTCTGCGCTTGCGAAAGCTGAGGAATTGATGGGTCGACTTCACGGCGTGATTGGTGAGGCGCGGAACCGAGGCTGCAAGCACCTCCCCACCGCAGCGGAACTCGCGACCCGAGTAGAGAACTGGATCGTCGAACTCCGCGATGACTGTGCTCAACTTGGAGTTGCCGAATCGTCCCATTGCTGGAACTTGAACCTTTGGGACGGCGACGGTCCCTCGTTGTGCGTGTTTGAAGTCTTCACGACCGACACGGCAACGGTCGAGCTCTCGTTCTTCGTGATCGCTCGAGAGCCTCGAGACGTCATCGCCTGGTGTGAAGGTGACGCGCCAGATGCCACTGAAGTCGAATTGGCACGAGATGCAATTCGGACGCGATGGGGCGAGCACTACGCGACCGTCACGATGGCATTCTCCGAACTCTCTCTCGAGCGATAGCGGGAAGTGTCCGCGAAAGGCAGCTGAACGCTGCCGCTATCGAATCGTCAGCGGGAGACCGGAGTCGATTGCGCCGCGCAGAGCTGCCTCGAACTCTTGCGTGAGCGGAGTCCCTCGGCTCGTCCAAAAGTAGTTTGCGAGTGAAGTGATGGTCGACGCGATCGCTGCGCCCCAGGGTGGTTGCCTTTTCAGATCGTCGGCGTCCCAGACGATCTGGCTGGGATCATGGGCGGCGAGTTCGCGCTGAATCTGCTCCAACTCCTCAAGCGCGCGTGCCGCGTCGCGAGCGTCGAGCGAGCCGCTG
>CAIWFK010000307.1 GCA_903911905.1 uncultured Myxococcales bacterium
CATTCCCGTCTTCCACGACGATCAGCACGGCACGGCCATCATCTCGGGCGCGGCGCTGCTCAACGCGGTCGAGCTGGCGGGCAAGACGTTGGATCAGGTGAAGGTGGTGGTCTCGGGCGCGGGCGCGTCGGCCATCGCCTGCACCACGTTCTGGGTGAGCCTGGGGGTGAAGCTCGAGAACGTGCTCATGGTGGACACCAAGGGCGTGCTCAACACCTCGCGCACCGACGCCATCAACGAATGGAAGAAGCCGTTCGTTCGAGACAGCAAGGCGCACACCCTGGCCGAAGCGCTGGTGGGGGCCGACATCTTCCTGGGCGCGTCGGTGAAGGGCCTGGTGACGGCGAAGATGATCATGCCGATGGCGAAGAACCCCATCATCTTCGCGCTGGCCAACCCCGACCCCGAAATCGACTACGTCGAGGCCCGCACGGCGCGGCCCGACGCGATCGTCGCGACCGGCCGCAGCGACTTCCCCAACCAGGTGAACAACGTGTTGGGCTTCCCCTTCATCTTCCGTGGGGCGCTCGACGTCCGGGCGCGGCGCATCAACGAAGACATGAAGCTGGCGGCGGCGCGATCACTGGCGGCGCTGGCGCGGGAAGACGTGCCCGACGCGGTCAGCCACGCCTACGGCGGCGAGCGATTCAGCTACGGGCCCGAGTACATCATTCCCAAGCCGTTCGACCCGCGCGTGCTGTTGTGGGTGGCGCCGGCGGTGGCCAAAGCGGCCATGGACACCGGGGTCGCGCGCCTGAAGGTCGAGATGGGCGAGTACAAGGAACGGCTGCAGCGCATGCAGTCGCGCAGCTACCAGGTGATGTCGACCATCTTCGAGCGGGCCAAGTCGAAGCCACGCCGCATCGTGCTCAACGACGGCGAGCACCCGCGCGTGCTGCAGGCGGCCCACATTCTGCGGGAAGAGGGCGTGTGCGAACCGGTGCTGCTCGGCGACACGGCGGCCATTCACCGGGCCATCGTCGAGTCGCGGTTGGAAGACGAGCTCGAGGG
This sequence comes from uncultured Myxococcales bacterium, assembly GCA_903911905.1. Lineage (GTDB taxonomy): Bacteria > Myxococcota > Myxococcia > Myxococcales > Myxococcaceae > Xiheilimnobacterium > Xiheilimnobacterium phototrophicum. The sequence continues at coordinate 1,012 of CAIWFK010000307.1, forward strand.
TGTGGCGATCGTCGACCCGCGCGCCGACGGCCAGCTCGAGCGGTACACGAAGGACTACCTGGCCCTCAAGCAGCGCCACGGCATCTCGCCCGAGCGCGCGGCGATGAACCTGCGGCGCCGCAACTACTTCGGGTCGATGATGGTGAAGGTGGGCACCGCCGACGGCTTCGTCACGGGCCTGACCCACGCCTACCCCGACGCGGTGCGGCCGCTGCTCGAGATCATCGGCACCCGCGAAGGGCGGCGGGCCGGCGGCGTGTACCTGATGGTGCAGCGCAACGAGTTCAAGTTCTTCGCCGACTGCACCATGAACCCGGTGCCCACGCCCGAGTACCTGGCCGACATCGCCATCGCCACCGCCGACCTGGCGCGCAGCTTCGACGTCACCCCGCGCATCGCGTTCCTCTCGTACTCGAACTTCGGCTCGGCCGCCGGCGGGCCCAGCCCCCAGCGCATGCGCACGGCGATGGAACTGGCCCACGCGCGCCGCCCCGAGCTCGAGATGGACGGCGAGATGCAGGTCGACACCGCGCTGGTGACCGAAGAGCGGCTGGCGCGCTCGCCCTTCTGCCGGCTGACCGGTGATGCGAACGTGCTCATCTTCCCCTCGCTCGATGCGGCGAACACCGCGTACAAGGTGCTGTGGCGCTTCGGTGGTGCCGAGGTGATTGGGCCAGTGCTGCTGGGCATGAACCAGCCGGTCAACGTGCTGCAGAACAACGCCTCGGTGCAGGACATCGTCAACCTGGCCGCAGTGACGGCGGTGCGTGCGCAGGGCGGGGAGTTCCTGTTCTGAAGGAGCCGTTGCTCCACGGTGAGTGAGTCGGTGTGCGCAGCCGGGCCAACCGCGCGGACTGTGGAGGGAATGGCCGTGGCCTCGTTCGTGCTCAAGCCACGGACATGCAACCCACCTTCAAGGCC
>CAIWFK010000308.1 GCA_903911905.1 uncultured Myxococcales bacterium
GTGGCGATGAGCACGCCGTCGGCGTCCTTCGCGTCGAGCGTGACGTCGGTGCCCTTCTGCCTGCCGGCGTCGACCTTCACGCTCGAGAGTTCGAGTTCCCGCTTGCTGAGCACCACCTTCGCCGTGCGATCGCCGGTCCACCCCACGGTCAGCTTCACCGGCGCGGTGGCCGCCACCACGTCGGCCTGGGAATGGATGACGCCGCCCTCGGCCTTCACCGCGCCGAGCTCGACCGTCTTCTTCACGTTCGCGGGCTCGGTGACCTCGAGCGACTAGCGCTCACCCAGCCGCGGCGTGAAGTCGAAGCGCCCACGCCCTTCGTGCTCGGTACGGAAGGTGGCCACGGTGGCGCCCTTCGAGTCGAGCACCAGCCCAGCCAGGTCGGCCGGCTTCTTCGAGCGCGTGCGGCCTTCCACGTAGACCCGCGTGGGCAGCCCGCCGACGAGGTCTCCGCCTTCCGGGAACGCGGTCAGGTCGAACGACGAGACCAGCAGGGGAATGGTCCTGGTCGCCGTCTCGACCACGCCGCCGTCTTCGATGGTGAAGGCCAGCGTGCCCTCGCCGCGCTCGATGGCCGCGGGCAGCTTGAGCGAGACGGTGCACGACCCCTTCGTGTCGAGCGTGCAGGGGGCGCTCGCCACGTCGACCTCGTCGACCCGGGCCACCGCCGTGATTCGGGCTCCGGTCGGCACGCCGCCTTCGGCGCGGTGGGTCTCGAGCGTGGCCACCACGGTGTCACCCGGGCCGAAGCCATCACGGGCGAAGGTGATTTGACTGTTGAGACGGGGCGGGCGGTACACCCGCACGTCGAATTTCCGGGTGCCGGGCGACGCCCCGAACGCGCCCGTGGCGCTCACGCTGAACTCGCCGCCGGCCGTGCCTTCGGGCACCAGCCACGAGAAGCCGAACGCGCCGTCGAGGACCTGGGTTGAGCCCGCGGCCACCTGCTCGCCCCTGGGCCCCAAAATGATGACCTGCGAAAACCCCGACGGCGCGGGCACCCGCGTCTGCGCGTCGAGCACCACGCCGCGCACGTAGACCGTCTCGCCCACCTTGTAGATGGGCTTGTCGGTCGACACGTGGGTCAACAGGCGCGACGCGCCGCCCAGGCGCTCGGTGGTGGCCCGGTCGGCGGGGCGGGGCGGGCTTCCGGCGAGCAGCAGCGCGGCAGCGACGAGCAACGAACCAAGGCGAAGCGTGGGCATGCAGGTCTCAAAGCGACGAAGGAGTGGAGCGCGGCGGACGAACGAGTGGCTGCCGGGTCGAACGAGCCAACTGCAGAATCGATCTGTTGACCCGTGAATACCTCGTTGCGCGCCGCGTCAGCCCGGGGCAGGGTGGCTCTCCACATGCGCCAGGTGTTCCTGCTCGCCGTCGTCTCCATGTCGTGTGGCATCAAGGGTCCGCCCCTGCCGCCCATCGACGCGCCCAACGCGCCCAGCCAGGTCGCGCCGGCGCCGATGTTCGACGCCCCCGACGCGGGCCCCTGCTGCCAGGACAAGGTCGCCAAGTGAACCACTTCCACCAGCAGCGCGGCGCGATGTTCGCCGAAGACGTGCCCCTTTCGGCCATCGCGCGCACCGTCGGCACGCCGACCTACGTGTATTCGACCGCCACGCTCGAGCGGCACATCAGCGTGGTGCAGGATGCGTTCGAGGGCACCAGGCACCTGGTCTGTTACTCGGTGAAGGCCAACTCGAACCTGGCGGTGCTCTCGCTGTTCGCCAAGCACGGCGCGGGCTTCGACATCGTGTCGGCGGGCGAGCTGGCGCGGGTTCAGGCCGCGAAGGGCGACGTGCAGAAGGTGGTCTTCAGCGGCGTGGGCAAGCGCGAAGACGAGCTGGCCTTCGCGTTGTCGGCCGGCATCCTCATGTTCAACGTCGAGAGCCGCGAAGAGCTCGAGCTGCTCGACCGCGTGGGCCGCGCCGCGAAGGTGCGTGCGCCCTTCTCGGTGCGGGTCAACCCCGACGTCGACGCGAAGACCCACCGCTACATCGCCACGGGACTGAAGAGCTCGAAGTTCGGTGTACCGTTCGCCGAGGCGGTTGACCTGTACCGGTGGGCCCGGCGCATGAAGGGCGTCGTGGCCATCGGACTCGACTGTCACATCGGCTCGCAGTTGACCGACGTGAAGCCCATGATCGAAGCGGTCGGCAAGGTCGCGGGCCTCTACCGGCTGCTGCGGGGCGAGGGCGTGGCCCTGACCCACCTCGACGTGGGCGGTGGCCTGGGCGTGACGTACGGCACCGAGAAGCCGCCGGGGCTGGCCGAGTATTCGAAGGCCATTCGCACGCCGCTCGAAGGGCTCGACGCCACCATCGTGCTCGAGCCGGGGCGGGTGCTGGTGGCCAACGCCGGCGTGTTGCTCAGCCGCGTGCTGTACCGCAAGCCCACCGCGAGCAAGCACTTCACGGTGGTCGACGCGGGCATGAACGACCTCATTCGACCCGCGCTCTACGAAGCGTTCCACGACATTCGCCCGGTCAAGCCGCGCGCAGGCAAGAAGCTGAAGACCAACGTGGTGGGCCCGGTGTGCGAGTCGAGCGACGTGCTCGGCAGCGACCGCACGCTGCCGGTGCTCGAGCAGGGTGACCTGGTGGCCGTGATGACCGCCGGCGCCTACGGCATGAGCATGGCCAGCACCTACAATTCCCGCCCGAGGCCAGCCGAGGTGCTGGTGTCGGGTGGCGCGTTCCGCGTGGTGCGCGAGCGCGAGCAGTTGAACGATCTGTACCGGGGAGAGACGCGATGACCACCTTGAACATGAAGCTGTCGGGCTCGATGACCGCGCTGGCCACGCCGTTCCGCGACGGGGCGTTCGACGAGAAGGCCTTCGAAGCGCACGTCGACGATCAGGTGAAGAACGGCACCAGCGTGCTCATTCCCATGGGCACCACGGGCGAGCCCATCACCATGAGCGCCGCCGAACGCCGCCGCGCCATCGAGGTCTGCATCAAGGTCAACGCCAGGCGCGCGAAGGTCTTCGCCGGTGCGGGCAGCAATTCGACCAGCGACACCATCGAGAACGTGAAGCTGGCGCGCGAGCTCGGTGCCGATGGCGTGCTCATCGTCACGCCGTACTACAACAAGCCCACCCAGGCGGGCCTGGTCGAGCACTACCGGCTGGTGGCCAGGGCGCACCCCGGCTTCCCCATCATGGCCTACAACGTGCCGGGCCGAACCGGCGTCGACCTGCTGCCCGAGACCGCCAAGCGCCTGTGCGACATCGCCGAAGTGGTCGCGCTGAAGGAAGCCACCGGCAACGTGCTGCGCACCCTCGACGTCTTCGAGCAGGTGGGCGACCGGCTGACGCTGCTGTCGGGTGACGACTTCGTGGTCGCGCCGTTCATCTTCTCGGGTGGCCGCGGCGTGGTCAGCGTGTCGTCGAACGTGGTGCCGCGCAAGATGGCCGACCTGGTCGCCGCCGCGCTTGGCGGGCAGGTCGAGAAGGCGAGAGCGCTGCAGCTCGAATTGGCGCCCCTGCACCGCCTGCTCTTCGTCGAATCGAACCCCATTCCGGTGAAGATGGCGCTGCACCTGATGGGCCGCTTCGCCAACGAAGTGCGCGCGCCCCTGCTCCCCATGACCGAGGGCAACACCGCGAAGCTGAAGGACGAAATGAAGCGCCTGGGGCTCATCTGAAGGCCTGAAACTGTGCAAGGGTTCGACCCTGGAGGTCGTTCCCATGCCCGTCTCGAGAGTCGCTGCACCGAAGCCCATTCCCAGCGCCAGCTCGGCCAAGCCCGTCGAGCTGAGCGAGGTGAAGAACAGCGACGCGGGGCTCAAGCTCACGTCCACCTCGAACAGCATCACGCTTTCGGGCACCGCGAAGGGGCCGCAGTCGGTCAACCCCTGGACGGGCCGCTCGGGCACGGACTGCGAGAACACCGAAGAGAAGGGCGCGACGCTCAGCCTCTCGTTCGACCACGACCAGATGCCGAAGTTCGACACCTCGGCTGGCTACACGCAGAAGAACAAGTGGTACTTCGCGCACTCCGCCGAGGTGGCCTGCAAGAAGGGCCAGTCGCCCCAGCAGGTGCTCACCGCGCTCGCCGCGAAGGTGAACGCGAACCGCGATTACCAGGCCACCGTGGTGGCCCGGGGCGATGGCAGCGCGACGTTGACCGTCGATCGCAAGCGGTAGCGAATGCGTCCCTGGGTGCTCGGCGCGGTCGGGCAGCGAGAAGCTGGGGCGCCTCCTGCTGATGGTGCGGATCGCTTCGTGATTCCGCCGAAGTCCTGAAGCTCCTAAGACTCCCTGCATGACTGCTCAAGTGACGCGCGTGGTGGTGACCGGCATCTCTGGCCGCATGGGCTCGGTCATCGCCCGCATGGTGCGACACGCGAAGGACCTCGAGCTGACCGGGGCCACCGACAAGCCCGGCAGCCCCAGCATCGGCCTCGACGTGGGCCTGGCGGCGCACCTGGGCGCCATCGAATTGCAGACCCACGACTCGCTCGCGCGCGCGCTCCCCGCCGCCGACGTGGTCATCGACTTCACCACGCCCGAGGCCAGCCTCGAGCACGCGAAGGCCTGCGCGGCGGCGAAGGTGCCGCTGGTCATCGGCACCACTGGCTTCTCGGCCGCGCAGAAGGCCGAGCTCGAGAAGGCGGCGAAGGCGGTGGCCATCGTCTCGGCACCCAACATGAGCATCGGCGTCAACCTGGTCATCGAAATGGCGGCCCAGTTGGCCAGGCGCCTGGGCGACGACTTCGACGTGGAAATCAGCGAGACCCACCACAAGCTGAAGAAGGACGCGCCCTCCGGCACCGCCGTGCGCATCGCCGACGAGCTGGTCAAGGCCTTGGGCCGCACCAGCGCCGACGTGCGCCACACCCGCGACGGCCTCATCGGCGAGCGGCCACACCGCGAAATCGGCGTGCAGTCGCTGCGCGGTGGCGACGTGGTGGGCGAGCACACCGTGTTCTTCTTCGGTGAGGGGGAGCGCGTCGAACTGACCCATCGCGCCACGAGCCGCGACCAGTTCGCCCGCGGTGCCCTGCGCGCCGCACGGTGGATTCGAGGGCGCGCGCCGGGCCTCTACGACATGACCGACGTGCTGCGGAACGCCTGATGCGTCGATTCCTCGCGCTGCTCCTGGTGCTCCCTTCGCTCGCGCGAGCCGAGGAGCGGCTCGACGTGCTGACCTTCACGGCTCCCGCTGGCTGGGAACGTGAGGCGAAGCCCACCGGGGTCGACTTCAGCCACGTCGACCGCGCGACGCGCTCGTGGTGCCAACTGTCGGTGCACCGGCCGGTGCCCACGCGGGGCTCCCTGGTGCGTGACTTCGAAGCCGACTGGAAGGCCTTCGTCGCCAGCTCGGTGTCCACGGGGCCGAAGGTGACCGAGGGGCCCGACGTGGGCGGGTGGAAGGGCCGCAGCGGCCTGGCCTGGGGGCGGTTCAACGCCGAGCGCATGCTGGGGCGGTTGGTGACCCTCAACGGCAATGGCCAGGCGGTCAGCGTGGTGCTCAAGGGAAACACCGAGCACTGCGTGGAGTCAGCCGAGGCGCTCGTGGCCTCGATGCACTTCGCCGCGCCGTAGCGGTCAGGGGAAGCGCAGCACCCGTCGCCCGCCGTGGTGCACTTCGTAGGTCACGAAGTGCACCCCGCTGCCGAACGCGACGCGGAGGCGGCGCGCACGGTGGGGCTCGAGTCGTACGACTGCATGATAACCCATTGGTATCAGGCATAATAACACTGGCTAGCCCGCTAGCTGGATTGGAACTTAAC
>CAIWFK010000309.1 GCA_903911905.1 uncultured Myxococcales bacterium
CACCAGGGCCACCCGCCCGCGCGTGGAATGGTCGGCCAACCGTCGCATGCCCTCTTCGGGGCTGAGCGCGGTGTGCCGCTTGAGCTCGGTGCGCGAGGTCGTTCCCACTGCATAGACCGCGTCGCCCAGCGCTTCTTCGAGCGTCTGCGCGATGGCGAACTTCTCGAGCACCGGTTCAGCCTTCACGCCCAGGCGCTCGGACCCACGGAAATCATGGGTCTGCGGGTCGGACAGGATCAGCCGTTCGAACCCGAAGTTCGCCATGATGCGGGCGATGGCCCCGAGGTTGTCGGGGCTTCGCAGTTGGTGGCAGATGACGATCACGCGTGACATGCAGATCAGTGGCCGGCGGGCCTGGTTCCATGTACACTTCTTTGGCCGTGAAACACGCGTTGATCAGCCTCAGCCTGTCGGTGCTCACCCTCGCCTCGGCGTGTGGGGTGCCTGCGTCGCGTGACCAGGGCTCGTCGGTCTCGCAGGCGCTGACCGGCACCGCCGAATCGCTCGAGTTCGAGACCGTCGCGGTGCGCCACGACTTGTTCCGCGACCTGGCGAAGCTGTCCCAGTCGCAGGCCGGGCACGTCGGCGCCGTGGTCTTCCCCATGCTGGTGAACGGTGAGTTCGTCGCCGCGCCCGCGCTCGACGCTCGCCACGACCTGCTCGGCGCGACCGATGCGGGTGGCGCGCTCATCTTCTCGTTCGACCGTGCCGAACCCTTCGCCGACGACCGCCGCGACGCCTTCCAGGGGCTGTCCGAGCACGAAGCGGCCGAACAGATCGCCCGCTCGCTGCTGCAACTGTGGGGCGTGCACCCGACGGGCGTGGTCAACGTGGTGCGAGTGGCCGGAGCGCCCTACGCCGCCGCGTGGATCGACGGTGAGCTTCGGCTCAACCCGGCGTTCGTCTACCTGGCTGCGGCGCCCGCCAGCGCGCCGTGAACGTCGAAGCGCTCCTCACCGCGCAGCTGGGCCGCACGCTGTCGGCGACCGACTTCCCTGCGCTCGGCCAGAAGTACCAGGGCAAGGTGCGAGACACCTACCGCCAGGGCGATCGCCTGGTGCTCATCACCACCGACCGGCTCTCGGCCTTCGACCACGTGCTGACCACCTTGCCCTTCAAGGGTGACCTGCTCAACCAGTTGGCGCACTTCTGGTTCGCGAAGACGGCCCACGTGGTGAAGAACCACGTGCTCGACATGCCCGACCCGTGCGTCATCGTCGGCCGCGCGGCGAAGCCCTTCGCCATCGAGTTCGTGGTGCGCGGGTACCTCACCGGCAGCCTGTGGCGCGACTACGAAGCGGGCCGTGACCCGTACGCGCTGAAGCTGCCCGCGGGCCTGAAGAACAGCCAGCGCTTCGAGACGCCCATTCTCACGCCGTCGACCAAGGCGCCCATCGGTCAGCACGACGAGCCCTTGTCGGAAGCGCAGGTCGTCGAGCGTGGGCTCCTGGGGGCTCGCGACTGGCAGCGGGCGAAGGAAGCGGCGCTGGCGCTCTTCCGCGAAGGCCAGGCGTGGGCGGCGACGCGCGGCCTGATTCTGGTCGACACCAAGTACGAGTTCGGGACCATCGGCGACGAGCTGGTGGTGATCGACGAAATGCACACGCCCGACTCGAGTCGGTTCTGGGACGCAGGGGAATACCCCGGCCGCTTCGCGCGGGGCGAAGCGCAGAAGATGCTCGACAAGGAAAACCTGCGGCAGTGGCTCATCACCAAGCGCGGGTTCCAGGGGCAGGGCACGCCCCCGGCGATTCCCGACGAGGTGCGGGTGTCCCTGGCGAAGACGTACGTGGCGGCGTTCGAGCAGATCTGCGGGCGGTCGTTCTCGATGGTCAGTGAAGACGCCACCGCGCGACTGACGCGCAACCTGAAGGCCGCGAAGCTGATCTGACGCTCGCGGCCGGTGGCAGTGAAGAAAGGCGTTCATGGCGACGAAACCGAAGCGGGAACCGCCCGTGCGTGAAGCGGGCTTGTGGCACTTCGGCACGGTGTTCGATCACGGCCTGCGGGCAGCGGGCGCCACGGCCCTGGTGCCGGGCTTCGCAGTGCGCCCCGAGCTCGACCTGGCCTTCGCCCTGGGGTGGCCGCATTCGGCCGCGCTGCGTGACGACGACGAGGAAGACGGCGCCCCGGTGGCGGCGCTCGAGCGCAACCGCATCTACGACGCCGAGTGGCCTCGCGGGTACGCGGCGCGCTGGGTCCGGTTGCGCGCGACCGGCACCTCGAAGGTGAAGGCCGACGGCACCGTGGTCATCGCCAGGGAAGGCCAGGCTTTCGCCAACAACGGCGAGCCCATCGCCCGCACCGAATGCACGGGGCTGTTGCGATCGATTCTGTACACCAGCGACTACCGTGCCGATTCGGTGCTGTGTGCCAGGTTGCTCGAGGCCTTCCTCGGGCCCGACGCCTTCGCGCTGGCCATGACCGAGGTGCTCGAATCGGCCGACCCCGGTGCCCTGACCCGCGGTGACCGCGATCGCTGGCTGGCGGTGCGCCACCTGGGGTTCGTGCTGCTGCGCTGCGAGCGGCTGCACGCCAAGGCCCTGGTGGCTCGACTCAAGAAGCTGGTGGCCCGCAGGCAGACGGTGAGCACCGATGCCGACGCCCCGATTCGCGCGGTCGACCTGGCGGTGTCGGGTCGCGAAGCGGTCGACCGGGTGATTCGCGATGCGGGCGGCGTACTCGACGCGCACCTGGTGCTGCTGGTCGGGGACGACGCGGCCTTCGTGCGCCAGGTGGTCGAGGCGCAGGACCAGCGCTTCCTCTTGCCCGACGCGCGGCTGCTCTTCGTGGGCGGGGCGGCGCTGGCGAAGTTCTACGCCGACCACCTGCCGCAGGTGCGTCAGCGCGAGCGCGTGGTGCGGGAATTCGGCGCGGTGAAGGACCCCGCGGTCACCGAGCTCATTCGCAGCATCGCCAAGGGCAAGGAAGCGCGCAGCGACGCGCAGGCCTGGCTCAAGGAATACGGCAACTGACGCTCAGGCGGCGCGGCGGCGGGTCAGCGGCACCGGCTCGCGGTCGGCCAGTTGGGCGAGCGCGGCCTCGTGCCACTGCTCGCGGTGCCAGGGCACGGGCGACCAGTCGTCGCCGCGCAAGAGCGCCTCGAACGGCTGCTGATCATCGTTGTGGGCCTTCGGGTCGCCGATGAGCTCGCGGAGCTGGTGCTCGAGTTCGCTTTCCATGCCCCCACCTGCTGCAACGGCGACACCACCCGCAACCCCTCGCAAGCCCTTGGCGCTCGCCGGGTCGGCGGTGACCGCGTGCGTCAGCTGCGACCGAAGACGCGCTGGAAGATCTGGTCGACGTGGCGCAGGTGGTAGTCAGGCGTGAAACAGGCCTCGACCTCGGCGGGCGTGAGGGTCTCGAGCAGGTCGGCGTCGCTCAACAGCGCGGTCTTGAAGTCGATGCCCTGCTCGAAGAACTTCATCGCGTTTCGCTGCACGAAGACGTACGCGACCTGACGGTCGACGCCCCGGCGCGCGAGCTCGAGCAGCAGGCGCTGGCTGTTGACCACCCCGCCGAGCAGGTCGAGGTTCTTCTGCATGTGCTCGGGGTACACGCGCAGGTTTTCCATCAGCCCGGCGAAGCGGTGCAGCATGAAGTCGGCGGTGACGGTGGCGTCGGGGCCGATCATGCGCTCGACCGAGGAATGCGAGATGTCGCGCTCGTGCCACAGCGGCACGTCTTCGATGGCCGAGAGCGCATAGCCGCGCAGCAAGCGCGCCAGGCCGGTGAGGTTCTCGGAAAGAATCGGGTTGCGCTTGTGGGGCATGGCCGAGCTGCCCTTCTGGCCGGGCGTGAAGTGCTCTTCGACTTCCCGCACCTCGGTGCGCTGCAGGTGGCGAATCTCGACCGCGAACTTCTCGATGCTGGCGCCCAGCAGCGACAGGGCCGCGAAGTATTCGGCGTGGCGATCGCGCTGGATGATCTGGCTCGAGGCGTTGGCGTAGCCCAGGCCCAGCGCCTTCATGGCGTGCTCTTCGACCTGCGGAGGCAGGTGGGCGAAGGTGCCGACCGCTCCCGAGATCTTACCCACCGAGATGGTGGCGCGCGCGGCCTCGAGGCGGGTGCGGGCGCGCTTGAGCTCGTCGTACCAGATGGCCAGCTTGTGCCCGAAGGCGATGGGCTCGGCGTGAATGCCGTGGCTGCGGCCGACCATCACCGTGCGCTGGTGCTCGAAGGCGCGCTTCTCGACGGCCGCCATGACGCGGGTGACGCCCGAGAGAATCAGGTCCATCGCGTCGCGCAGAATCATGGCCAGCGAGGTGTCGAGCACGTCGCTCGAGGTCATGCCCCAGTGCAGCCAGCGGGCCTCGGGGCCGATGCGCTGTTCCATGAAGGTGAGAAAGGCGATGACGTCGTGGCGGGTGATCTTCTCGATCTCGTCGATGCGGGCCACGTCGTCGGCGGTGAAGTCGCCGGCCTTCTCGCGGCAGACCTTCAAGGCGTCGGCGGGGGCGATGCCGGCGGCGACCATGCCCTCGAGGGCGGCCAGCTCGACGTCACGCCAGCGGCGCAGGCGCTCCTCGTTCGACCACAGCGAGCTCATTTCGGGGCGCGAATAGCGGGGGATCATGGAAGGGGGCTTTAGCAGGGTGTCAGGCGGTCAGCAGCCCGCTCACCGGAACCCCGTGGGGATTCGGAGTGCCAGTCACGGCCTCCGTCACGCCGCGCTGGAACAGCACCGCGCTCACTCCGTCGGCTTGACGGGCAACCCCTGCCGCGCGGCGAACGTCACCACGTCCAGCGCGAACGTCTCGCTCAACCCCAGGCGCCTGGCCGCGCTCAGGTTGACGTGCAGCTCGACGCCTTCGGGAGGCCCGACGGCAATCGCTCCCGGGTCGACCTTCTCGACCAACACCCGGTTCGCCAGCCGACCGGCCTGCTGTCCGAGCGCGAGCGGGGCGGGGGAAAGCGCGAACAGCGCCCCCTGCTTGACCTGCCCTGGCGCCAGGCCCACCACCGGCACGCGCTCGTCGACCGAGAACTGCAGCAGGCGTTCGACGACGGTGGCGTTGCCCACGGTCTTGTCGGAAATGACGATGATCGCGTCGACCTTGTTCTTCGCCTGCTGCAGCACCTTGTCGATGCGGTTGGCGAAGTCGAGCTCGATGGGTACCAGCGTCAGCCCGCGCGCCTGCGCCAGTTGACCGGCGTCGTCGACGAACTTCTTCGAGTAGCGCGGGTCCTCGACCACGCCCACCCGCTTCACCTTCGGCAGCACGGCCTTGAGCGTGGTCAGCTCGAGCGACAGGTCGCTGGTCAGCGCGATGCCGGTCGTGTTCTGCCCGTCGAGCTCGTACTTCTCGAAGTACGGCACCATCACGAAGAGCACCGGCACGTCCGAGAACTGGCGGCGGGCCCCGACCGCAGCCGCCGGGCCCACGGCCAACACCAGCGCGGGCCGCGACTCGGCGATCTTCTTGAACGTCGCCGACGAATCACCGTCTTCGAGCGACACCTCTTCGACCGTGGCGCGCGCTTCGGCCGAGAACCCCGCCACCACCTGCGCGTAGGGGCCCAACTGCGAGCTCTTGACCACGACCACGCGCGGGCGCTCGGCCCAGGCGGTCGCGGTGAGCAGGAGCATCGAAATCAGTGCTGATCGGCGCAGCATCGGAACCCGACCTCGGAGTTCTTCCCACCGCCGCCGCCGCTCTTGCTGCGAGCCGAGCAGCGCACCGCGTAGTCCGAGCTGGCGAAGGACCCGCCCTTGACGATCTTGTCGCTGGTCCATTCCGAGACGTTGCCCGAGAGGTCGGCCACGCCGTAGCCCGAGCGGCACTTCGCGAAACGGCCCGACGGCGCGAGCGCGCGCGGGTCACCCGAGTCGTCTTCGGTGTTGCAGGCGTTGGCGTCGAAACCCGAGCCGTAGGGCCACTTGGCGCTGCCCGGGCCCTTGCAGGC
>CAIWFK010000310.1 GCA_903911905.1 uncultured Myxococcales bacterium
CACGCCCACCACCGCCCGACTGCTGCGCCTGGGCCTGAAGCTGGCGTCGGTGCCGGTGGTGCAGGACAAGCTGCTCGAGGTCGCCGAGGCCGTCGTCGACGGCGTGCTCGAGCAGTCGAAATCGAAGCCGAAGCCCTGAAGGCCGGTCTCAGGCGCCGCGCTTCTTCACCACGCCGCTCTTGTCGAGCGTGAAGGCGTCGGTCAGGCGCGCTTCGACCTTCTCGCGGAACCCCTGCACGGTGAAGCCGGTCTCGGCCAGCGTGGTCAGGCAGGCCGTCTGCACCCGCTTGCCGGTGTCTTCGCCGGTCAGCAGCGTGAGAATGGCCTCACGCGCGGGCTCGAACTTCACCGAGGCCACGGTCTTGAGCGCCGCCATCTTCACGTCGTCCGACATGTCGTGGAGAAAGGGCACCAGCACGGGCCCGATGCGCTCGTCGCTCTTGCCCACCAGGTGGTGCAACAGCACTTCCTTCTTCTCGGGGTCGCGGGTGTACGCCGCCCCCAGTCGCGCCAACTCGGTCACCACGATGCCGATGACCTCGGTCTCGGGCAGCACGCGGTCCAGAATCTTCAGCGCCCAGCTCGACGCGCCGTCGTTGCGGGTCAGGAACTCGACCACCGGCTTGACCGCGTCCTTCTCGAGGCCGCAGATGGTCTCGAACACCGAGTCCTTCTCGTCGGCGTCGGTGGTCTGGGGGTCGACCGCGAAGGTGAAGCGCTGCATGAGCACTGGCACCGCGTCGGGCGAGTTCAGCTTCGCCAGGCTCTGCAGCGCGCCTTGACGGGTCGCCGCGTCGCCGTACTTCTGCGTCGCCTTGGCCTTCAGACGCTGCGCCTTCTCTGCCGGAGTGCCGCCACCGAGGAAATCGAACAGACCCATGCCGCGCGCCTTAGCAGTCAACGTCACAACTTCAAATCGGCGCGAATGTCGCCGTGGTACGCCTTTTCGATCGTCTCGAGCGCCTTGTGCGCCGATTCGGGTATTTCCGCAGGGAGCTTCACCTGCACCACGAAGTACAGGTCGCCCGGCGCCGTGCCCTTGAGCCCCGGCACGCCCTTGCCGCGCAGCCGCAGCTTGGTGCCCGACTGGGTGCCCGGCCGTACGGTCACCACGCCCGAGCCTCCGAAGATGGGCACCTTCAGGTCGGCACCCAGGGCGGCTTCTTTGATGGTCACCGGCAGGTCGACGTACAGGTCCTGACCTTCGCGCCGCACGAAGGGGTGGGGCTGCACGTGCAGGTCGACGAAGAGGTCACCCGCGGGGCCGCCGCGCTCGCCCGGCTCGCCCTGACCGGCCAGCCGAATGCGTGAGCCCGTCTCGACCCCGGCGGGAATCTTCACGCTCAGCCGCTTGCCGTTGACCGCGATGGTCTGCTCACCGCCCAGCACCGCGTCGTGCAGGCTCACCTCGAGGCGGGTCTCGAAGTCGCCGCCCGGCCGGGGGCCGTTGCGCCGCGAGCGCGCCCCGCGGGCCCCGCCGAACATCTCTCCCAGAATCGACTCGAAGTCGACGCCGCCCATGGTCTCGGGGTCGAAGGGCATGCCGCCACCGAAGCCGTTGCCCCGACCGCCCGCCGCGCTCGCGTTGCGATAGGCCCGGAAGTTCTCGGCCTTCTTCTCGTCCCACCCCATCTTCGCCGCGTCGTCGCCGAACTCGTCGTAGAGCTTTCGCTTCTTGACGTCGCCCAGCACCTCGAAGGCCTCGGTCACCTGCTTGAAGCTCTCCTCGGCCGACTTGCTGTTGGGGTTGTAGTCAGGGTGGTACTTTCGCGCGAGGGCCCGATAGGCCTTCTTGATCTCGTCGGCATTGGCCGAACGCGACACGCCGAGTCTCTGGTAGTAGTCCTGCGCCATGATTCGCTTGCACAGTAACCACCCGCGCCGCGTCCGCCAGTGGCTGGTTCTGTCGCTCTTTCATGCGGTTGTGGCGTCTGGGCAGACCGACGGCGGCGCCCGGCGGGTGCTCGACCGGGCCGTGGCAGCCGTGGAAGGGCGGGTCATCACCCTCTCGCAGCTCGAGTTCGAGGCCCGGGTGATCATCGTCAACGCCGGCGGCGTCGAGGCGGCCTTCGCGCCGCTCGACCACGAGGCCCTGGCCCGCGCGCTCGACACGGTCATCGATCAGCGGCTCTCGGTCATCGAAGCCGACAAGCTCGACGCGTATTCCCTCGAGCCTGGCGAGCTCGAGCGCGCCCTCGCCGCCTTCCGGTCGCGCTTCGGCAGCGAGGCCCGCTACCGCGAGTTCCTCGAGCGCCACGAGGTCGAGAGCGCTGACGTGGGCGAGGTGCTCAAGCGCTCCCTGCGGGCCCAGCGTGCGCTCGACGCCCGGCTGCGGCTCAAGGCCCAGGTCGGCGAGAGCGAAGCCCGCCAGTACCGCGACACCCACCCCGAGCTCAAAGACGTGGCGCTCGAGATCGTTCGTCAGCGCCTGTTCACCCAGCGCTTCCAGGCCCTGGTTCGCGACGAGCTCGCCGTGGCCCGACGCTCGATCGACGTGCGGCTGCTCGGCCCCTTCGAGCCCGTTCCCGGAGCCGCCAGGTGAGAGAACCCGCCCGCTCGCTGCGCATTCGCAAGATGACGCTGGCCGACCTGCCGGCGGTGATGGTCATCGAGAACCAGGCGTTCTCGAACCCCTGGTCCACCGAAATGGTGCGCAAGGAACTGACCCAGGACTGGTCGACCGTGCTGCTCGCCGAGGCCAGCACCCCCGAAGGGTGGGTGGTGCGCGGCTTCGCCATCTTCTGGCTGGTGGCCGACGAAATCCACGTGCTCAACGTCGCCACCGATCAGGCCTGGCGCCGCCTCGGCGTCGGTCGCGAGGTGATGAACGCGGTCGTTCGCTTCGCTCGCGAGCACAAATGCATCAACGCCTCGCTCGAGGTGCGACGGAGCAACGAAGCAGCCATCAACCTCTATAAATCGCTGGGGTTCCGGGCGGTTGGAATGCGTCCCGCCTACTACCAGGACGACCGCGAAGACGCCGTGGTCATGATTCTGGACCTTTAGGTGATCTTCGCTGCTTGACACTCCCACATTGTTCCTGTACGCGGGCCCCCCTTTTAACAGTCGTTGTCTCTTCGAAGGACGTCAATGCCCACGATTAACCAGCTCATCCGCAAGGGTCGCGAGAAGCTTCGATACAAGTCGAAGAGCCCTGCGTTGAAGGCCAACCCCCAGAAGCGCGGCGTCTGCACGCGCGTCTACACCACGACCCCCAAGAAGCCGAACTCGGCGCTCCGCAAGGTGGCGCGCGTTCGCCTCACCAACGGCGTCGAAGTGACTTCGTACATTCCGGGCGTCGGCCACAACCTGCAGGAGCACTCGGTAGTGCTCATTCGCGGTGGCCGTGTGAAGGACTTGCCCGGCGTTCGCTACCACATCATTCGCGGCACGCTCGACTCGGTCGGCGTTCAGGGCCGCAAGCAGAGCCGCTCGAAGTACGGCGCCAAGCGCGCGAAGTAAGAAAAGGACCAGACCATGCCGCGTCGCCGAGTACCGAATCGCCGAAAGATCAACCCCGACCCGAAGTTCCAGGATCGGCTCGTTGCGAAGTTCATGAACGACCTGATGCGCAAGGGCAAGAAGTCGACGGCCGAGCAGGTCGTCTACGGTGCCTTCTCGCTGGTCGAAGAGCGCGCCAAGGAAGAGCCCCTCAAGGTCTTCAAGCGCGCCCTCGACAACGTCAAGCCGGTGCTCGAGGTGAAGAGCCGCCGCGTCGGTGGTGCCACCTACCAGGTGCCCGTCGAGGTCCGTCAGGACCGCCGCGTCGCCCTCGCCATGCGGTGGATCATCTCGTACGGCAAGGCCCGTGGCGAGAAGACCATGATGGAAAAGCTGGCCGGCGAGATCATGGACGCCGCCAACAACCGCGGCAACGCCGTCAAGAAGCGTGAAGACACGCACAAGATGGCCGAGGCCAACAAGGCCTTCTCGCACTACCGCTGGTAATTTCCTCAGCGCGGTGCAGAACCAAAGGGGCTCCGGAGACGGGGCCCCTTTTCATTTGGAAAACGTCGCACTTCGTACGAAAGACTCACCGTCATGGCCCGCGAATACCCCCTCGAGCGCTACCGCAACATCGGCATCATGGCGCACATCGACGCCGGCAAGACCACGACGACCGAGCGAATTCTGTTCTAC
>CAIWFK010000311.1 GCA_903911905.1 uncultured Myxococcales bacterium
CGCGACGCCCACGCCGCCGAAGACTGGTTGCGCCGAGGTGTGGGAACTGGCGCCGGTGTTGGCGGCGCTCACGCTGCTGCGCCGGCGTCGGGGCTGAACCGCTTCAGGCGACGACCTTTCACGGCGCGCCGCAGGCCAGCCACTCGGTCAGCCTGGCGCGTTCGGCGCTGCTCGGCCCGCCACCGGGAGGCATGGACGTTCCGGTGCCGGCGACCTCGTCGATCGCGAACTGGTGCGTGCGCACCGACGCCACCGTGGTCAGCGAGATTCCGGCCGAGGCCCGGGCGCTGCCGTGGCAGTTGGTGCACCAACTGGTCATGAAGGCCGAACCGAAGTTGTCGTATGACAGCGTTGTCCCGGTGGTAGGGCAACCCGCCGTGGTGGTTCCACCGCAACTGGTTGAAAGAACTGCGAGAATCAAAGCCAGAACGGTGCGTGTCATGCCCTTTCTCGTGTCGGGAACCCCCAAAAGCGATCATCGAACCGGGGCGGTGATCGCTTTCTTTCCGTGCGTGCTACTTCTCGCCCGGAGAGACCGATGACCGACGCCGTGCGACCCCTCAACGACGCTGCCGAACGCCGCCGCTCGGCGCTGGCCGAACTGGCCGATCGTGCGGCGACGGGTGACACCGAAGCGACGGGGCAGCTGCTCAAGGCGCTCGCGCCCTCGATGATTCGGTCGGCCCAGCAATTGCTCGGCGCCAGCCACGCCGACCTCGACGACGTGGTTCAGCAGTCGCTCATCGGGCTGGTGCAGGCGCTGCCTTCCTTCCGCGGCGAGTGCACGGTCCACCACTTCGCGTCGCGCATCGTCGCCCGCACCGCGGTCGCCACCCGCCGCCGTGGCCACGTGCGCCTGGACCGGCAGGACGATTCCGTCGACGTCGACTCGCTCGAGCGCCTGCCCGATTCCAACACCGACCGGGTCGACGCCGAGCGCCGCCGTGACCTCGTACGCAACCTGATGGCGACCCTGCCGGCCGAGCAGGCCGAGACCCTCGCCCTGCGCATCGTGCTCGGGTTCTCGCTCGAAGAAGTGGCCACCTCCACCGGCGTGCCGCTGAACACCGTGCGCAGCCGCGTGCGCCTGGCCAAGACCGCGCTCAAGAAGCGCATCGAAGCCGACCCGCGACTGCTCGAAGCGCTCGAGGTGGAGTCATGATTCCCGACCTTCACCCCGAAGAGCTGTTCGACAAGGCCGCCGCGGGCACCATCACCGCCAGCGAGCAGGTCACCCTCGACGCCCACCTCGCCTCGTGCGCGGCGTGCCGGTTCGAGCGCGAAGTGGCGCTCGACTTCGCTGCCATGCCGATGCCGAACCTCGACGTCGATCGCCTGGTCAGCAACGCGCTCACCGCGCGCGCCAGCGAGAACCTCGCGCCCCGCCGTCGTCGGCTCAACCCGGCCTTCGCCGTCGCCGCCGCGCTCTTCGCGTTCGGCAGCTTCGCCGCAGTCGGCCAGTGGTCTGGCGTGCTGCCTCGACTGGTGCAGGCCTTCGTCGCGCCCGTGCCCGCCCCAGCGCCGACGCCGACCCCTGCGCTCACCCACCCGCGCCCGAAGCACACCACCGTGGTGCCCCACGAAGAAGCGGAGGCCGTCTCGCCGCCTCCGGTCGTCGAGGCCCCGCCGCCGCCGCCGCCGATCCCTGCGCCGATGCCGGTGGTGGCGACGCACCCCTCGCCCTCACCGGCCCGTCATCAGGTGGCCGACGTTTCCGCTGCGGTGCCCTCGGCCGCTCGTACGCCGGTGGCCGTCGAGGACACCACGCCTCCGATTCCGGTGGTTCGCGTGGCGACCGCGACGCCCAGTCCCGTCGTCGCGCCTCCCGTCGTGCTCGATGCGCCGGCTGGTTTCGAAGCCGCCAACCAGGCGCGCCTGCGTGGCGATCACGTCGCGGCCATCGCGGGGTATCGCCAGTTGCTCGCGACCTGGCCCCACTCGCCCGAAGCCGCGCTGACCCAGGCCACGCTGGGCCGGTTGCTGCTCGACCAGGGCGACCCGGTGGCGGCGCTGCGGCACCTCGAGGCGTACCTCGCCGGCACCGACCTCTCGCTGCGCGAAGAGGTGTTGAGCGCGCGGGCGGTGGCGTTCATGCATCTGGGCCGCGGTCCTGATGAAGTGGCGGCGTGGAAGCTGCTGCTCGCCCAGTACCCTCGGTCGATTCACGTCGCGCGTGCCCAGGCGCGCCTCGAGGCGCTCAACGCCGCTCCATGAGGAGCCGGTGGCTGGCGCTGCTGCTGGTGGGTGCCGCCTCGAGCCGTGCGGCCGACGTGGTCGTGCTCGACGCGTCGGGAGACGACGCCGAGACCCGCGCGTTGTCGGCGACGCTCACCGAGTTGCTCACGCGACTCGAGGTGCAGTTGCGTGATCAGGGCGAAGGTCTGGCCCGGGTGAAGGTCGAGCTGGGCGAGACCGAGTCGTCGGTGTCGATCTTCACGCGCGGCAACGTGCTGGCCATGTTCCGCCGCTTGCCGAGGGCCTCGACGCCGGCGCTCACCATCGAGGCCGTCGCGCACGTGGTGCAGTCGGCGGTGGAAGAGCTGGTCGAACTCGAGCGTCACCCACCGCCGGTGGCGAGCAAGCCGTTGAGTCCGCCGCCCATCGTCGTGCTGCGCGGCGGGCCTCCGCTGGTCACCGCACCGCCACCCCGCGGGGGCGTGGGCCTCGAGCTGGCGCCGATGATCGGTGGTCGCAGCTTCGCGTCGAATGCCCCCTTCGTCTTCGGTGGAGGGGTGGCTGCGTCGCTGCTGGTCGACGTGGCGGGCGCGTGGACGCCGCGGATGACGCTGCTGGGCCTCTACAACGGGCCCTTCGATGCCGCGGGCTCGGCGGTGGAGATCGCCATTCAGTCCGTGTCGCTGCGGGCCCTGGGCGGCGTGCGGTGGACCAGCGGCCGCTTTGGTGTGGACCTTCAACTGGGGGGTGGCGCGGACGCGCTGTTGATGTCGGCGCATTCGAGTTACCAGGTGATGCGGGACCACGCCGAATGGAGCCCGACCATCACGGCCCTGGCTGGCGTTCGGTATTCGCTGACCGACACCACCGACCTCTTCCTCGCCGTCACCGGCGACGTCGATCTGCTGCCGCGTCGCTTCCTGGTGCAGGACACCGGCGGTGCGAAGGATCTGCTGGTCGAGACCTGGCGGGTGCGGCCCGCCCTGATGCTCGGTTTTTCGTTCGACCTCATCGACCCCAGGAGCGCGCGATGAAGAATGCTTCGCTGCTCCTCGCGCTCCTCGCGCTCCTCGCGCTCCTCGCGTGCGTGTCGTGTGGTCCGGTCGACGTCGTCATCGCCACCTTGCCCGATGGCGGAATCCTCGGGGGACCGCCGTGCGGCAGCGACACCGACTGCCGCAACAACGACTTCTGCGAGTTCGAATCCTGTGGCGGCGCCAGAGGGCACTGCGTGAACCGCCAGGGCTTCTGTCCGCCCCTCGACTCACCCGAATGCGGGTGCGACAACGTGACGTATTTCAATTCGTGCGAACGTCGCGCAGCCGGCGCCTCGTTCCTGGCCGCTGGGCCGTGCAGCAGCGGTCGCGCGTGCAGCCCGCGGGCCCCGTGCCCTGCGCACTCGTTCTGCAATCGCACCGCTGCCACCGCCTGCTCGGGTGACACCGGGGTTTGCTGGAGCGTGCCCCCGTCGTGCCCGACCGTCGGCGCCTTCTACACCTGCGACCTGCCCATCACCTGCGTCGACTTCTGTCAGGCCGTGCGCACCACCGGCAACGTGAGGCAATCGTCGACCGCCTCGGTCTGCCCGTGATCGGTTTTGCACAGGCGCTGACACTTCAGGTTCGAGAGCGGCCGGACGCGCCTCGCCCCCCAACCTGGAGAAGCGAACATGAAGCTGACGCAGAAGGTGAAGTGGAGTCTTGCCGTGCTGGTGGTCTTCGCGGCCTGTACCGCCGGGACCTCGGCATTGTCGACGACGACGTCCAGCCTGACCACCGCGCAGTGCGCGTTCCAGGCGAGCACGGCCGCGGCTGACGCGTGCTTCGCGACCTACCAGAGCTGCATCGCCAGCGAGGGCGCCGATCTCACCGCCTGCAAGACCGCGCTCCAGGCGTGCTTGCCTCCGCCCCCGAGCGGTCCATTCGGTCACCACGGCGGCGGCGGCTGCCAGAACATGGACGGTGGCGGCGGCGATCACGACGGTGACGGCCCCGGCGGCGACGGCGGTCAGCCTGGCCCTGGCGGTCACCACGGTCACGGTGGCGCCGGCGGTCTGGGCACCCTGGTGCAGGTCGACGCCACGGCGGTCAAGGCCTGCCAGGACACCGCCACCGCGTGCGTCGCAGCGAACCCGGCCGACACCACCTGCTTCTCGACCGAGCGTGACTGCGTGCACGCGCTGTTCGAAGCGGCCTTCCAGGCGGCGTGCAGCACCACCGCCACCACGTGCGACGGCACCGACCCGGCCTGCGCCGAGCTCGAGGCGCGCTGCGCTCAGGGCGTCGGCGGCAACCCGAGCGCCTGGGACGGAGGTACCTGCCAGTAAGTTCTCCCCCCCTCACACTGGCAGTTCGACACCCTGCGGCCTCCGGAGAGGACGTTCCCTTCGGAGGCCGTGGTCTGTCGTGGTCAGTGCGCGGCGACCCCCGAGGGCTCGTCCCTCACCTCGAACCGCATCTCGTCGGCAGTCGACTGCAGCTCGGGGGCGTACATGGCTTCGAACCGCGCGGGCAGGGCGGCGAACCGGCCCGGCACCTCGGCGCGCAATTCGTAGCTCAGCTTCGTGGTGCCGACCGGAATCGCGCTCAGGAACATCGCCACCCGGTCGGTGCGCAGCTCGGCATGAGCGCAGGCCAAGTTGCAGACCTGGGGCCCCGAGCGCAGCTCGACCGACTCGAAGCCCGCGGGCTTCAGGTCTTCCACCATCACGAATTCCACCGCCTTGTTGGCGGTCAGCTCGAGGTCGACCCGCACCCGTGTGCCCGATTCGACCGGCATGCCGTACTCGCCGGCCAGGGTCGTCTTGTCGGTCGAGGCGGTGGGTTTGCCGAGCAACGTGTAGGTGCGCTTGACCTTCACGTCGCCGCCCACGCCCTTGATGAAGTCGTTCAGGTTGAACACGTCGAAGGTGCCCGCCCAGTACCCCGTGCCGGCGCCGTCGCGGGTGATGGTCACCACGTTGTGGCCCGTCTTGAAGGCGGCGTCGGCGAAGATCATCGGCTCGGTCAGGCCCAGCCCGCCGTGGTCGACGCGCAGTCGCTTGACCTCCTTGCCGTTGATGCTGACCACGAACGACGCGCTGGCCTTCGCCGCGTTCTCGAGCCGCGCCAGGTCGGACAGCGCGTAGATGGCGAAGGCGGTGTCGCGCGTGCTGCGCCAACGGCCACCGTTGCGGCGCAGCACCAGGAAGTCGGTGAGCGGAGCGATGAACGGCGAGGCGCGATCGTACCGGGCGTAGGCCATCAACGTGAACGCGGTGGCTTCGATGGCGGCCGAGGTGCTCCACGCGTCATTCGCCTCACCCACCGACGCGTCGGGCCGGCTCTGTGCGGCCTTGACCACGTCGTCGAGGTTCTCGACGGCGACGCGGGCCCGGCTGTCCCTGGTGGCGAGCAGCGAGAGCGCCAGTTGCGCCCGCGCGCGCGCCGAGAGCGAGGTGCGCCGCGAGAACAGCGTGTCGACCGCGGGCTTCGGCGCGCCGCCGGTCTGGGCCAGGGCGAAGACCATGAAGGCGTGGGTCTCGGGCGTGTCGAACTCGCGGCCCAGGTGCTCGACCAGGAACTGGCGGCCGCGCGAAATCAGCTCGGGCTTCACCGACAGCCCCGCGTCCTTCGCCAGCGAGAGGGCATAGACCACGTAGGCCGTCATCCAGTCGTTGGTGCTGTCGGTCTGCCACCAGCCCCAGCCACCGTCGGAATGTTGGAAGCTGGCCAGGCGATCGAGGCCCTTCTGGGTCTGATCGTCGAGGTCGGGCGGCACGCGGTCGGCCGGCAGGTGCAGGTCCTTCACCGCGCGGCGGGCGATGGCGGCAGGCACGAAGCGCGAGAGCGTCTGCTCCACGCAGCCATAGGGGTACGCCGAGAGGTAGGGCAGGCCATCGAACATCACCGCCAGCAGCGAGGGCGAGAGGCCCAGTTCGAGGCGGGTGAGGGTGGCCTTGCGCTTCTCGGGCAGGTCGAACTCGAAGGTCTGCACGTCCTTCAGGCGGCCGGTGAAGAACTGGCG
The DNA here is from genome assembly GCA_903911905.1 of uncultured Myxococcales bacterium. GTDB lineage: Bacteria > Myxococcota > Myxococcia > Myxococcales > Myxococcaceae > Xiheilimnobacterium > Xiheilimnobacterium phototrophicum. The sequence goes on from CAIWFK010000311.1 coordinate 6,181, forward strand.
CTGGGCCGAGCCGTGCACGAAGGCCGGCAGCGTCCATTCCATGCCGTCGCTGGTGCCGCCGCCCTTCACGGTGGCGCGCAGGGTGCGATCTCCCAGGGCGACCACCTTGAAGCGGGCGTCGACGCGCAGGGTCTGCTCGGGCTCGACCTTCACCGTCTTGCGACCAGAACCCAGCTCCTTGAAGCCGGGCGCGCTGATCGCCACCTCGACGTCGGTGGGCTTCGCCAGGTGGCTCTCGACGACCGCCGAGAGCACCACCTCGTCACCTTCCACGAAGAAGCGCGGTGCCTGCAGTCGCACCATCAGCGCCCTGGCGGTGCGAATCGACCCGCTTCCCTGGCCCAACGCCGCGCCGTCGGTCACCACGGTGGCGATGGCCTTCCACGAGGTCAGCGAGTCCTTGAGCGTGATGTCCTGCGAGGCGCGATCGCCCTTCATCGCCACCTGCGGGAAGTAGCCCGCCGACGAGCCGAAGTCGGTGCGGACCTTCACCGGCGCGTCGGGCTGCGCGGCGCCTCCACCGGGCGCGGCAGCCTCTTCTTCACGATCGTCCGACGCGGCGGCCTTCTTCCTTTCCATGCGCGCGACGGCGGGCCCCATCGAGTCGGCGGTCGCCATCGTGGCCGGTGAGGCGGAGGGCGCCGGAGCACCACGGCTGGTGCCGACCGCTTCGGCCAGGGCGCCCAGGTGGGCTGCCCCCGTGTCGGTCGGCTTCGCTGCGTCGGGCTTCGCGTCGACCTTCGCCACCGGCGCGGGGCGCGGGCGGTAGCTGCGCTGGTTCATCGACAGGTTGGTGCGCACCCGCAGCTGCCGCTGGGTGCGGCCGAAGAACGACAGGAAGTCCTTCTTCTCGGGCTCGATGGCGAAGAGCGCCTCGTCGACGACGCTCAAGGTCAGCTCCTTCGTGGCATTGGCCGGCGGGTTCTTCGTGAGCACGGTCGCGAGGACCTTGCTGCCCGGTTCGGCCGACGCGCGGCCGAAGTCCACCGACACGGGGAATTCGACCTCGCTGCCCGCGACGCGAAGGGGCTGTTGCTGCTGCTCGCCGTTGGTGTCTTCGAAGCGAATGACGTGGAGCCAGGCGTTGGGCGCCATGGCTGCAGTCAGGGGCAGCTCGATGAAGGCGGCCCGGCCCTTGAGCGAGACCACCTTCAGGGTCTGCACCGCGTCGTTCTCGATGAAGACCAGCGCTTCGCCACCCACCCGGGTGGCGGCCACCAGGGCCCGCAGCTTCTGCCCGGCCTTGAGCGGCGCGCGGTCGACGTACACCCGGAAGCCCTGCGCCGGCGGCGCGATGGGTTTGCTGTCGCTGGTCAGCCACAGCTCGCTCTGCGCGAGCGACCGCTCCTGCCCGTTGGAGAGCCCGAAGACCTCGACCCGGGCCTGGCCCACGGCATCGGCGTCGAGCACCGCGGCGCCCTTGCCACCCACCACGCGGGTGCGGGCCTCGGTGACCTTCGCCAGCTTGCCGTCTTCGGCCAGCCGCGAGAGTCGCACCACCACGTCGGTGTCGAAGGCCTTGCCGTTCGCGTCTTCGGCGCGCAGTTCGACGTTCACCCGCTCGCCCGGCCGGTAGATGTCGTGGCCGGTGCGCACGTCGACGAAGTACGGCTCGGTCGAGACCTTCACGCTGCCCCCGCCCTGAATCTCACGGCGCGAGGCATCGGTGACCAGCACCTGCAACGCGTACTCGACCGACTGGTAGCCCAGTTGCGGGTCGACCGGGGGCATCGAGAGCTCGGCGGTGCCGTCGGCGCCGGTCTTGAAGGGCAGGGTGTGCTGGGCCAGCGTCTGGGAGCCCCAGGGGTTGGAGCGGCGGTTGCGGTACGGGCTGCGGCCCTCGTCGCCCGACTCGTCGGCGTTCTGGTCGTCGGTGTTCTTCCACGGGCCGAAGGTGTGCTGCCAGGGGCGCACGGTCACCAGCGCGCGACCAGTGGCGTTGGCGACGGGCCCTCCCGAGTAGAACGACGCCTTGACCTTCGCGCGCACCGGCTCGCCCGGCCGGGCTGCTCCGAGCGGCTCGACGCTGACCAGGTACTCGGGCGGCTTGTATTCCTCGACGCGGAAGACGGCGTTCTGCAGTCGGTACGAGTACTGGCTGGTGTTCAGCCGAATCGACCAGGCCCCGAGGGTGGCGGTCTTCGGCAGGGGAATCGAGAGGGTGGCGCTGCCGAACTGGTTGGTGGTGAGGGTCTGATCGACGGCCTGCTTGCCCTGCGGGTCGGTGACCACCAGGTGAAGCGACTGACCCGCCATGGGCGTCGAGGGGCCGCCTTCGCGCGTGCGCAGGAAGAGCGTGAGGCCCACCGTCTCGCCGGGCTTGTAGAGCGGGCGATCGGCCAGCGCGTAGGCGAGGTATTCCTTGTACCAACTGCCGTTGTACACGCTGCCGGCCGAAGCAAAGGCGACCGACGTGCCGACGCGGGTCCACACCTGCATCGAATCGCTGGTGCGATCGACGGTGAAGCTGGCCACGCCGTCGGCGTCGGTCTTGCCGGTGAGCTTCTGGTGACCGCCGGAGTGCGCGACGAAGACCGAGACCTCGGCGTCGGGCTTCTTCTGGCCGGTCTCGACGTCGCTGACGAACACGTACAGCTTCTTGTCGTCGGTGACGGTGGCGATGGCGGTCTGGGTCACCACCAGCCAGGTGGCCGAGCGCTGGGCGTCGGCGCGGGCTTCGAGCACCCAGGCACCCGGCTCGAGCGCGTCGAGGTCGAGGGTCTGCGAGCCCTGCTCGTAGGGCACGGCCACCTCGAGCGGCGTGCTCCATTCCTTCACCTTCGCGGTGGCGGTCTTCAGGTAATCGTCGGGGTCGTCGGGGTAGGTGCCGGCGGCCGCGGCCAGCGGGTCGACGCGGGTCAGGGTCAAGGTGGCGCGCTTGACGTTGCGCCACGAGAGGCTGACCTGCGGTTTGACGCCGGGGAGGTCGGTGTACTGCGCCGCGACGTTCAGCCAGGGGCGTCGAAGCTCTTTCGCTCGGGCCTCGGCCTCGCTGCGCACGTTGCTGGTGGTGGGCGAGAAGCGCTTGACGAGGTCGTCGAAGATCGCGAGCGCGGCGGTGAACTGGTGCTCGTTCTCGCGGCGACGGGCCAACTGCATCAACGCGTCGTCGGCCAGCGCGGTGTTGCCTGCGCCCAGCTCGGTGAGCGCGGCCTCGGCCTCGGTCACCTTCACGTTCGAAGTGAGGCGGGCCATCGCCAGGCGATAGCGGGCGGTGGCCTTCTCACCCTCGTCGCGGGCGTACTCGAGGACCACGGCGGCGCGCTGTTCGACCACCGGCACGTTCCACTGGTTGCGGTCCATGTCGGTGAGCGTGGCCGAGATCACCAGGGCGCGGGCTTCGGTGGCCACGCGATCGCTGCCCCTGGCGGCCTGCTCGAGCAGGGGCAGGGCGAGGTCGAGCTGGCGTTCTCCGCGCTCGAAGAGCACGCCCAGGGCCCAGGCGCGCGCGAAGTCCTTCTCGCCGGCGTCGGCGATCTTCCGCAGCTCGTCGAGCTGGCCCTTGCCGACCTGCGCACAGGCCCAGGCCTTCTTGGCGGTGGCCTCGCGCACGGTGGGGGCGCCAGGGTTGGCCTTGAGGAAGGCGCCGAAGCTCTCGCAGGCGCGCGAGAAGCTCTTTTCGGTCAGCTGCCGGTTGGCGGAGTCGAAGTCCTGCGCGAGGGCGGCCGTCGAGACGACCGCGCACAGAAGGGCACATCGATGCATGAGACCCCCGTCGAGTTGGCGCATGACAGCACGTCAACGCCTGGGAATCGCGAACGATCTGTGCGGCGGGCGCCTACCGTCGAGCGCAGCAGGCCAGCGGCAGGACCCGGTCGCAGCCCGCGTAGGTGTAGTCACCGGCGACGGTGAGCACCGCTCCGCTCTGGCCGCTGTTGCCGGTCTGCTGGCCGCCGTAGCTCCAGACGGCCGAGGTCGTGTTGCCGTAGTAGCAGCCGTAGAATCGACAGGTGCCGTCGGTGTTGCGCGGCAGGTCGACCCACGCGCCGCCGACCGGCGGGCCGATGGTGGTGTTGGCCAGGTCGTAGTCGGCCTCGGTGCACAGCCAGGAGCCGGGAAATTCGGCCGAGCACTTCGAGTTCGCCCCCGGGGAGCCACCGAGGTTGCCCTTCGATTTCGCGGTGGTGAACCCGTGCAAGTTCCCGTCGTTCCAGGAGGAATCGCCAAAGGTGCCGGGCACTTCGTACCGAAGGTGCCAGGTACGTCGTACCGACGTCACCGCCCCGCAAGTGACGCTTCGAGCACCTCGTTGAACACCTCGGGCTTCTCGATCGGCAGCGCGTGGTGCGAGTCGGGCACCACGATCACCTTCGCCCCCCGAATCTTCGCCGCCAGCGCTTCCTTCACCGACACCGGCGAATAGTCCGCGTCGGCGCTGATGAAGACCACCGGGCAGCCGAGGTGCTGCACCCGGTCCTCCACCGACCAGCCCATCACCGCCGCGCTGACGGCAGCGTAGGTGCGCGGGTCCTGCGCGGCGAGCTGGGCGACGAACTGATCGCGCAGCGCCTGCTCGTGCGGCCGGGGAAAGAGCCTGGGCGCCACCAGCTTGCCCACGAACTTCGGGCCCAGCGTGCGCGTGAGTACCTTGCGAACGGCCAGCACCGCGCGCTCCTTCACCGTCTTCGCCACCACCGACGCGCCCGCATTCACCACCGTGATGCTCTTGACCACCTCGGGCACGTCGAGCGCCAACTGCAGACTGGTCATGCCCCCCATCGACAGCCCCACCACGTGCGCAGGCGCAATCGACAACGCCTTCATCGCCGAGGCGACCACCTTCGCGTAGCCCGCCAGCGAGAACGGGCCATGTGGCCGCGCCGGGTCTCTCGACCGACCGCTGCCTGGCAGGTCGAACGCCACGCACCGCCACTGCTTGCTGAAGTGCGCGAGCTGAAATTCCCAGTCGCGGGTGCTGCTGCCCAGCCCGTGCAGGAACACCAGCGGAGCGCCACTGCCACGCTCTTCGTAGAACAGCTCGATTCCATCGACCGGGAGTACGGGCATGGCCGACCACGTAGGTCGCCGCTCGCCGCCAGTCCAGTGCATCGGCCCCGCGCGGACCCGTGGTACACCTCCGGCCGCTCGTGAGTTGGCTGCCCACCCCCATCGCCGCGTCTGCGTTGCCGCCTCCCGCCCAGGCCGTGCTCGACGTGCGCGACCAGCTCGCCGCAGCGGTGCAGGGCCGGGTGTCGACGAAGACCATCGATCGCTTGAGCTACGCGCGCGACATGTGGCCGCTCGCCCTCTTGTGGATTCGTCAGGGCAAGATTCCCCCGCCGCCCGACGCCATCGTCTGGCCCTCGACCGACGACGAGGTGGCCGCGGTGGTCTCGCTGGCCCGTACCCACAAACTCGCGCTCATTCCCTTCGGCGCCGGCTCGGGCGTCTGTGGCGGTACCTGGGCCACCCGCGGCGGCATCACCCTCGACCTCAAGCGCTTCGACCGCATCGGCGCGGTCGACCCCGTCAACCGCCACGTCGACGTGGGCGCCGGGGTGATGGGCGAAACCCTCGAGCGGCAGCTCAACGCCCAGGGCTACACGCTGGGTCACTTCCCGTCGTCCATCGGCATGTCGACGGTCGGTGGCTGGCTGGCGGCGCGCAGCGCGGGCCAGTTCTCGAGCAAGTACGGGAAAATCGAAGACATGGTGCTCTCGGCGCGCGTGGTGCTGGGCACCGGCGAGCGGCTCGAGACCCCCGAACGCCCCTTCAGCGGCGCCGAGTTGTTGCCGCTGTTGGTGGGCAGTGAAGGCACCCTGGGCATCTTCACCAGCGCCCGCCTGCGCGTCTTCCCCCTGCCCGCGGGCCGCGTCTTCCACGGCTTCGAGTTCGCCTCGCTCGAGCAGGGGCTCGAAGCCATTCGCCACCTCTTCCGCGAGGGTCTGCGGCCGGCCGTGGTGCGTCTGTACGATCCGTTCGACACCGCGTTCGTCGGCAAGGGCCAGCCTGGCGCCCGAACCGTGGTACCGCCCTCGCAGCGCTCGGCCTTCCAGCAGACGTGGCTGCCGAAGCTCCTCCAGAACCTCACCCGCCAGACGCTCGGCCGGCCCGCGCTGATGAACCAGTTGCAGCGCGTGTTCCACAAGAGCCGCCTCATCCTCATGTTCGAGGGAGACGCGAAGCGGGCCGCCGCCGAAGACCAGGCTGCCACCGCCATCTGCCGCGCGCTGGGCGCGGTCGACCTGGGCGAAGAACCTGGTCGGGCCTGGCTCGAGAAGCGCTACGACGTCAGCTTCCGCATGTCGCGGCTGATCGAGTCGGGCACCTTCGCCGACACCATGGAGATCGGCGCGAGTTGGGAAAACGTCGAGCGCGTCTACCACGCGGTGCACCACGCGGCCTCGCAGTACGCCTTCGTGCTCTGCCACTTCTCGCACGCCTACG
>CAIWFK010000312.1 GCA_903911905.1 uncultured Myxococcales bacterium
CACTACGATCTGCTGGCCAGTGAGGCCCGCCTGGCCAGCTTCATCGCCATCGCCCGCGACGAGGTGCCCGAGTCGCACTGGTTCCAGCTGGGCCGCTCGGCCACCAACGTACACGGCGTGGCCACGCTGCTCTCGTGGAGCTCGACGCTCTTCGAGTACCTGATGCCCCTGCTGGTGATGCGCCGCTTCCCCGGCACGCTGCTCGACGATTCGTGTCGCATGGCCGTGCGCCGCCAGCAGGACTATGGGCGCGAGCGCGGCGTGCCGTGGGGCATCTCCGAATCGGCGTACGACGCGGTCGATCGCCGCGACACCTACCAGTACAAGGCGTTCGGCGTGCCGGGCCTGGGCCTCAAGCGGGGCCTGGGCAGCGAGCTGGTGGTCGCGCCCTACGCCACCGCGCTCGCCGCGATGGTCGACCCCCTGGGCGCGGTGAAGAACTTCCGCGCCTTGCTGCGCGCGGGCCTCGGCAACCCCTTCGGCGCCTTCGAGTCCATCGATTACACCACCCGCGCGCGCGTCGAAGGTGCGCCCGTCGACGGCCACCTGGGCAAGGTCATTCGCAGCTCGTTCGCCCACCACCAGGGCATGACGCTGGTCGCGCTGGCCAACGCGCTCACCGGCGACCGCATGGTCGACCGCTTCCACGCCGACCCGCGGGTGAAGGCCACCGAGCTCATTCTGCAGGAACGGCCGCCGCGCCACGCCGCGGTCATGACCCCCACGCCCGACGAGGCCCTTCGGGTCAGCCCCGCCATCGCGCCCTTGCAGGTGCGCCGTTTCCGCACCCCGCACACGCCCTTTGCCCACGCGCAGTTCCTCTCGAACGGCACCTACAGCACCGTCGTCACCAACGCGGGCGGCGGCGCCAGCTTCTGTCGCGGCAAGGTCGTCACCCGCTCGCGCCATGACCCGACCTGCGACCCCGGCAGCCAGTTCTTCTACCTGCGCGACGTGCGCAGCGGCTCCGTCTGGTCGCCCACGCATCACCCCACCGGCGTCGACGCCACCGACGAGCTCATCACCTTCACCGCCGACAAGGCGACGTGGGAACGCCGCGTCGACGGGCTCTCGACCCGGCTCGACGTCGCGGTCGCCCCCGGTGACGACGTCGAGGTGCGCCGCCTGGTCGTCACCAACCTCTCGAGTCGCGAGCGCGAGGTCGAGGTCACCAGCTACGCCGAAATCGTCCTCACTGGCGCCGCCGACGATCTCGCCCACCCGGCGTTCGGCAAGCTCTTCGTCGAGACCGAATGGCTGCCCGACTGCTCGGCCCTGCTGTGCCGCCGCCGCCCGCGCGGCCCCGACGACGCGCCGCTGTGGGCGGTGCACGTGCTCGCGCTCGAGGGCCGCAGCCAGGGCCCGGTCGAGTGGGAAACCGACCGCGCGCGCTTCCTCGGTCGTGGCCGCGACGTGCGCAACCCCGTCGCGCTCGACGGCCGGCCGCTGTCGGGCACCGTCGGCGTGGTGCTCGACCCCATCGTCAGCCTGCGCCAACGCGTGCGGCTCGCGCCCGGCGCCGTGGTGCGGTTGTCGTTCACCACCGGCATGGCCACGAGTCGGGAGACGGCCGTCGCGCTCGCCCAGCGCTACCGCGACCCCAGCGCCACGCCGCGCACCTTCGCCATGGCCTTCGCCCACGCGCAGAGCGGCCTGCGGCACCTGGGCATCACCGGCGAAGAGGCGGTGCTCTTCGACCGCCTCGCCTCGCGCGCGCTCTTCCTCGACGGCTCGCTGCGCGCGGGCCCCGCCGCGCTGGCCACCAACCGGCTCGGGCAGGAGTCGCTGTGGGGTCATGGCCTCTCGGGAGACCTGCCGATTCTGCTGGTGCGCGTCGTCACCGCCGAAGGCGTCGCGCTCGCGCGGCAGGTGCTGCAGGCGCAGGAATACTGGCGGCTCAAGGGTCTGGTCGCCGACGTGGTGGTGCTCAACGAGCACCCGGTCAGCTACTTCGACGAGGTGCAGGCCCAGTTGGCGGGGCTGCTCGACGACGGGCCGTGGCGCACCTGGAAGCACAAGCCCGGCGGCGCCTTCCTGCTGCGCGGCGATGGGGTGAACGAGGCCGAGCGCGGGCTACTGGTGGCGGTGGCGCGCGCGGTGGTGACCGACCAGCACGGCTCGCTGGCGCAGCAACTCGAGCGCCCCTCGGGGCTGCTGGTGCCCGTCGAACCGGTGGTGCTGGTGCGCCCGCATGGCGCCGCCGTCGCCCGGGAAACCCCACCCGTCGAGGTGCCGCCGCGCGTGCTGGCCAACGGGGTCGGCGGCTTCGCGCGCGATGGCCGCGCGTACGTGGTGGTGCTCGAGGGCGCGCAGGAAACGCCATTGCCCTGGGTCAACGTCATCGCCAACCCCCGGTTCGGCACCATTCTCTCGGCCTCGGGCGCCGCCTTCACCTGGTCCGAGAACAGCCGCGAGAACCGCCTCACCCCCTTCGCCAACGACCCCATCAGCGACCCCACTGGCGAGGCGCTCTTCCTGCGCGACGAAGACACCGGGCAGGTCTGGGCGCCGACGCCCGGGCCGTTGCCCCGCACCGACTCGAGCGGGCGCTTCGTGGTGCAGCACGGGGTCGGGGTCACCCGCTTCTCGCACGCCTCGCATGGGGTGCGCAGCGAGCTGGCGGTCTTCGTCGACGCCGAGCAGCCGGTGAAGTGTTCGCTGCTCACTCTCACCAACCCGGGCCCAGACGTACGCCGGCTGAGCATCTACGGCTACGCCGAGCTGGTGCTGGGCCCACCGGTCGACGGGCAGAACCGGCACGTGGTCAGCGCGCTCGACGCGTGCGGCGCCATCACTGCGACCAACGCCTTCAACCACGAGTTCGCCGGCCGCGTGGTCTTCCTGGGCGGCAGCAGTTGGCCCCGCTCGGCGACCGCTGACCGCGGCAGCTTCCTCGGGCGCAATGGCTCGCTCGCCGCGCCGGTGGCGCTGAGCCACGAGCTGCTCTCGGGGCAGTTCGGCGCAGGCCTCGACCCCTGCGCGGCGCTGCAGTGGTCGGTGGTGCTGGGGCCGGGGCAGTCGCAGACCCTCGCCCTCGCGCTCGGTGAAGGCCGTGACCTGACCCACGCCCGCGAGCTGGTGCAGCGCTTCACCCGGGTCGAGGCCGTGACCCAGGCGTTGGTCGAGGTCGAGCAGGGCTGGGCCCACACGCTCGACGCGGTGCAGGTGCAGACCCCCGACGACTCGTTCGACCAGTTGATGAACGGGTGGCTCGTCTACCAGGACCTCGCGTGTCGCCTCTGGGCCCGCTCGGGCGCGTCGCAGCCTGGCGGCGCCTTCGGCTTCCGCGACCAACTGCAAGACGTGCTGGGTCTGCTCTACACCCGCCCCGAGCTGGCTCGCGCGCACCTGCTCAAGGCTGCGGCTCGTCAGTTCGTCGAAGGTGACGTGCAGCACTGGTGGCACGAGCCCAACGGCCGCGGCACCCGCACCCGCTGCTCCGACGACCTGCTGTGGTTGGCGTACGTCGCGGCGCGCTACGTGGCGACCACTGGCGACGCGAGCCTGTTCGACGAGTCCGTCGCTTTCCTCGAAGGCCCTGCACTCGCGGCGGGAGCCGTCGAGTCGTACTTCAGCCCCACCGTGTCCGAGCAACGCGCCACCATCTTCGACCACTGCCTGCGCTCAATCGACCGAGGCGCCACCGCCGGGGCGCATGGCCTGCCGCTGTTCGGCTCGGGCGACTGGAACGACGGCATGAACGCAGTCGGGCGGGGCGGGCGGGGCGAGAGCAGTTGGCTCGGTTTCTTCTTGCACCACGTGCTGCTCGACTTCGCGCCGCTCTGCGAGGCCCGCGGCGACCTTCTGCGCGCCCAGCGCTACCGCGGCGACGCTGCGCGCCTGGCCGACGCGCTCGAGCGCACCTGGGACGGAGAGTGGTACCGCCGCGGCTACTACGACGACGGGCAGCCGCTGGGTTCGGCCGAGAACGACGAGTGCCGCATCGACTCCATCTCGCAGTCGTGGGCGGTGCTCTCGGGCGTCGCCCCCGTCGGCCGCGCCGAACGCGCGATGGACTCGGTGCGCACACACCTGGTGCGCCGTGGGCCGGGCGTGGTGGTGCTGCTGACGCCGCCCTTCGACCAGTCGAAGCAGGAGCCCGGCTACATCAAGGGCTACCCGCCCGGCCTGCGAGAGAACGGCGGGCAGTACACCCATGCCGCGGCGTGGCTGGTGATGGCGCTCGCCAAGCTGGGCAGCGGCGACGAGGCGGTCGAGCTCTTCCACATGGTCAACCCCATCAACCACAGCCGCACGCCCGGCGATGTCGCGCGCTACCAGGGCGAGCCGTGGGTGCTGGCAGGCGACGTCTACGCGCACCCCGCGCACGCCGGCCGCGCCGGGTGGACCTGGTACACCGGCTCGGCGGGCTGGCTGTACCGCGCGGGGCTCGAGCGCATTCTGGGCCTGCAGCGCCGCGGCGCTGTGTTCTCGGTCGACCCGTGCGTGCCTGCGGCGTGGCCGGGCTTCTCGCTGCAGTGGCGGGTGGGCACCACGCGGTTTGAGGTGACGGTCGAGAATCCACTCCGACGGTGTCGTGGGGTGGCCTCGGCGACGCTCGATGGCGCGCCGGTCGACGCGCAGGCGGTGCCGCTGCTCGAAGATGGCGGTGTGCACCGGCTGCTCGTCACCCTGGGGGATGCGCCTTCGAAGTGAGGAGCCCGCTTCTCGATTCAGGCACGCACTTCGATGGCAGCCTTCACCCCACGCGAGAGCATGACGAGCTGTTCAGCGACGTCGCGAAGCGCAGTTTCGATGACCTCGAAGCGTTGGTTCGCTTCAGCGCGTGCAGCCGCCTGCTCGGTAGACATGGCCTGAAACCGCTCATTGCTGTCTCGGTTGGAGCGTTGGAGGTCGTCGCGGATGCCCTGCAGAATCTTGATGGTGAGATCGTTGTCGGTCATGCCGCACAGAGTCTCGCTGGGGTCAGACATTCGATCCAATCCCGGAGCCCTTACTGCCCGTCCCGCCGCCGAGGAACGTTCCATCAAGCAAGTCACGATCGATCACCAGGGCCACACCATGGCCTAACCTCCCTCGCCCTCCAGCATGATGCTCCCCTCGACCCCGAGCGCTCTGTTCGATGCGGTGCGGCTGCACCCGGCTGACTTGCGGCTTCGCGGTGTCCTGGCCGATGCACTGCTCGAGTCGGGTGACCCGCGCGGCGAGTTCATCGCGCTTCAGTTGGCCCGGCACCACAGCGGTGAACGCGCCACCCCGCGTGAAGGGGCGCTGCTCGCAGCGTACCGAGACACGTGGCTCGGCCGGCTCTCGGGCCTCGTCCACCAGCCTCGCTTCGAGCGGGGCTTTCTGCACGCGTGCCAGGTGCGCCGAGAGACCGCGCTGCCGGCGACCGTCGAGCGCTTCGACGAATGGGCCACGCTCGGTCACCTCGACGTCCGGTTTCTGCCCGAGCCGCTCGAGGTTCGGCTTCTGGGCGCCCCCACGATGCGCTCCCTGCGAGAGGTCACCGGTCTTTCGCTGCCCGGGCTCTCGGCGATCTCGAAGGCGAGGGGAGCGCTGCCCTGGCGGGCGGTGTCGCTGCAGGGCGGTGGGGTCGGCGTGGCCGCGCTGCTTCGCTGCCCACTGCCGCTGCTCACCTCACTGACGTTCTTCGACCAGTTGCCGGCGCCCTGGTTGCGCGAGCTGCTCGAGTCCCCGCTGGGCCGGCAGCTCACGCACCTCGCGTTCAAGGTCGCCAACCCCGCCGAGTTGCCCGAGCTGCTCACCCTTGCCCTGCGCAGCAGGCTCGAGACCATGCGCGCCTCATCGACCGGCGGTGAGCTCACCTTCGAGGTTGCTCAGAAGACGCTGCGAGCCCCGCGAAAGCTGCTCGCCGCCCACCCGCTCGAGTTGCCGTGGTTGAGGGTCGTGGCTTCGTAGCGAGGGAAAGCGGTGGGGCCGGCTGCTGTTTTCGTGCACACTCGCGTTTCTCGTGTTGGCGGTCCTGCTCATCGTGCTGTCGTCAGCCCCTCCCTCCGAAGGGCTCGGCGCCGACTTCGAGCGCGAGCTGATCGCTCGAGCGGTGCAGGCGCAGGGCAAGGCCCTCGAGCTCGAACCCGAGGGCAAGCTCATCGACGAGGTGCTCGTCACGTCAGAAGAGATCATGGGCCAACGCGACCCCTGGCCCGATGTTCTCAATATCTTCCACACCCGCACCAACGAAGACATCGTTCGCCGCGAAGTGTTGTTGGCCCCGGGTCAGCCCTGGAACACCGAGCGGGTGGAAGAGATCGAACGCAACCTGCGGCGAATGATCATCTTCGCCGTCACTCGCGTCGTGGCCCTCCAGAGCGGCGCTGGGCACGTCTCGTTGCTCGTCGTCACCAAGGACCGCTGGAGCCTGCGCATCAACAGCGAGTTCAACCTGGTCGGCAGCACCTTGC
>CAIWFK010000313.1 GCA_903911905.1 uncultured Myxococcales bacterium
CGGGCCGCCGTGGCCGCCGGGTTCGACCTGTTGCTGCTCGACGACGGTTTCCAGCACCGGCACCTGGCCCGCGATGTCGACCTGCTCGTCGACGCCGGGCAGGGGAATGGGCGGTTGTTGCCCGCTGGCCCGTTGCGAGAGCCGCCGTCGGCCCGCGCCCGGGCCACCCTGGTGGTCGGTCGTGACGGCCGGCCGGGCGACGTGGAAGTGACCCTCGCCACCGACACCCTCGAGGCGCCTGACGGCACCCTCCTTCCGCTGGGCGCGCTCACCAGGCCGGTCGTGGTGTTGCTGGGCATCGCCCGGCCTGGTCGGGTGCTCGAGGCGCTCGCCCGGGCCCGGGTCAGGGTCGCCGCAGCGCACCTCTTTCCCGACCACCACCCGTTCACCGACGCCGAGCGCCTCGCGGCCGAGGCCGCTGCCCGGGGCGCCGACGCCATTCTCGTCACCACCGCGAAGGACGCCGAGCGCCTGCCCCCAGGCGTTCACGTGCTGCGGCAGTCGCTCATCGTCACCCGCGGAGCCGAACGCTTCGAGCAACTGCTCTCGTCATGAGTGCTCACTCTCGGGCCCCAGGTTTGCGAAGATGTGGCCGGTGAAGGCGATTCTCTCGAAGTTCGGCGACGTCCGGGTGCTGGTGGTCGGCGACCTGCTCGCAGACCATTACCTGTACGGCGAAACCGAGCGCATCAGTCGCGAGGCCCCGGTGCTCATCGTTCGCCACGAGTCCGACGTGGTGAAGCTGGGGGGCGGCGCCAATGCGGCCGCCAATGCCCGTGCCCTCGGGGCCCGCGTGACCGTGGTGGGCGCGGTCGGCCGCGACGCCATCGGCGACCAGATGCTGGCGCTCTTCGGGCAGGCCGGCATCCGCTCGCGCGCGGTCCGCTCGCACGGGGTCGTCACCGAGACCCGCACCCGCATTCTCGCCGGCGGCGTCAGCACCACCCGGCAGCAGATGCTCCGCATCGACCGCGGGGCCGTCGGCGGTTTGCCGGCCGGGGCCCGTCAGGCCCTGGCGAAGGTCGTCGCCGCAGAAGGCGCGAAGGCCGACGTGGTCATCGTCTCGGACTACGGGGCCGGCGTGCTCTGCGACGAGACCCGCGCGGTTCTCGCCCGGCTGGCCCACCGGGTGCCCGTCTGTGTCGATTCCCGGTTCGCGCTCGCGTCGTTCAAGGGCGTCACCTGCTGCAAGCCCAACGAGCCAGAACTGGCGGCGCTCACCGGGCTGCCGGTCAAGACCGACGCCGAGCTGGCGCGGGCCGGAGCCCGGGCCCGTGCGCTGCTGGCGTGCCAGTTGCTGGTCGTCACCCGGGGCCGACGGGGCATGGCGGTGTTCGATGGCGGGCGCGCCCCACACCTCATTCCCGTGCACGGCAGTGAGGAAGCAGTCGACGTGACTGGCGCCGGCGATACGGTCGGCGCGACGCTCGCGGTTGGCCTCGGCGCTGGCCTCGACGCCCGGCTGGCTGCGGCGCTCGCCAACGTCGCCGGAGCCCTGGTGGTGCAGAAGGAAGGTACCGCGACCGTCACCCGCGACGAGCTGGCGGGGGAACTGTGAAGCTCGTCTCGCTCGAGCAGGCCAGCGCCCAGGTGGCGGAGTGGCGAAAGAGCGGGCAGACCATCGCGCTGGCCAACGGCGTGTTCGACCTGCTTCACGTGGGGCACGTGCGGTACTTGCAGGGAGCCCGGGCGCTCGCTACCCGGCTGGTGGTGGCGGTCAATTCCGACGCCTCGACCCGGGCGTACAAGGGCCCCAATCGCCCCGTGATTCCCCAGCACGAGCGCGCCGAGCTGCTCGAGGCCCTGGCCTGCACCGATCTGGTGGTGATCTTCGACGAGCCAGACGTGCGCGCCGTCATTCGCGCGCTCAAGCCCGACGTGCACGTCAAGGGCACCGATTACACGCCGGCCACCATTCCCGAGCGCAGCGAGGTCGAGGCCTACGGCGGTCGGGTCGCGGTCGCTGGCGACCCCAAGGACCACAGCACCACCGAGTTGCTCGCCCGTCGGGCGCGGCAGCCGTGAGGCCCGCCGGTCGGGTGAATTGATCTCGGGGCTGAAACCCAATAACCCCCCGACATGTTACTGAGCATGACGGGGTTCGGCAGCGGCACCTCGACCGTCGGCGCCGAGTCCATCACGGTCGAGCTGAAATCGGTCAACCACAAGTTCTGCGAGGTGAAGGCCCGTACCCCGCGAGAGCTCTCCCACCTCGAGCCGGTGATCCAGAAGCGCGTGAAGGACCGGCTCGCGCGCGGGGCCATCGACGTGGTGGTCAAGCGCACGCCCCGTACCTCGACGGGAGTCGTGCCGTTGGTCGACCTGGCGCTCGCCCGCGAATACCGGAAGGTGTTCGCCGAGCTCGCCCGGTCTCTCGAACTGCCCGACCAGACCACCGTGCGTGACGTGGCCAGCCTGCAGGGGGTGGTTCGCCTCGAGGAGCCGCCCACCAACCCCGAAGATGCGGCCAACGCGACCGAAGTCGCCCTCCAAGCGGCGCTCGAAGCCCTCGGTGTCATGCGCGCGAAGGAAGGAGAAGCCCTGCGTACCGACCTCGTGTCCCGGCTCGAGTTCGTGCGCACCACCGTCGCCGAGGTCAAGACGCTGGTGCCTGCTTCGGTCGACGAATACCGCGCTCGACTGCACGAACGCATCGCCGAGCTGTCGCGGGGCCTCTCGGTCGACCCCCAGCGGCTGGCCCAGGAGGTCGCCTTCTTTGCTGAACGTACTGATGTTGCTGAGGAAATGACTCGCCTCGCTTCGCACCTCGAGCAATTCGACGCACTGATCGCTTCGAAGGAGCCCTCGGGTCGGAAGATGGACTTCCTCGTTCAGGAAATGCACCGCGAGGTGAACACCACCGGGTCGAAGAGCCAGCACGCGGGCATCAGCTCGCGGGTGATGGCCCTCAAGGCGGAACTCGAACGAATTCGCGAACAGGTCCAGAACGTCGAATGAACACCAACCCCCAGATGCAGGCCGTATTGTCTCCAGGGCTCTTGCTCGTGCTGTCGGCTCCCTCGGGCGCCGGGAAGACGACCCTGGCTCGCATGCTCACCCAGCGGTTCCCCGAGGCGCGCTCGTCGGTCAGCTATACGACCCGCCCTCCGCGGGGGCAGGAAAAGGAAGGCGTCGACTATCACTTCGTCGACACGCTCACCTTCCAGCAGATGATCGAGAAGAACCAGTTCGTCGAGTGGGCCGAGGTGTACGGCAATTTCTACGGCACTTCGCGCGAGATCATCGACCACTCCTTCACCTCGCGAGGCATCGCCGTCTTCGACATCGACGTGCAGGGTGGGAACAAGATCAAGAGCAAGTTCCCCGACGCGACCCTCATCTTCATTCTGCCGCCCTCCATGGAGGAATTGGAGCGGCGGCTTCGTCAGCGCGCCACCGATACCGACGACGTGATCCGCCGCCGAATGCTCGCCGCGCGGTCCGAAGTAGAGAAGGGTGTCACCTCGTACGACTATTTGATCGTGAACGAGAACCTCGACGACGCCTTCGACCGCCTCCGATCAATCGTGATCGCCGAGCAGACCCGTCGGGGCCGAGTGGATCTGAGCGCCCTGAAACTCCCAAGAGACTGATTTTTCGGGGAGTTCTCGGTTTTTCGAAAAAAGAACGCTCGGGTGTTGACGTCTCGAAAACCAGTATGTATATGCCGCGCCCCCCGCCGAACGAGTTTCACGGCGGGGCTGAGCGGGCGGTGTGGGCGGCGGGCAGGAGTCGGACTACGGTTCGAAGTTCGGAAAGTAGAAAAGAAGGTGCGCTGAGCAGTGCAGTACGGTAGTGGGGGTTTGGAAGTCAGATGAACGACGCCGACGGCGTCCACATTCTGAATAAGTGAGAGATCACCTGAGGTTCTGATCGGGCAGTTTCCGATCGGGTTTCGGGTCGTCCTCCACCCTGACCAGGTCGAACAACTGGATCAGGCTGGGAGGAAAAGACCTTGACGAACTCTGGAGCGCGGTTGTAGAAGCGCATCCCCGCAACGGACCGGCTTCGGCCGCCCTGAGCGAAGCAGAAAAATCGAATACGGCGCAGTTCGCAATCGCCGGAAGAAGCTGAAACAAAGTGATTGCAAACGGCGGCGGAAACGATAAATAAGAAGAACGCGCTGACGAAGCGGCAAGCAGAAGCAGCGCTGATGATGAACAAGTAGTGCAGTTCGCTCTTTGAAAACCGGATAGCAAGCCCAAGAAGTACTGCGAGTCTCGCAGTCAATTCTTTAATGACCAAGAACACACACTTGGTCAGCTAGCGACGCCAAGATCAACTCGAGAGAGTCGGTTGAGGCAGTTGCCAGTTCAAATTTCTCTTTGGAGAGTTTGATCCTGGCTCAGAACGAACGCTGGCGGCGTGCCTAACACATGCAAGTCGAGCGCGAAAGGAGCAATCCGAGTAGAGCGGCGCACGGGTGCGTAACACGTGGGTAATCTGCCCTTGAGTTCGGGATAACCATTCGAAAGTTTGGCTAATACCGGATAAGCTTACGAGACCTTCGGGTTTTGTGAGAAAAGTAGCCCTCTATTTATAAGGTTACACTCATGGATGAGCCC
>CAIWFK010000314.1 GCA_903911905.1 uncultured Myxococcales bacterium
GGCGCGCCCACACGCAGACGGGCTACATCTTGTATCGCGCGGTTGCGCAACTGCACCACACGCTGGCGGACTACATCTGGCGGCGGCCCACTCGGTCAAGACGCCACCATGTGCTGCAAGGGCGGGGCGGGCGGCTGCATCCAGCGCTGCCCGCGCACGCAGGCCGGTCAGCCGGTCGACACCCTGACGGGCTTCGCGTGGGTCGACCGCACCGATATTCAGCTCGCTCAGCCCTGGGGGCCGCCCGTCGCGTTTCGACGGCACTACTCGACCGCGGATGCCGAGCGCGGGCAGCGCTCCATTATCGGGCCGGGGTGGCATCACACCTACGGCGGCTTCCTCGCGCTCGCAGGCCCCAACCCCGCGACGCGGGTGATTCTGGTCCTCGGCGAGCGTACGGCCGAAGAGTTCAACCTGGTGGGCGGTGGGTACACCACGAATCACGCCGCGCGGACGATGACGTGGGACGCCACCACCAACCTCTATATCGCGGGCCGCGAAGACGGCAGCGCCTTCATCTTCGATGGCACCGGCGCGTTGAGGGTCATTCGAGCAGCAGACGGAGGCGAAGCGCAGTTGCGGTACGCCAACGACGACGCGGCGTGCGCGGTGTCCTCGCAAATGCCGGCGGGAGCCCTGTGTCGCGTCGACTTCCTCTTCGGGCGGCAACTCTGGTTCGCGTACGAGCCGACCGGCAGCCTCGCTGGCGTGGCGCTCGATGCGCAGTTTTCGACGCCGGTTGCGATGTTCGACTACCTGCCCGACGGTAGCTTGGCGCACGCGACGGCAGCCGACGGCAACGCCGAGACCTACGAGTACGGTTTCACGCACATCGCCTGGGCCTCGCAGATGCAGGTCAGTCTGCTGACACAAGCGACCGACGCAGACGGCAAGATGGTCGAGTCCTTCCAGTACCGCGCGGCGCTCAATGACGCTGCTCGAGTCACCAGTCACCAAACGCCGAGCGGGTACTATTCTTTCACTTGGAACTACCTGACGCCCGGGGTGCCTGGGACAGTGAATCGTTCGACGTCAGTGCGGAGCAACCACGAAAACATCGACCTCACCTTTGCCAACAACGCGCTCGTCTCGGAGTGCTTCGTCGATGAGCAAGGCAACTGTGACACCACAAGGCTCCATACCTACGTCACCGCCCCCGACATCCTCGAGATGCAGTGTGACCGCGAAGGCAGCGGCAACTTCAACCGGCACGATCGAGACGGGCAGGGCCGCATCATCGCCGAATACTCGGGGTTGCCGAGTTGCTCGTCAGTCACGCCCACGGCCTACGCGCGGGGTGAGCGCTATGGGTACCTCGGGAATTCTTCGATTCGAGCGTGGACCTCTTTCGTCTCGGTTGACCCGACGATGCCCGGTTTCAATTCCTTCACGCTCTCCGACTACACGACGTCATCCGCGGCGATCGACCCGTACTGCGGCAGCGCCAGCTGTCAGACGCCGACTGCTTTCAATGCTGGGCCTGCTTCGCCGCAGGTCCAGCGGCTGGTCTCCGTGGGGCGAACCCTGCTTGACGTCGATGGTACGTGGGGCACGCAGGTCCAGGTCACCACCAAGGCATA
>CAIWFK010000315.1 GCA_903911905.1 uncultured Myxococcales bacterium
CACCGGGTACTGGAGCCCGAGCGCCTACGATGTGTGCCAGGTGCCGCGGCAGCTCGCGTGCTGCGGGGACTAAGGCGCGAAACGGACCGCCTGCGCCGGCAGGCCGTCTCCGAGTTGGCCATAGTTGTCTTCTCCCCAGACCCACATCGAGCCGTCGCCACGCAGCCCGAGCGTGTGCTGGTCGGCGGGCGCCACCGCAGTCCACCCGACGGCGCTGCCGACGCGAGTCCACGTGGAGGTCGAATCGAGCGACCAGAGCGAACCATCGCGCTTGATGGCGAAGGTCGACCCGCCGCCACTCGCGCCCGTGAGCCAATCGGTGTCCGCCCCGGCTCGCGCGCCGCCCAGCCAGATGCTGCCGTCGGCTCGAATGCCGCTGACGCCCCCACCAATCACCCCCACCCAATCGATGCCCGCATCGGCAGGGGTCAGCGCAAGGCGCTCGGTGCCCGTCCAGAGCGCACCGGACGCATTCAAGGCCGTGATCTGGCCCAGGTCGTCGGTGGCGATGGGCTTCCATCGGGTTCCCGGGTCGAGCTCGGTACCCGCGTCGAGCGACCACAACGCCCCCTCGGTACGAAGCGCCACGGCCGACGACCCCAACCTCGCGGCGCTCACCCACGAGCCTGGGGAAGCGCCACCGAACCTAGCAGTGTGAGGTGAATGGAAAGAACCGCAGTCAGCGAACGACCTGCCGGTCGATGGGCACCACCTGCGCGTCCATCGCCGTCGACGACGTCGTCGGCAGCGCAGGGGCCTTCAGCTTCGCCACTTCCTGCTCGAGCTCGAGCACCCGCCGCGACAGCAATTCGACGTCACGCGCCGACGCACTGCCCGCGACCGCGCTCTGCGGGCCCAACACCCCGACGGCCTTGAGCGCCTCGACCAGTGGCTTGGCCGCAAAGCGAATGGTGACCCCGATGACCGGAATGAGGACGATCAACATTCCTCCAACGATTCCAAGGACATCAGAGAGATTCACGGGCTGAAGTTGCATGGGTGCTCCCCAAACGGACGGCGGAACGAACGATTGCGCGTCAGTCGTCTACCACGATCGTCACGGGCCGGCTGGCCTCGGCCGAGTGCGCCAGGCGGGCCTTCACCACGTGCGTGCCCCTGGTCATCGGCCAGCGGAGGTCGTGCGGCCAGCCCACCTGCGCCACCGGCGTGCCGTCGACCAGCCACACCACGTCTTCGTTGGCCGGTGTCACCGCTGCCTGGAAGTGCACCGTGGACAGCTCGCGCGGGGTGTCGGGGTCGAAGAGGAAGCGCGCATTGGTGCGCGGTTCGCGAATCGCCACTCGTGGAGCCACCGTCGTCGTCGGGCACAGCGGAGACTGCGCGGTCGGCGCGATGGTCAGGTGCTGCTTGCTGGCCCAGCTCGCGTAGGTCTCGGGCAGCGCCAGCATCGGCGCGGTGTGCACGTACGCGGGCGGGCACGAGGGCCCGGCCAACAGCCCGTTGCGCGTGTCGACGCTGACCTCGACGTGGAACGGGCAGGGCTCGTGCGGCTCGGTGCCGGGCAGGAACAGCTCGGTCTTCAGGTGCGTGCAGCCAGGCCCGGGAAGTCGGCCGCTCGAGGCGCACACGTCGCGGCTGACCAGGCCCGGGGGCGCCGCAAAGGTGGTGGCCCAGGGCTCGGCCGGTCGACGATGCGGCATCAGCGCGTCGAGAATCGCGTGGGTGGCCGGCGCCGCCACCAGGCCGCCGCTGACCTGGTTCATGCGCTTCCAGTCGTGGTTGC
The DNA here is from genome assembly GCA_903911905.1 of uncultured Myxococcales bacterium. Lineage (GTDB taxonomy): Bacteria > Myxococcota > Myxococcia > Myxococcales > Myxococcaceae > Xiheilimnobacterium > Xiheilimnobacterium phototrophicum. The sequence goes on from CAIWFK010000315.1 coordinate 1,745, forward strand.
CCACCCAGGTGACCACCAGCAGGCGATCGCTGAAGGCCGCCGCCCACGCGTCGCGGTACCCCTGGCTGGTGCCGGTCTTCACCGCCACCGCGTACGAGAAGTCGAGCGGCCCTCCCGCAGGAAAGCCCGGCCGCCGCGCCCCGTCGTCCGAGAGGATGTTGGTCACCAGCCCTGCCGCTTCCCTCGAGAGCACCCGGCCCGGCGTCGCCGGCGTCTGCCCCCGCACCAACGTCAACGGCACCGTCACGCCCTGGTTGGCGAGCGAGGTGTAGAGCGTCGCCAGCTCGAGCGGGGTCACGTTCAGGCTGCCGATGGCCAGCGCCAGGCCGTAGGCGTCGGGCGAATACCGCACGCCCTTCACCCCGCCGCGCTCGAGCCGCTGCAACACCTGGTCGACGCCCACGTCGGACAGCACGCGCAGCGCCGGAATGTTGCGCGAGTTGCCCAGGGCTTCGCGCACCAGCATCGGCCCCAGGAAGGTGTGGGTGATGTTCTCGGGCACCCACAGGCCTCCGCCGGGCAGCTCGAATTCGATGGGCGTGTCGGGCACCTCGCTGGCCGCGGTGTACGTGCCCTTTTCCAACGCCAGGCCATAGATGAAGGGCTTGAGCGCGCTGCCCGGCGAGCGCCGCGTCTCGAGGAAGTCGATGGCCCCGCGCGCCTCGCGGTCGAAGTAGTCGGCGCTCCCCACCCAGGCCAGCACCTCGCCCGACGGCAGGTCGACCACCACGCCCGCGGTGTTGCCCGCGCCCGCCCACTTCCACCGCGCCAGGTTGGCGACCAGTGCCTGGTGCGTCAGGCGCTGCAGTTCGAGGTCGATGGTGGCGTGATGAATGACGCCCGGCTCGGCCGTCACCGTGCGCGCCAGCCGCAGCAGCGCGTGCATCGCCTCGGGGTGTCGCCGCGGCGCGGGCACGATGGCCAGGTCGGTCGAGAGGGCGATCTTCAGGTCGTCGTCGCCGATGACGCCGCGCTCGTGCAGTTGCCGCAGAATGCGCCCGGCCCGCGCCATCGCCGCGCGGTGACCTTCGGCGTTCCACGGGCCCATGCGCCCCGGTTGCTGGGGCAGCGCTGCCAGGTAGGCCGCCTGCAGCCACGACAGGTCTTCGACCGGCTTGTCGAAGTACAGGCGCGCCGCCCGCACCGCACCGTGACAGCGGTTGCCGTACGGGGCCAGGGTCAGGTACTGCCGCAAGACGGCGTCGCGCCCGTGCTGGTGAACGAGGAGCAGGGCTTCGGCCGCCTCGCGGGCCTTGCCCCACGGCGTGCGCGACTTGGGGTGCTGCAATCGCGCCACCTGCATCGCGATGGTCGACGCGCCCGAGATGATGCGGGCGTTGCGCAGGTCCTGCCAGGCGGCGCGCGCCACCGACGGCAGGTACACCCCGGGGTGCTCGGCGAAGTGTCGATCTTCGGTCTCGAGCGTGGTGACCAGCAGCTTGTCGGGCAACACCGCTGGCACCGGCCAGAAGCCGAAGGACTCGTGGCTGCCCGGCACCTCACCCAACACCCGCTCGGCGCGGTCGAGAATGAGGTGCGAGGGCGTGCGGGTCACCAACCGCGCGTCGAGCGAGGCCACGAAGCGCACGGCGAGGGCCAGGAGCACCAGGCTCCCTGCCGCCAGCACCTGTCGCCTGGTGGGTCGCCGCATGACGTCACTTCTCGCGCGTGCCGGTGATGGTCACCCGCATGCCGGCGCCGCGGCCGCGCACCTCTTCCCGGTACATCTGCTCGGCGTACGGGGGTGGGTGCACGAAGCTGCCCTCACTGGTGGCCCGCGCACGGAAGTGGAAGGTGAAGGTGCCGCGCGGCAGCTCGGCGAAGTAGTACCGCACCTCGGAATCGAGCCGCTGCACGTAGGTCGGCGCCAGCGAATCGCTCTGCGAGGGCTTCGCGTCGCTGCTGGCCGTCTCGAGGTTGGGGTTGAGCGGCTCGAGCCCGGCGGCCAGCGGCACCACCAGCGCGACGTGGGTGCGCGTCTCGTCGTTGACCACCTGGGCGTGGACTTCGACCACCTCGCCCAGGGGCAGCTTCAGCGTCGCGCCGGCCAGGTCGTCGTGGTTGGTGGGGGCCGAGTTGTCCGAATGCAGCCAGGTCAGGCTGCGCGAGACGATGAGCCCTTCCTTCTTCGCCTCGGCCTTGTCGCCCGAGACTGCGGGCAGGTACTTCACCTGCAGCCGTGCCCCCACCGGCGCCGAGCCACTGACGGTGACCTGCAGCGGGGTGTCGAGCTCGACGGTTCGACGGGCTGCCTGGTGGGTCTCGTCGAGCAGCAGGTCGAGCGCTCCCGAGATGGTGACGTTGGTGCGCGGCTGGGCGGTGCTGGCCTTTTCCAGGTACAGCCCCAGCGCGGCGATGGCGCGGCGGTTGGCGTGGGTGGAACCGAAGCCCCGGGTCGCCGAGACCTTCGAGAGCATCGCGTCGCGCAGTTGCGCGTGCCTGGGGTTCGACGGGTCGAGTCGCAACAGCGCTTCCCACACGATGGCGAGGGTCGCGGTCGACGAGCCCAGGTACTGCCCGTTCCACGACGAGCGATCGCCCCTGATGCCGTCGAACACCTGCTGCCCCTTGACCAGCTTGAACATCACGCTGTCCCACAGCTCGCCCTTGAGCGTGGCCAGGTTGGCGGCGAACGGCGCCGGGCGTTCCTGCATGGTCGAGGCCAGCTCGGCCACGCTCGAGGTGTTCATCGACTTGCGGCGCGCGAAGAGCTCGACCAGGTAATTTTCGTCGAGCACGCCAGCCCGCGCCAGGGCGCGCAGGGCCGAGGTCTGTTGATCGTACCGGTAGTCCGCCCACAGGCCGGTGAAGTCGGTGCGCAGCACCCGCTGCAGGGCGCCGATGGCCCGCTGCAGCACCGCGTCGTCGATGGCGATGCCCGACTTGCGTGCGGCGACGAGGAACTCGACGCCCTGCCCGGTGAGCGCGATGTCTCCGCGGCCGCCTGGCCAGTACGAGAAGAAGCCCTGCTCGTCCTGGTGCTGCTTGAGCTCGTCGAGAATGCGGCGGGTCGAGGCCTGAATCTGGGGGGTGAAGCGCGTGTCCAGCTCGAGCTTCTTGAGCAGCCCGCCCAGCGCGAGGTCGGGGGTCACCTGACTCATGCGCTGCTCGAGGCACCCGTGGGGGTAGGCCGAGAGGTACTCGAGCCCGCTGGCCAGCTCGAGCAGCCCGGGCTGACCCGAAATGATCAGCGTCTGCGAGGTGGTGCCCGCGCGCGGCGGCTCGGCGAAGTCAGGCAGCCTGGTCGCGCCCGGCTGCAGCGTGGTGAAGGACGCGGTGCGCTCGATGGCCCGGTCGGGCAGCAGCGGCAGCTTCACCTCGAACGCGTCACCCGCCTTGTCGCTGGTGCGCGTCACGTCGACCCGCACCGTCAGTTGGGTGTCCTTGGTGGTCGACACGCTCTTCACCGTCACCGGGGTGAGCACCGAGAGCGCCTTGTTGGCCTTGAGCTCGATCTTTTCCTTCACCGCCGAATTGCCCTCGATGGCGCCCTTGACGGAAATGTCGACCGTGCCCGCGCCCTCGGGGCCTTCGACCAGCCGGGCCACTGCGCCAGGCCAGAACCGGTCACCCATGCGCACGAAGCGGGGCAGTTGCGGCTGCACCAGCACCGGCAAGCGAACCTTGATCGTGGACTGCTTGAGCCCGAAGCGCATGCCTCCCGAGACGGCGACGGCGCGCACCCGGAAGCTGGTCAGGTCGTCGGACAGTTGCACGGGCACCACCAGCTTGCCGCTGGCCGGTACCTGCAGCGTCGCGGCGTAATAGGGCACGGTCCGGAAGTCCTTGCGAATGAGCCGCTTGCCCGAATTCTGCTCGTCGCCCTCGCCGCCGTCGCCGCCGGGTTCTTCTTCGAGCTCGCTGACCCGGCCGATGACCAGGTTTCGGGTGTCGTGAATCGACACCGCGCTGCGGTTGGCGCGAATGAGCTCGGTCAACGGGTCGAGCGGGCCTTCCTTCGCCAGCGAGAGCACCGCCTCGTCGACCAGCCACAGCGTCACTTCCCCGGCCAGCGGCTTCTTCTGATCGTCGGTGAGCGTGATGGTGAAGTCCTGTCTGGTGCCGGGGCGTGCGACTTCGGGGTGCTGCACCTGCACCAGCACCTGGTTGCGCGTGGGCTCGACGGTCAGCGAGGTCGAGCTGGCGATGGTGGCCGGCTTGTAGCGCGCGTCGTCGGTCTTGCCCTCGCCCAGGCGCCCGCGCATCAGCACCACGTGCAGCGGCAGGTTGGGCACGAAGCGATCGGTGATGGGCACGTCGACGACCACCTTCGAACCCGACACGTCCTTCCACAGGTAGCGGTTGCCGGCCGGCTCTTCGATGACCACCAGCGCCCGCGCGGTCGCGTAGGGGCTCTGCACCACCACGTGCGCCACGTCACCCGGCACGTAGCGGTTCTTGTCGGTCTTCAGCTCGAAGACGCCATCTCGTGACTTCTGCCACGACTGGGGCGTCGCTCCGCCGATGTAGAGGTCGGCGGTCAGGGTCTGCACGCGGCCCAGCTTGTCGCGCGCGGTCAGTTCCACCACGTACACGCCCGAGTCCGTGATGGGGAAGGCGTTCGACACCGCGCCTGTGGCCAGCGAGGTCAGCAGCTTCTCGCCCACCGGCACGTCTTCCTGCTCGGTCTGGTATTTCGCCTGCCCGGTCGCGAAGCTGGTCTCGCGCAGGGTCGAGTGCCACACCCGGCGCATCAGGCGAACCTTCACCTCCTGGCCAGCCAGGGGCTTGTCGTCGACGCCCACCGCCAGCACTTCGGGTTTGAGCTCGGTCGCCTTCTCGAGGTACCGCGGCACCTTCAGGCCCAGAATGAAGGCGGGCAGCGCGCGCACCTCGGTCGAGCTGGTCACCTGCTGCTCGTCGGCTCCGGTGACGGTGGTCTCGAAGTGGTACACCCGCGCCGAACCATCGAGGTCGAGTTGCGGGTTGATGGTCAGCTCGGCACCGCCGTTGTCGTCGAGCTCGCCCTGCTGGTTGGTGACGCCCGGCGAGCGCTGCGAGCTCGAGCGCGCGAACTGCGTCGACGACGCGAAGAGGAAGCCCGGCTGGCCCTTCGGCACCCAGTCGTACGGTCGCTGCGTCACGGTCCACGACACGGGCTGGTTGGCCACGTTGCCGCCCGCGTAGTACCGCGCCAGCGCCTTGACCTTGAACGCGCGATCGTTGGGCACGCGCAGGGCCCCGCTCAACTGCACCTCGAAGGTGGGAATGCGGTACGCCTCGATCTTGAAGGTGCGCCGCGCCAGCACGGTCTCGGGCGTGCGATCGTACAGGGTGACGGTGAATTCGCCGGTCGGCAGGTCGGCCTGCTGGAAGGTGGCCTCGAGCCCACCCAGCGGGCTGAGCTTCACCTGCTGTGGGGTACACGGAATCGTCGGGGCCGGTGACCTGCAGGCCGTACCGCTTGAGGTCGGCGGGCACTCGCAGCTCGCCCGACACCTTGCTGCGCACGAAGCCCTTGAGGAACACCGCTTCGCCCGGGCGGTAGATGCCGCGCTCGGGAAACACGAAGCCCAGCGTCGCGTCGTTGGGCGCGGGCGGAATCGACTGGCTGGTCAACCAGGTCAGCCCCGACGAGCCGCTCGACCAGTGGTTGCTGGCGAAGCCCGGCAGTCGCTCCCGCGGGTCGAGCACCAGCACGTCGTCGCCGTTGATGACCGACAGGCGGTCGAGCTGTGACCACGGAAGGGGCGCGACGATGACGCGGCCGTCGCCGTCGGTGGTGGCCGACCACGACACGGGGGCGGGAGGCGACGCGCGCGAGAGCCCCTCGAACTTCACGGTAGCGCCCTTGACCGCGTCGCCCGTGTCCAGCGCGCGAACGTACAGCACCGCCCGGCCCGTCTCGTCGACCGAGGTCAGCGAGAGGTTGGTGACCGTCACCCGCACCCACGCCCGTTCGGCAGGGCCGGTCAGGCGGCGCAGGCCCACCAGGTAGGTGCCCGGCTTGTTGCCGGCTGCGTCATCGAGCAGCGGCTTCAAGTCGAGCCCGAAGGTGGTGGCCCCCGACTTGTCGCTCAGCGGCAGGTCGACCACGCGCGAGACCAGCGGGCTGCCCAACAGCCGAATGTGGGGCGCGAGCGAGCGCGCGTCGACCCAGGTCTGCCGCGAGGCGGTCGCCGGCTCCTCACCGGGGAAGGGCGGCGCCGACTGCTCGTCGATGACGATGGGCGACGAGGGAAACGGCCACAGCCCGGGGTGGAACGGGTCGACCCGGTGAATGCGCACGTCGGCGCGCGGCTCGCCGTAGCCCCGCAACGGCACCATGCGCGGCCCCTTCGCCTCGACGATGGCGGTCGACTGCTGCCAGGCCAGGAACGGCGCCTTCCACCCCAGGTGGAAATACACCTCGGCCGGCTTCACCTCGCGCAGCGGCCGGCTGGCGTCGTCGTGAATGGGCGCGCTGGCCAGCGACACCTTGTAGAGCGTGTCGGGCACGAAGTGCCCCGCCAACTGCACCCGCGCGCCGTAGGGCTGGAAGTGCAGGTCGGGCACCGCGGGCTCCAGTTGCACCAGCTTGCGCAGCGCGGTCAGCGTCAGGTCCTGCACGGGGGCCGAGAAGACGAGCTGCGGAGCGTCTCCGCGGTTGCCGCACGAGAGCGCCAGGTCCTTCGGCGTCGACGCGCCGCCCACCAACGGGAAGCTGGCGCTGCCGCAGCGCACCTCGACGAGCGAGAAGGGCGTGCGGGTCGACGCGCGGCCCTGCCAGAGCGTGGTGCCTTCGCTGCCCAGTGCGAGCGCCACCGACACCACCAGTTGCTTGCCTTCGGGCACGTCGTCGTCGAGCGTCAGGGTCCACGTCGCGGGGTCGCGCTGCGACGCGCGGGGCAGCGGCGCGAGCGCGAAGGTGGTCACCTTGCGCGCGGGCGAATCGCCCAGGCCCGGCAGGTCACGCAGTTCGACCTGAATCATCTTCTTGAGCGAAGCCACCGGGTAGGCCTGGGGGAAGGTCAGGCTCACCACGCGGAACGGCCGCAGCCCCTCGGTGCCCGCAGCGGGTGACATCGACGAAGGCGCCGACATCATGGTGGTCAGCACCTTGCGCGCGCCGCTCGAGGCCTCGAACTGAAAGCGGGCCAGCGCGGGCCACGGCTCGGCCGGGCGGAACTGCAGCGTGCGCTGATCGACCCAGGTGTACGCGCCAGGCCAGTCGGGCGTCAGCTTCAGCCGCTTCGCGCCATCGTCGGCGTTGGCCTTCTCGCCGACCTGATCGCTCGGGAAGTAGACCGTCACCGGGTCGAAGCCGCGCAGGAACTGCTCGGGCAGAATGCGCACGCCGGCACCCGCGGGCTGCTGCCCCAGGTCGGCAGGCACGTACTGCGCGAAGCACAGCGAGCTGACCACCACCAACGACGCCAACGGCTTCATGAATGCGGTCCTCACGGGCTCACCTCGGCCCGACGGAAGAAGTCCTGCAGGTAGGTCTCGGGAATTTCGTTCTTCTCGCCGGTCAGCCCCAGCAGCACGGGCTTGAAGGCCAGCGACGCGGCGCCCGGCCGGGGGGCGTTGCGCACGGTCAGCAGGTAGCGGCCCTTGTCGAGCGAGAGGTACTGGTGGCAGCCCTCGCCGAGCAGTTGGTAGCCGTCGTTGTAGACCTGGCATTCGAGCAGCTCGCTCCTGGCCTGCACGCCCAGGCCGATCTTCCCGTGGTTGGCGGCGTCGAAGCGGTAGAGCCGCACGTCGCCCGGGGCCACCCATTCCTCGGGACCCACGCCTTCCGCGAGCTGCGAGACGGGCTCCTGGGTCCACCGCAGGGTGCCGGGCACCACCCGCCCCGCGAAGGGCCGGGCCATCAGCCGGTAGGTGCCCGGCGAGAGCACCCGCACCAGCTCGCAGCCGGTGTCGAGCCCGTCGACCGACAGCAGGTCGCTGCCGCGGAACAGCCCGCACACGCCGCTCTCGGCCGACACCCGCACCACCGCTTCCTTGTCCACCACCAGCGTGCGGTCGATGCGGCCGCCGGTCAGCGGCACGGCGATGGCGGCGTCGAGCGCCGCGCCCGGCGTGACGGGCAGGTCGAGCCCCAGGCGTGCCCACTTCTCGCGACCCGGTACGTGCACCATGGCCCGAAGCGGCGCGGCACCGTAATCGATCAGCAGCTCGGCGCCCAGCTTCGCCGGCACCTTCGCGCGGCAGCCGTCGAGTCGCGTGCCGTCGCTCAACGCCACGGTGCAGCGCAGCGCCCCTTCGATGGTGGCCTGGCGGTCGGCCTCGGCGGGCGCGACGGTCAGGCGCACGCTGCCCGGCGTCCGGGGCGCGTCTTCGTAGAGCCCGGTGAAGGCCACCGCTTGCGGCGTGCCTTCGAGCAGCACGGTCGTCACGTCAGCCTGACCGGCGGTGCCGATGATGGCCACGCTGCCGCCCTGACCGGTGAGCAGGCACCGACGAAGCTCGGCCCCCGGAGCACAGAGGTCGAGCGCGTTGCCGGCGTCGTCCACCAGCACGGCCCAGGCGTTGGCGGGCACCGTCAGCTCGAGCCGTGCGCGGGCGCCCTTCGGCAGCGCGAAGCGCCCGACGCCGCCAGTGAAGGTCAGGCGCTTGCGACCCGGGGTCAGCGGCTCGAAGGTCTCGGGGAGCGTGACGGACGAGCGGGTGATGCGCGCGTCGAGGTCCTGCTCGCTGGCGGCCCACACCCGCATGGTGGCCGAGGTGCCCAGTCGGCTGGCGGCGAAGCACGACGTGTCGCGCCGCTCGCGCACGGTGCCCGGCCCGTCGAAGGCGCAGCTGGGCGCGACCCGTTCGCCGTACTGCACCTTCGCTTCCAACAGGAACAGTGCGGGCTTCGACGAGGTCAGCCCCTGCAGCGACGGCACGCGGTTGAGCCACTGGTTGGCCGCGCCATCGGTGTCGACCACCACCTCGTCCAACGACAGCGGCAGGGCTTTGGGGCCGGTGGCGCTGAAGATGGTGGGGCCCGCCTCGAGCGAGACCTCGGGGCCACAGGCTCGCAACAAGCCGCGCTCGCTCGCGCCCAGGCACCGCACGCCCGCGCTCGTCCTGTAGCGACCCGCGTGGGCCACGCCCACCAGCACCGCCGCTTCGGCCGGGGCCTCGCCGCTCTTGCCGTCGAGCACCGGCCGCGACTTCACCTGCGCCACCACCGCCGCGCTGCCGTCGGTGGTCCACGCCCGCACCTTCCACGTCTCGCCCTGCGGCCGCACCGCCAACGCGCATTCGGTGACCCGGGTCTGGCGATGCACCACCGCGCCGCTCGGGTCTTCGAGCGCACACGAAATCGGCGTCTTGCCCTGCGCGCGCAAGGTGAGTTCCTGCACCGCGTCCTTCTCGGCGAGCGGAACGCGCCACGACACCACGCCGGCGCTCAGCGTCACCTTCGCGCCGTCGCTCAGCACGCCCTTGTCTTCGATGGCCGGCAACGCCAGCCAGAGCGTGGTCTGCCCGCGCTGCTGGGTCTCGTTCTCGATGACCAGGGTGTAGCGGCCCTTCACCACCGGCTCGGCCAGCGCGCAGTTCCAGTCGGCGCCATTCTCGCTGCCCTGGAAGACCAGCTTGCCGTTCGCGTCGAAGAGCCGGCAGCGCACGTCGGCGTCGCCGGTGGTGCGCAGGCGCAGCGTGCCGTCGCGGGGAATCACCACCGGCACCGTCGAGGGCGCCGGCAGCTCGCGCGTCATGCCGGGCAGCAGCACCTGGCTGGCCAGATGCACCCGGTACTCCACGCCCACGTCGCCGCGGCTGTGTTCGGCCACCAGCTTGTAGTGGCCCGCCGGCAGGTTCACGGTGGTGCCCCCGGTCGACTGCGGCACCGCACTGGGCACGGGCGTCTGCGCGGCCGCCGTCGGGGCGGGCGAGCCTTCCGCTTCGCCGCCTTCGCCCTCACCTCCGTATTCGGGAGCGGGCGCGTTCTCTTCTTCGGGCGGCGGTGCTTCCTGCTCGGTGGGCGGCTCGCGCTGCATGGGCGGAATGACCTCGATGGCGCGGGGTGGCCGGTCCTTCTCGAGGGCGTAGAGGCGGCCCTGCATGCCGTTGGTCAAGGTGACCTCGAGCGGCGTCTCGCCTTCCAGGGTGAAGGTGAACTCGTCCTTCCCCGCAGCAGAGAGCTCGGCGCGGTACCAGACGAAGGCCTCGATGGGGTGGGCCGCCTTGCCCTTGAGCACCACCTCGTCGTGCACCGCCTTGAGCACCGTGTGGCGCATCGATTCGACGGTGAGCGGCAATTGGGTCCACAGCCAGGTGCCCGGCCGCAGGTCGCGGGTGCCACTGCAGGTGGTCGGCACCGATTCGAGCGGCCACCCGTCGGGGTCGTCGAGTCGGCACTGCAGGTTCGAGCTGCCCTGCGCGGCGGTGGCGAGCTGGTAGACGCCGGCGGTCTTCACGTTCAATTTCTGTTGCACCAGGTCGTTGGCCTCGACGCGGAAGAACTGCTCGCCGTCGGCGGTGACGGTGCCGAAGTCCTTCACGTTGCGGCGGGTCAGCGCGATCGCCGCGCGACCCTTCGAGGTGGGCGTGGTGGTGGCGGTGACCAGGTAGCGCCCCTTCTGCAGCCAGGTGCGCACCAGGCAGTTGCGACCGCGCCCGTCTCCCGAATCGGTGGCGAAGGAGTCGATCGACTGCGTGCGAAGCGTACAGGAGGTCGCCAGCAGCCCCAGGGTGGTGACGTTGTAGAGCCCCGGCGAGTCGACCTCGAAGACCGCCGAGCGCGACTGGGCGCGGTCGAAATCGAAGTACAGCGGGGCATCGACGGCGATTCGGGGCAGGGGCTTGAGCTGCGGCGTCCACGGCGCGGGCGTGGTGCCCTGGCCCTGGGCGACGGGGTGCGAGAGCGTCACGGTGATGGGCGCGGTGCCGGGGTTGTTCAAGGTGAGGGTGTCGCTGCCCGCCGACACCTCGCAGGTCTGGCCGACGAGCGCTGCGTGACCGCCGGGGCTGGTGCAGCCGAACGCCGCGCCGCCCGAAGCGCGCACCAGCGAGGTCGCGGTGGTGGCGACGGGCAGCGTGAGGCTGGCCTTCGCGTCGAGGCTCAGGTGCAGCGAGCCATTGCCCAACGGCAGCGGCTCGACGACCAGCTCGCGCACCTTCACCGCGCCCAGCCTCGAGAGCGTCACCCGGTAGCGCGCCTGCGCCAGGGTCACGGGGGGCAAGGTGCAGGTGCCGGCCTGGGTCACCCGCGTGGGGTTCGAGGCGCCGTCTTCCTTGATGGTCAGGCGCCGCACGCCGCTGGGGGCCGCGGGCAACTGCAGTTGGTAGAAGCCGGGGTCGAGCGCGAGCAGCTCGTTGCATTCGGTGGCCTCGGGCTTCGACTGGGTCAGCCGCTTGAGCTCGCCCTTGTTGCCCAGCCGGTAGACCTCGCAGGTGCCCTTGCCGCTGACGCCGAGGCGAAAACGGCGCGACGAGAGCCCGCTGCGCTGCAGCAGGCTGCCGCCCGAGCCCACCTCGAACCAGATGGCGACCCCCTCGTCGGGGAAGTTGAAGTCGCGCTCGATCATTTCCCCCGCGTCGACGCGCACCGCGCTTCGCGCCAGCACCTGCGCCACGTCACCCTGCGCGGTCAGCTCTTCCAACTGGCAGCCCAGCGGCGCGCTGTCGCCGTCGAAGGGCAGGTCCTTCACGGCCACCAGGTACGAGCCCGGGGCTCGCGTCTGGAACCCCAGGGTGTTGGCCGAAGGAGAATAGTAGCCGCCGAAGGTGGCCGGCGTGCCCGAATACCAGGGCGCCCACTCGAGCTGGCCGCGCGTACCCGCGGGCCCGCGCACCACCAGCACCGAGAGCGCGGTTCCGGTCGAGCTGAGCTGGGTGCTGCATTCGGGGTCGAGCGAGGCCTTCTCGATGCGGCAGTCATTGGAAGGCGAGCGCGGCGTGCTGGTCACCGCCTGCAGGGTCACCTGCGCGGCGGGCGCGGCGTCGAGCGAGACGACGGCCGCCAGTTCGCCCCGGGGTACGGCCACCGTCGCCACGCCCGAGGGCCCCAGCACGAAGGGCATCACCCGCTCGGCCGGACCGTCGCGGAAGCCGTATTCGACGGTCAGCGAATCGTCGACCGAGCTGCCGGTCACGGTGGTCGAATCGCGGCCGTAGACCACCAACTGGTAATCGCCTTCCTCGAGCGGCTGGTCGATCCACCACTCGTGCTGCGGCTGCCCGGGGGTGCCGGCGAACTGGGTGTGGGCCAGCGAGGCCTTCTCGAGCCACTCGCCGTTGCGCCACAGCCGCACGTCACCGGCGTGCCGACCGGCGACGTGAACGAAGGGCGTGCCGCGCGAGGGCAGGCTGACCCAGTACGAGGCCTGCTGACCGGGCTTGAGCCGGGTCACCACCGCGTCGCCGGCCTTGAGCCGCACCGGCATCGGGTTCTGTTCGACCAGCGCAGTGGCCACCAGCGTGACCTGGCCCTTGCCGCGGCGGGCCGACTCGAGCCGCACCTTGTATTGACCCGCGTCGAGCAGCAGGTCGAGCTCGCAGTTGACGCCGCCGGCCACGCCCGCGGTGGCGAAGGGGCCTCGCACCCGGTCGAGCACCACGCACGAGGTGCCGCTGGCGCTGCGGGCCGACAGGTGAATGGCCGCGGGGGCGTCGAGCGTGAGCAGCGCCTCCTGTCGACCGGTCGCCGGCACCGTCGACGGCGTGATGGCGGCTGCGTGGACGATCAGCATCGACACTGCAGAGAGGGCAGAAAGCATCGCGTGGGGGACGCTACAGCAAGCGCCGTTCCAGTCGGCCGTTCATTCGAGGGCCTGCGCTGGCGAGGTCGGCGACCCGCACACGGTGCTTCGGACCGTGGTCGATTTGGCTACACTCCCCCGCTCGATGCGTCTGCCCTGCTTCCTCTTCGTGGTGAGCGTGTCGGTGCTGGCCGCCGACCCGGTGCCGACCGTGCGGCCCGCGGCCACCTCGACCAGCGAGGCCGGGCGGCTGGGTGCCGAGTACTTCGTGCAGAAGAGCGGCGCGAGCTGGGTGTACCTGTTGGGTGACGGCAAGACGCGCGGGCACGTCACCCTCACCGGCATCGTCGACTGGCGCGCGCAGTTCACCTTTTCCTACGGCAAGCGCAGCGGCAGTGGGCACTGGCGCGCGCTCAACGGGGTGTGGCTCGAGCGCAGCGCGGCCCGCGGTGACGCCGAAGCGGTGTTGCTGCCCGCCACCATGACCCGGGGCACGAGGTGGACCGGCCCCACCTCGATCGAGCGGGCGGGTTCGACCTCGTCGGTCTTCGAGGTGATGGCGCTCGAAGCCACCGTCGAGCTGCCCAGCGGCCTGACGGTCGAGCATTGCCTGGCGGTGCTCGAGACCGCGGCCGACGGGTCGGACCCGTGGACGCACTACTATGCGCCCAACGTGGGCAAGGTGGCGGTGCTCAGCCCGGCGGGTTGGTATTCGCGGCTGCTCGAGTTCCGCTCGGGGTCGAGGCACGCCGAATGAACCGGCTGGCGCTGGCGGCGCTCGCGCTCGGGCTGCTGAGCGGTTGCCGCGCGGCGCACGAGACGCTGGTCCGTCAGCGCCTGCTGGTGCCCCGGCTCGCGCTGGCGGACGTCCGCTCGACGCCCGCGCCGATCGACGCGCTGGTCCAGGCGCTCGACCCGGCCGCCACCCGGGGGCTGCGGCGGGTGTCGCTGACGGTGGACGGCGCCGAGCACGTCTGGTGCGTCGCGGTGCGCGACTACGAGGGCTGCTTCACCGGTCTGGCCGAGGGCGCCGGCACCCGGGTTCACGCCACTGGCGGCCGCAGCCCACCGCCCCTGGTGGTGCAGGCCTTCTGGGAAGTGCTCGACGCTCCGGCCGCCAACGAAGCGGTGGCCCAGCCCGACACCGACGTGGCCCAATTGGCCGATGAAGAAGAGAACCGCTTCACGCCACGGCTCAGCCTGACGGGCGGGGTGCGCACCGGGGCGGTGGTGGCGGGCGACGGCCCGGCCTTCACCTTCGGTGGGCACCTGGGCCTGCGCTCGTGGGTCAACTTCTTCACCATCGTGGGCGGCGCCATCGAGGTCGAGAACGTGCTCCAGTTGACCCGCAGCGTGGTGACGCTGGCCCCGCAGGCGCGCATCGAATTGACCCTGTGGCGGCCTGAGAACCAGCGCATGGCCAACCTGCCCGACGTCAGCTTCGTGATGGCGGCCGAACCGCTCTTCGCCCTCGGCCGGACCCTGGGCGTGGGCGCGCGGGCGGTCATCGGCGTGCAGTTGGTGCACCTGGGGCGGCTGCCCACGCCCTTCTTCTTCGAGCTGGGCTGGCAGTCGCTCGAGGTCGATAAGCATTCGTTGTCGGGCGTGCGCGTGGGGCTGGGCGTCGGGCTGTGAAGGGCTGCTAGAGAGGCCGCATGGCGACCGAACCTGGCAGTGGCATCAGCTTCGACACCTGGGGCCTGCTGGCCACCGGCGTGCTCATCACCGTCATCATGCTGGCCTTCCGCAAGATGTTCCCCAAGGAGCCGCCCGGGGGCGGCCCGAAGGACGACGCGAACACCCCGAAGTGAGGCGCGGGCCTTCAGCCCTCGGCGTCCTTGAGGCCCCAGTCCTTGAGCCGCTTGAAGAGCGTCGAGCGCGCCACCCCCAGTTCCTTGACCACCCGTTCGCGGTTGTTGTCGTAGCGCTTGAGCGCCGACATGATCAGCCGCTTCTCGGCCATCTCGAGGTGCTGCTCGAGCGTCAGGCCTTCGGTCAGCTCGATGATGGGCGTCGGGTCGTCGTCCTTCGGCGCGCCGCCACGGCCGTCGAACGAGAGGTCGCTCTCTTCGAGGTGGGGGCCCTTGCGCAGCAGCAGCGCGCGGTGAATCACGTTGCGCAGCTCGCGAATGTTGCCTGGCCACGCGTGGGCGGTCAGCGCCTTCACCGCACCCTCGCTCAGCCGCACCGTCTGCCCGCGGGGCGCGAAGGTCTTGAGGAAGTGCTCGGCCAGCGGCAGCAGGTCGCCCTTGCGGCGGCGCAGCGGCACCAGCGTCACCGGCACCACGCACAGCCGGTAGTACAGGTCTTCGCGGAACTTGCCGGCCTTCGAGGCCTGCAGCAGGTCGCGGTTGGTGGCGGTCACCAGGCGCACGTCGACGGTGATGGGCTTGCTGGCGCCCACCCGTTTGATTTCACCCGACTCGAGCGCGCGCAGCAGCTTGGCCTGCAGCTCGAGCGGCAGCTCGCCGATTTCGTCGAGGAAGAGCGTGCCGCCGTCGGCCTCTTCGAAGGCGCCCTTGCGCGCCACCATGGCGCCGGTGAACGCGCCCTTCTCGTGACCGAACAGCTCGCTTTCGATCAATTCCTTCGAGATCGCCGCGCAGTTGACCGGCACGAAGGCCTGCTCGGTCCGGCTCGAGCGGGCGTGGAGCGCGCGGGCCACCAGTTCCTTGCCGGTGCCCGATTCGCCGAACACGGCGATGGCCGCGTTCGAGGGCGCCACCCGGTCGATGAGCTCGGCCAGTTGCTTGACCGACGGGTCCGACCCGATGATGCCGTAGTAGCTGGTCGCGCCCTTGCCGGTGTTGGTCTGCGGCTCGAGCACCAGCTCGGCCTCGCCCACCTTCAGCGCCGAGAAGAACGGCACCTCGGCTTCGTACACGCGCGCGCTGCCCAGCCAGGTGCCGTTGGTCGACTGCTGGTCGATGACCATGAAGCGGTTGTTCACCCGGTTCAGCTTCAGGTGTCGCCCCGAGACGAACCGCGCGCCGAGCACGATGTCGTTGCCCCGGTCCTTGCCGATCGAGACCGTGTCGCCCTTGAGCTTGTGCACCTCTTCGGTGCTGCCCCAGCGCATGCGCAGTTGCGCGGCGATGCGGCTGGTCTCGCCCGCCTCGGGCTTGCTGGTCATCTCGGTGGTCACGCCGATCTCGGTGACCATCACGTCGTCGCCGCCGCGGCCGTGCGCCCGGTACACCGCGCGCCACTGCCCCAGCGCCAGGTCGACGCCGTCGGCGACCGTGCCTTCGGTCAGCCGCGCCCCGGCCACCACCGTGCCCTTGCCCGACACGTCGCGGAACTCGCAGCGGCCGTCTTCCAGCCACAACGCGACCTGCTGCCGTGAGACCTCCGGGTCGGGAATGACGACGTCGCACCGCTCGCCGCGCCCCAGCACCACCCGGTCGGCCCCCAGCGCCAACCGCAACACTTCCTCGCCCCGGCGAAAGAAGACCAATTCGGCCATCAGGCCAGTGTAGCATTTCTCCCCATGCAGGGAAGCACCGTCACTCCCGGGTGACGTGGGGGCGTCGGCTGATTGTAGTCCCTGGAATCACAGGCACACTCGCGCTCGAGAACCCGTGGCCGGCCCTTCACCCTTCCTGCGTCACCCTGACCGATGCCAGCGCCCCGTGGTGCGCGGCAGGCTGGCCTGCGCGATGGGGTCCCAGTCGGGTCAGGCGGCGGTCGAGACCGCCATCACCATGCCGTTGGCGTTGTTCATGGTGCTGGGCACCCTGCAGCTCTTCATGGTGTTGCAGGGTCGGCTCTTCGCCGAGCACGCGGCGTACATGGCGGTGCGCACCGGGGTGGTTCGCCACGGCGACTGCAAGGCCATGACCCACGCGGCGATTCTGGCCCTGCTGCCCAACTTCACCACCTTCCTGGGTGACGGCACGCCGGGCAACACGCCGGCCGAGAAGCTGGGCAACGCCTTCGAGCGGCGAACCCGGGGGCAGCCCTTCGACAACGCCTACGACGCGGTGCTCGACGACGGGCACGACCGTTCCATCGTCTGGCTCTTCCGTGAGCAGCCGCGGGTGGGTGAGGTGACCGCACTGTCCGAGCAGGACTTCGATCGACCCGGCGTGGTGGGGGGCGGCACCACCGGCTTCCGCGGGCCGTATCGACTCGAGGTGCGCGCGGTGTACTGGTACCCGTTGCGCATTCCCTTCGCCAACCAGGTGATGGCGACCATGTTCCGCGCCACCTTCGGGTTGGCCAACTACACGGGCGTCAACCCCTTGCTGCCCACCGCGCGCGCGAACTGGACCGCGGCCGGTCGCACCCTGGGCGGGCTGGCCGCCGAATTCGAC
>CAIWFK010000316.1 GCA_903911905.1 uncultured Myxococcales bacterium
GCTCGGCCTGGAGGGTGTCGCGCTCGGTGGCCCTCAGGCGTTCGAGTTCGGCGTGCTTGTCGTCGAGCGCGCGGGTCGCGGCTTGCCGGGTGGCCTCGAGCTCGGCCTGCTTGTCGGCCAGCGTCCGCTCGGCGCTCGCCAGGCCCTGCTCGGCGACCAGGCGGGCCTGCTGCGCCGCTTCCCGGGCCGCTTCCACTTCGGCGCGGGCGGCCTCGGCGGCCCCCAGCCGCCCCTCGAGCGCCGACACCGAGGCACGAACCTCGTCGAGGGTGACGCGGCTGCGCTCGGCCTCGGCAGCGAGGGCCTGCTTTTCGGCGCCAGCGTCGGCCAGCGCCCGGGTCGCGGCCTCGAGCTCGGCGCGCAGCCTGGTGCCGAACTCCTGTTCGCCGCGACGGCCTTCGAGGGCCTCGGCCAGCTCGGCGCGAACGCGCTCGGCTTCGTTCATCGCAGAACCGAGCGACTGGGCCAGGGTGGCCCGCTCGACCTCGGTCTTCTGCAGGCGCGCCTCGAGTTCGCCGAACTCGCTCTGACTGCGGGTCAACGCGCGGGTCTGTTCGGCGACCCGTTGTTCGAGGCTGGCGACCGACGCGCGGGCCTCGGCGACCTCGGCCTGCAGGGCGCTGCGCTCGCGCCCCTGCCCGTCGAGCGAGGAATTGAGCTCGTCGAGCCGGGCACGCAGTTCGGTGCGCTCGGTCTCGAAAGTGGTGGCGCGCGCGGTGACGGCGTCGAGAAAGCCGGTCAGCTCGGCCACGCGGGCCCGCTCGGCCTCGAGGGCGGCGGTCAGGCGCTGCACCTCGAGCGCACTGGCGGCGGCGGTCGACTGGGCCAGTTCGAGCGCGGCGCGCATCGCGTCGAGCTCGCCGCTGCGGGCCCCCAGGCGCTCGTCGAGGGCGGCGCTGGCGCGCTGGGCCTCGGCCACCTCGAGTTCGAGCGCGCTGATGCGGTTCGACGATTCACGCTGCAGGGTCAGGTGCGCCGCGCGCAGCTCGGCGAGGTCGCGCTCGACGGCGGCGTGCCGGCCGGTCACCAGGTCGAGGCGGGCAGCCACGTCGGCTTCGCGCAGGCGACGCTCCTCCACTTGCGCCACCAACTGCACCTTCTCGAGCCGGGCGGCCTCGAGCCGCACCTCGAGTTCGTCGCGGGTCTCTCCGTGCTGGGTTTCGGTCTCGCGCAACTGCCCGAGCAGCCCGCGAACCTCTTTTTCCAGCCCCTCGACGCGGTTGGCGACGAGCTGGGCGTCGGCCTCGAGCGCCTTGTGACGCCGCTCGAGATCGAGGCGTTCGAGGTCGAGGAGTTCGCGTCGTTGCTCGAGCACGCGTTCGCGCTCGGCCCCGGCCTTCCGTTCGGCCTCGAGCGCCTGGCGCAGCCGTTCGGCCGCCTCGGCGCTTGCAGTCTGCAGCGCCTGCGCCGCAGCGGCACGTTCCAGCTCGAGCGCGGTCTGCTGCGAGTGGGCCGCGGCGACCCGCTCCTGCTCGAGCACGGCCTGATGCGCCTGGGTCGCGGCGACCCGTTCCTGCTCGAGCGCCAGGTGCTGCGCCTGCGCCGCGGCGGCGCCGGCCTGCTCGAGGGCGAGTCGGTGGGCGTGCTCGGCGGCGGCGAGCGCAGCCTCCAGCGCCTGGGCGGCAGCGAGGCGTTCCTGCTCGAGCGCCTGCTGGTGCGCCGCACGTTCGCGCTCGGCCGCGGCGCGCTGCGCTTCGGCGGCGGCGCGCTCACGCTCGAGGGTGGCCCGCGCCTCGGCGAGCTGGGCGTCGAGTTCGGCGGCGCGGGCATCGAGCGCGGCGGCCCGCGACGCGGTGTCGCCCAGGCGGCCCTGCACCGAGGCCAGCTCGCGGTCGAGCGCCTCGCGCTGGGCCTCGAGCGTCGAGTGGGCCTGGGCGAGCGCCTGGCGGGCGGCGACGAGGGCATCGCGTTCGGCGACGGTGCTGGTCAGCCGGGCTTCGGTGAGCTCGAGGCTCTTGCCCCGCTCGTCGAGCGCAGCCCGCAGGGCGCGTTCCTGGGCCTGGGCATTGCCGGCGAGCGTGGCCAGTTCGCGGCGGGCTTCGGCGGCGCTGGCCTCGGCCTGCGAGAGCAAAGGCGCCAGGCGCTCGACCTCGGCCTGCAGGGCCATGACCCGGGCCGATTCGCTGGCCCGCACCCGCTCGAAGTCACCGACGACGGCGGCGAGCTCGTCGCGGCGGGCGATGAGCGCGTCGCGATCGTCGGTCAGCTCGGTCACCCGGGCCTGGGTGTCGGCGAGCTGGGCCTCGGCCTGGGCGCGCGCGCTGCGCTCGGTACCGATCACGGTCGCGAGGTCGAGCTCGAGTCGCCGGGCGCGAGCCACCTCGGCTTCGCGGGCGCTCTCGGCCTGGGCCAGTTGCTCGTTGAGCTGCTGCACGTCGGCGGTGGTGTCGGCGAGCCGTTGCTCGAGCTGACCTGCGACTTCCCGCCAGTGCCGCTCGGAGTTCGAGAGGGTCTCGACGTCGCGCGCGGTCCGCGCCTGGGCAGCGGCGCGGGCCTCGAGCTCGGTCTGCGCGCCGGCGAGATCGGCGACGCGGGCGGCCAGCTCTTCCTGCAGGGCGGCCAGGTGGGCGCGCTCGCGCTCGAGCTCGGCGACGATGCCGGCGCGGGTCTGGGCCTCGAGGTCGTACGAGCGCACCGCCGACAGCCGGTCGGCTTCCTTCTGTTCGACGGCCTGGCGGGCCTCGGACAACTGCGCGCGCACCTGGGCAAACCCGTGCTCCAGGCGCTCGATGGCGGTGAGGGCCTCGGTGCGGGCGTCGGCCAGTCGCAGCTCGCGCTCCTTCGCTTCGGTCAGCTCGCGTTCCTTGGCGGCGACGGCGTCGCGGGCGCGGTCGGCGACCAGGCGGGCGCGCTCGAGTTCGATGCGCTCGGTCGACGCCTCTTCCTGCACGCGCCGTAGGTCGTCGTGCGACTTGACCAGGCGCAGCCGGGCATCTTCGAGCTGGCTGGCGAGCTCTTCGCGGCGGGCGCGCTCGAGACGGGCCTGCTCTTGCGAGGCGAGCGCGGTGACCGTCGCGTCCTTCGACTGGCGGGTGAGCGCTTCGAGCTCGCCGCGGGTCTGGGTGACGCGGCCTTCGGCGTCGATGGCGCGCTCGCGGGCGACGGTGAGCTCGGCCTCGAGCTGGTGCACGCGGGTGGCGAGGTCTTCGCGATCGCGCAGCACCTCGGGGCGATCGCGCACCGTCTCGAGCTGGGCAGTGGCGCGACTGAGCGCGTTCTTCGTGGCCTCGAGCTCGTCGTGGGTTTCCTTGAGCGCCGCCTCGCGGGCCAGCAGCTCGGTGCTCTTCTTCTGCAGCGCTTCCTTCAGCCGCTCGCTGCGATCGCGCCAGTCGCGCGCGCGATGGGTGGCGTCTTCGAGCTTGCCGCCGGTGAAGGCCAGGGGCTCGGGAGGCAGTTGCACCCAGGTGGGGTCGAAGTTGCGCACCGGTTCCTGGCCGGCGAGCACCACGTAGTACGCAGCTTCGGACAGGCCGGCGAGCGAGCCGTCGACCTGCAGGCCCTCGCCCTTCTCGAAGGCGATCTGGTACCCGAGGAAGGGCGACTGGGTGGCGACCTCGATGGAATTGAAGTGGGTGGTCAGCGCGTCGAGCAGTTGCCCGTAGGTGGGCGGCGCGTCGGTGTCGTCGGCCTCGAGCACGTTCGAGAGCGCCAGGCCCGCCGGGTTGCGCAGGCCGCCCAGCAGGTAGCCGTTCCTGGCGACCAGCCGCGCGAGTTCCTTGAGCAGCTCGGGGGCGCGCACGTAGCTGGCGAGATCGCTGACGATGACCAGGTCGAAGCTGCCGGCCTCGAAGTCGTCGAAGACGTTGGGGCGGTAGCGCAGGTTGGGGCCCGAGAAGCGCTGCTGGGCTTCCTGCACGGCGGCCAGGTCCGAGTCGGCGGCCACCACGATGCGCGCGCCCCGGGTCGACAGGAAGCGGGCCGACTGGCCAAGGGTCGACGCCACGGCGCCGATCTCGAGGACCCGGCGCCGCGCGTACAGGCTCTCCGCGAAGATGTATCTCGGGAGCAGCTCGCTCTGTCCCAGCCGCTTGAAGGTCGAGGACATCGAGCCCGTGACTCTACTCGTCGCGAGGCAAACCCCAAGAAACCGGCCAGTTGGGAACCAACTCGAAATGAACGGCGTTTCCCAGACGTACTACTCTCGTGCGCGACATGGACCCCACCCGCCCCTCGTTCGGTACCCGGCTGTTCCGTGCGCTGCGGAACCTGTTCTTCTTCACGCTCTTCGTGGGGCTGGCCGGCGCCGCCATCTATGCGATGTCGTTGGTCAATTCGCACACCTACGTGCTTGAGGTGCGCAACGGGCAGCTGGTGGTGCTCAAAGGGAAGATGATGCCGACCGGGGCCGACCCCTGGAACCCGACCGACCCCACCCTGGTCGACGCCTACGCCCCGCTCGACCTCGAAGGGAACAACGTGCTGGTCGCGGGTCAGAAGTTCACCGAGCGCGACGAGCTCGATCGGGCGCTGTTCGGGGTGCTCGAGATGCTGGCCAAGCCCCGGGTGGCCAGCGACGCCCCCAAGGACCTCGACAAGGCGCTCATCTACGTGAAGCGTGGCGAGAAGCTCAAAGGCCTGTCGGAGGATCAGCGCACGGCGCTCAAGAAGTTGCAGGCCGACCTGGCCTTCTTCCTGGCGCAGCAGCGGCTCGACGAGGCCCGGGTGCAGCTGGAAGAGGCGCTGGCGCAGCTGAAGATCGCCGCCGAGTCCGATTCACGGCACAAGGCGGAGTCGAACGTGATGCTGCTGGCGGTCGAGCCGCAGGTGAAGCTGCTGGCCACCACCCTGCGCGCGACGACGGCGATGGCCAAGTCGACCGGGCAGAACCCCCAGCTCGACACCCTGCTCAAGGCGCTCGAGCCGCAGCTCAAAGAGGTCTTCCAGGGGCTGCAGAAGGCGCCGCCCGAAGAGAAGAAGCCCGAGCCCGTGAAGCCGGAGGACGACAAGAAAGAAGAGAAAGCCGAGAAGGCGAACCCCTTCGACTCCGAGACCGTCACCAGGCCGTGAAGCCTGCTTCACTCGCGGGCGAGCACCTACCACGCCGCGACGTCAGCGGCGACCGAGCGCCAGCACCGCAGAGAGCACCGCCGTCTGGCCCTTCTGCAGCTCGCGAATGTCGCCTCGTAACCCGTCGAGGCCGCCAACGACCTCGCGAAGCGTCTTCGAGAGGTCGCCCACCTCATTAGACAACTGGTGCACGTCGTTGGTGAGCACCTCGACCCGAATCGAAAGTCGCTCCATCGACTTCTTCATGGTCTCGAACTCCTCACGCTCGACGAACTTCCTTGCGGCAGACCCCATACCCTCGCCCTCCCAGCAGACTATCGAACCCGACGGCCCGAAATCGAGGCCCCATGCCTCGCGGGCGAGCACCTACCACGAGGGGCTGACATCAAGCCGCGTCAGTCGGCCTTCATCACCCCGATGAACGGCAGGTTCCGGTACTTCTCACCCCAGTCGAGCCCGTAGCCAACCACGAAGCGGTCTTCGATCACGAAGCCCTTGTAGTCGATGGCCACCTTCACCTTCGCCCGCGACGGCTTCTCGAGCAGCGTGCAGACCTTCACGCTCGCCGGGTGCCGCGCGCCCAGGTTCTCGAGCAGGAACTTCATGGTCAGGCCGGTGTCGATGATGTCTTCGACCACCAGCACATGCTTGCCGTGCAGGGGCTTGGTGAGGTCATGGGTGATGCGCACCTCACCGGTGGTCTCGGTGCCGCCATGGTAGCTGCTGACGCCCATCAATTCGAAGGTCAGCGGCAGATCGATGGCCTTGGCCAGATCGGTCAGGAAGAACACCGAGCCCTTCATGATGCCCACCAGGGTCAGGTCCTTGCCCTGGTAGTCCTTCGTGATCTCGACGCCGAGCTCACGAATGCGGGCCTGCAGCGTGTCGGTGTCGATCATCGTGTCGACGTCGCGTTCGTAGAAAGCCATGTGGTTCGACTCCGGGTGCTTCGAAGAAAACTTCAGACGTACGCGTTGTTCATCACTTCGCCCATGCCGCCGCCGCCCGGCACGATGTACTGGCGATCATCGAGCCCGCGCTCCTTTTCCCAGAGCTGGCCCGGCGCGGTCGAGAAGACCTCGGGCGGTGACATGCCGCGATCGAGCCGCAGCGCGTAGATCGCCACGTCGGGGTGATCGGTGGTCATGCGCTTCACGTACTCGGGCGTGACGATCAGGTTCAGGCAGATGACCTTGCGCATCTTCCCCGGCACCTTCTTCTTGTACAGGTCGATGGCCGTCGACAGTGAGCCGCCGGTCGCGCCCATCGGGTCGGGGAAGATCACGAACGCCGAGTCGACGTCGCCGCCGATCTTCGCGCCGCCGATGTTCGAGCCGACCACCTTCTCGGCGTCGTCGAGCATGCGGCTCATGATCAGGTGATCCTGCCGGACCAGCCGCGGCTGCAGCACGGTGTTGAGCAGGTCGTACGTCACCTGCGAAGGCAACGTGCCGGCGCGCGCGATGTTCACCGACACCGCCCGCACCTCGGGGTCGAGAATATCGCCCTGGTACAGGCCGCGCGGGGTGTGTTCGATCATGCGGGTGGGAATCGACGCGGCCTTGCGCGGGAACTCGTGGTTCACGGCCATCGTGACCAGTTCGGTGTACAGCGTGCGCACCAGGGTGTTCACCAGCGGCTGTTCGATCTTCGAGCACAGCGTCGCCAACTGCGAGAGCAGGTACGGCGTGCCCACCAGGTGCACCTGGGGCCCGTAGTGGTGCTTCAGCTCGGACAACGTGAACGGCACGTTCTCGTACAGGGAATCACGCATGGTCGGCGCTCACTTGAAGAGTTCGAGGTTCTGCGGAGGCGTCGCTTCGACGGGCACGGCGACGTGACACTTTCGGCAGCGCGCTTCGTAGGCCCCGGCGGCGCCGATCACCACGCGTTCCTGCGATTCAGAGGTGCGCTGCGAGCGGTTGGCGGGGTTGCCGCACACCACGCAGATCGCCAGTTCCTTGGTGATGTACTCGGCGATCGCCAGCAACTGCGGCATCGGCTCGAAAGGGCGTCCCTGGTAGTCCTGATCGAGCCCGGCGCAGATGACCCGAATGCCCTTGGCGGCCAGCGATTCGACCACCGCCACCACGTCGGGCCCCAGGAACTGCACCTCGTCGATGCCCACCACCTCGGTCTCGGGCTTGAGCTGCTGCAGAATGTCCTGCGCGCGGGTGATGGGGGTGGCGACGATCTTCAACTGCGAATGGCTGACCACCGCCAGGTCGTCGTAGCGGTTGTCGATGCCCGGCTTGAAGACCTGCACCTTCTGCTTGCCGTAGAGCGCGCGCTTGATGCGCCGAATCAGCTCTTCGGTCTTGCCCGAGAACATCGAGCCGCAGATCACCTCGACCCAACCGATGTCTTTGGGGAACTGGTGCATCAGTCGATCTCCAGGTCCAGCAGCTTGGCCAGGGTGCGCGCGTCGGCGTCGGGGAAGGTGAAGTCACCCAGCTCGTCGAGCGCGGCCCAGCGGTGATCGTTCACCTTCGCGTGGCTGACTTCCTGCGAGTCGTCGGTCAGGTGGCAGTGGAAGACGCGAAAGTCGACGTCGTAGGTGGGGTACTCGTGCAGCGTGGCCATGGCCTGCTCGCCCACCACCACGTCGAGCCCCAGCCGTTCCTTGAGCTCGCGCTTGAGCGCGGCGACGTTCGATTCCCCGTCGTCGTTGACCCGGCCGCCGGGAAATTCCCACAGCAGCGGCAGCGATGACGCCTTCGAGCGCTGGGTGATGAGGTAGCGCCCCCCGTCCCGCTCGAGCATGGCCCCCACGACGCGAATCTGACGACGCGACATGAGGGCAGCGCGTACCACCTTCGCCGCACCTCGTCAGCCCTTGAACTCCCGCTTTCGGGGCAGCCCGTCGAGGAAGGTCTTGAGCGCGGGGGAACGGTGCCCCGCTCGCCACACCGCCGAGATCACCAGCTCGGTATCGAACCCGGTGATCGGCCGCGACACCACGCCCTTCGCCCGCTCGGTGAAGACGTAGCTGCCGACCAGGTAGACCCCCACTCCCTGCAGCACCAGCGGCAGCCCATGCTGCGGCTGGGAAATGTGGTGGGCCACGGTGAGCGGCGCGCCGGCCTTCGCGAAGGTGGTCATCAGCGCGTCGTACGAGGGCGGGTTGATCGACCGCTGGAAGAGGATGATGGGGTGCTTCGCCAGCTCGGCGACCGGCACGTGCTCGAGCTTCGAGAGCGCATGGCCTTCGGGCACCCACACCACCCAGCGCCCCCGCACCACTTCTCGGTGCACCAGGTCGGGCTCGTCGATGGCGCCCAGGCCAAACCCCACGTCGACCCGCCCTTCCCTCGCGGCCTGCACCGCTTCGCGCGGGGGCATGTTGATGAGCTCGACCAGCACCTCGGGCATGCGCTTCTTCACCGCGGTGATGGCCTGGGGCAGGAACGCGTGGCTGATGTAGTCGAGCTGCCCCACGATCACGGTCTTCTCGCGCAGCCCGCCCATGCGCCGCGCCAGGTCCAACGCGCGGTCGATGGTCGCCAGGCCCTCACTCGCTCCCGAGCGCAGCGCATCGCCTGCCGTGGTCAACGACACGCGGTGCCGGGTGCGATCGAACAGGCGAACGCCCAGTTCGCGCTCGAGCTGCGCGATGTGCTGCGAGACCGCAGGCTGCGTCACCCCCACCTGCCGCGCCGCCTGGCGGAAGTTCAGGGTCTGCGCCACCGCGAGGAACGACTTGAGGTGCTTGAGCTGCATCGGCTGGTGATTAGCACTTCAAATCACCCACTGCGCTCGATCAGGCAGCCCTGGCACCAGAGTGATGGAGCGCCCGGTCGCAACCCCGCGGTCCGGTGGGCGAGGCGGCAGGCTCGGCGAATGCATCTCCCTTTTGGGGAGGCGAACCATGTCGACGGCGCTGTCGCTGGAAGGCTTGACCGGCCTGACCGAAACGCACGCCAGCCTGGTGCTCGCCGAAGAGGGGCCCAACGAGCTGCAGCAACAGAAGCCGCGCTCGCTGCCGGCCATCGTCTTCTCGGTCTTGCGCGAGCCGATGTTCATCATGCTGGTGGCGGCGGGCTCGCTCTACCTGCTGATGGGCGAGGTGCCCGACGCGCTGCTGCTGCTGGGCTTCGTGTTCGTGATCATGGGCATCACCATCGTGCAGGAACGGCGCACCGAGAACGCGTTGGCGGCGCTGCGAGATCTCTCGGCGCCGCACGCGACCGTCATTCGCGATGGGGTGCGCAAGCGCATCGCGGGCAAGCACGTGGTGCCCGGCGATCTGGTGGTGCTCACCGAAGGAGATCGGGTCACGGCCGACGGCCTGCTGCGCCGCGGAGTGAACCTCTCGGTCGACGAATCGCTGCTCAGCGGCGAATCGGTGCCGGTGCGCAAGAGGCCCATCGAAGAGACCGTGCCTCTCGGTGCTCCCGGCGGCGACGATCAGCCGGGGGTCTTCTCGGGAACCCTGGTCACCGCCGGCCAGGGCATCATCGAGGTCACGGCGACGGGAGCGGAATCAGCGCTCGGGCAAATCGGCGCGGCGCTCGACCAACCGAAGGCCCTGCCCACGCTGCTGCAAGCCGAGACGACTCGCCTGGTGCGGTTGCTGGCGATCGTCGGGCTGGGCGCGTGTGTGTTGGTGATCGTGGTCTATGCGCTGACGCGTGGCGGCGGGCTCGAGCAGTGGAAGCAGGGCGCGCTGGCCGGCATCACCATGGCGATGGCGGTGCTGCCCGAGGAATTTCCCGTCATCCTCACCGTGTTCCTCGCGTTGGGCGCGTGGCGACTCTCGAGGCACCACGTGCTGACCCGCCGACTGCCGGCCGTGGAAACGCTCGGGGCGGCGACCGTGCTCTGCGTCGACAAGACCGGCACGCTGACCCGGAACCAGATGACCCTGCAGTCGCTGACCCCGGGAACGGGTGCAGCCGGAGATCTGCGCGCGCAGGTGGTGTTGCCCGAAGCGCTGCACGACGTGCTCGAGCAGGCCATTCTCGCCAGCACCCGAAGCCCCTTCAACCCGATGGAGCAGGCGCTGCTCGAGGCGGGTACCAGACTCCTGGGCGGCACCGAGCACCTGCACCCCACCTTCACGCTCGAGCGCGAATACCCGCTGAGCCCCGCGCTGCTGGCGGTCAGCTACGCATGGAAGACGCCGACCGGGCTGCTGGTGGCCAGCAAGGGCGCTCCCGAGGCCATCGCCGAGCTGTGTCGCCTGCCTGCGCCGCGCCGCGCCGAGCTCGACCTGGCGGTGCAGAAGCTGGCTGCCAGAGGCCTGCGCGTGCTGGGCGTGGCGAAGGGCCGCGCGACGGTGTTGCCCCAGGCGCAACAGGAGCTGAGCCTGGAGTTCGTCGGGTTGCTGGGCTTCGAAGACCCCCTTCGGCCCTCGGTGCCCGCCGCGGTGGCACAGTGTCAGGCCGCAGGCGTTCGCGTGGTGATGATCACCGGTGACGCGCCAGCCACCGCCCTGAGCATCGCGCAGCAGGCGGGAATCGCCGGAGCCGACCACGCCGTGCTGGGGCCCGAGCTCGCCACCATGGACGAGGCCGCGCTCGCGAAGGCCGTGCGCACCACCGCCGTGTTCGCCCGCGTGGTACCGCGCCAGAAGCTGCGCCTCGTGCAGGCCCTGGCCGCGAATGGAGAGACGGTGGCGATGACCGGAGACGGGGTCAACGACGCGCCCGCGCTCAAGGCCGCCCACATCGGCATCGCCATGGGCCTGCGCGGCACCGACGTGGCTCGCGAAGCCGCGGCGCTGGTGCTGCTGGACGACGAGTTCTCGTCGATCGTCGGCGCCATCGCGTTGGGCCGCCGCATCTTCGACAACATCAGGAAGGCGGTGACCTTCACCGTGGCGGTTCACGTACCGATCGCCGGGTTGTCGATGCTGCCGGTCTTCTTCGCCGGCTGGCCGTTGCTGCTGCTGCCCATTCACATCGTCTTCCTCGAGTTGATCATCGACCCCGCGTGCTCGTTGGTCTTCGAAGCCGAGCTGGCCGAAGACGACGTGATGAAGCGGCCGCCTCGCAAGCGCACCGAGAAGCTGTTCTCGGCGGGCACGCTCTGGTTCGCGGCGCTGGAGGGCGCGAGCGTGCTGGTGGCGGCGCTGGCGGTCTTCTTGTCGGAGCGCTCGACCCGCTCGGACGAGGCTGGCCGCACCGCCAGCTTCATGACCCTGGTGGTGGGCGTGGTGACCATGATTCTCGTCGACCGCTCGTGGTCGAAGTCGGCCTTCGCCATGCTGGGGGTGAAGAACGCGGCGCTGCGCTGGGTCTTGCTGGGCGTGGCGGTGTTCCTGACCCTCGCGCTCGCGGTGCCGCTGGCGCGCCGCTGGTTCCGGTTCGACGCCCTGCCCTCGCTCGACGTGGCCATCGCGCTGGGGGCGGGGGCGCTCTGCCTGTCGTGGGTCGAGATCGTCAGGTGGTATCGACGTCGCCAACCAGCCAGAACGACTGCCCTCGACCCGGCCTTGCAGCCCACGCTCATCACGAAATCAAATCACCAATCCTGATACTCGAATCACCGCTTGGGGCCCGTCGAGCGCATAAACCCCGTGCGTTGAGGTGCCTCGAGACGCAGGAGACGTGATCATTCATGTGGCTCGTACGACTCGCGCTTCGCCGACCCTACACCTTCGTGGTGATGGCGATGCTGCTGGTGTTGATCAGTGGCCAGGTGCTCCGCAAGGCCCCGACCGACCTGTTCCCATCGGTCGACATTCCGATGATCAACGTGGTGTGGACGTACACGGGTTTGTCGGCGCAGCAGATGGAACAGCAGCTCACGCTGTTCAGTGAGTTCTCGCTGGCCGGCAACGTCTCGGGCATCAAGTCGATGGAGTCGACCAGCTACGACGGCGTGTCGGTCATTCGCGTCACGCTCCACGAAGGAGAGGACGTGGCCGCCGCCACCGCCCAGGTGACCGCGGTCTCGCAGACCATTCTGCGCCGTATGCCGCCAGGCACGCTGCCGCCGATCATCGTGCGCTCGAGCGCCACCAGCCTGCCCATTCTGCAGATCGCGATCTCGAGCGAGACGGCCAGCGAGTCCGAGATCTACGACTTCGTGAACCTGCGCGTGCGCTCGCTGCTCTCGGCCGTGCAGGGCACCCGCTTCCCGCTCCCCATGGGCGGTCGCATTCGTCAGATCGTGGTCGACGTGGACCCCGAGGCGCTCAAGGCGCGCGGCCTGTCGGTCACCGACGTCGCCACCGCGGTTGCGGCCCAGAACCTGACCCTGCCCACCGGCACC
>CAIWFK010000317.1 GCA_903911905.1 uncultured Myxococcales bacterium
GACGGCATGCACCGCCCCCAGCATGCCCACCTCGGTCAGGAATACGGTGCGCCCGGTCTCGGTGAGCACCTTGAAGTCCACCGGCCCGATGAGGTCGGTCTGCACGGTGTTCTCGGCCAGCTGCTTCGAGAACAGCGAGGGCGCGCCGGTGCCCTGGTCGACGATGCGCGCGAGCACCGAGTTGGCGATGGCGCTCTTGGCGGTACCGGGCGGGCCGATGATCAGCACGTGCTCGCGGCACAACAGGGCCAGCTCGAGCTGGGTGAAGAGCCACTCGCGCTCGAGGAACCCCTCGCGAAGCTCGTTGAAGAAGCGCCGGAAGGCCTCGGCGGCCCCGACGAACGTGTCTGACGACTTCCCTGCCGGAGCGTTCACGCCGGCGAGTATAACGAGCACTGGCCCCCCGTGACCGAACTTGAACCGACCAGCCCCGCCCCCGTTCGAAACGAGGTGCCGTTCGCGGTGCTCGTGTCGGCCATCACGCTCTTCGCCTTCGTGGCCGTGGGCAGCGTGGTGCAGCTGGCCAACCTGGCAGTGGGGGTGTGGTTCACCGAGGTGGTGATCTTCTTCGGCATCGCCTGGTACGCGCTGAAGGTGCGTGGGCAGAACCCCGTGCGCGCCACCGGCTTCGACTCGGTGACGCCCACCGCGCTGGGCCTGGGCTTCGCGCTGGGGCTGGTCAATTACCTCGCGTGGGCGGCGCCGCTGATGGGGCTGGCCGAGCGGGCCTTCCCCCAA
Source organism: uncultured Myxococcales bacterium (assembly GCA_903911905.1). GTDB lineage: Bacteria > Myxococcota > Myxococcia > Myxococcales > Myxococcaceae > Xiheilimnobacterium > Xiheilimnobacterium phototrophicum. The sequence goes on from CAIWFK010000317.1 coordinate 739, forward strand.
AAGGTGCTCGAGCTGTTCGACGGCTCGCAGATCTTCCAGCACCAGTCGAAGCCCGAGCTGGTGGTGATCGTGCTGGGGCTGGGCGTGGCCGCGCCGGTCTGCGAGGAATTCTTCTTTCGCGGGCTGTTGCAGCGCGCGCTGATGAGCCGGCTCGAGCCGTCGATGGCCATCGTGGTCGCGGCCTTCGTCTTCTCGGCCTTCCACCTGGACCCGGTGGGGCTGCTGGCCCGCTTCGAGCTGGGCGTGCTCTTCGGGTTGCTGGCCTGGCGCAGCGGCTCGGTGTGGCCGGGCATCGCCGCGCACGCCGCGAACAACCTGACCGCCTCGCTGCTCTTCGCGCTCTCGGACAAGAACGACACCGGGCAGGCGCCGCTGAGCCTGGTGTTGGGCTTGTTGGTGGTGGGCAACGCGCTGCTGGTGGGCGTGGCGAAGCTGGCCACCGGTCGACTGCAGGCGCCCCGCCCCGCCGAGCGCATCGACGTCGACCCACTGCCGCTCAGGCGCGGCCTCGCCCAGTGGCTCGGGGTCGCGGCCCTGTGCATCGGGCTGTTGCTGGCCTTCGACTGGCGAGGCGCGGCCATCAAGCTCTCCGAAGCGGTCGACCCGTTGCCGAAGTCGACCGAGACCTCACTCGACGAGGTGCGCCGCCAGGCCCGCCGCGGCGAAATCGACCTGAACCGCTACCTCGAGGCGCGGGCGAAGGCGAAGCTGGGCGCGACGCCTCAGGTGAAGGAATAGGACTTCACCACGAAGCGCGGCCCCACCATGGCCAGGTTCGCCGAGTCGCGATCGACGTCGCCCTCGGCTTCGATGCGCGCGCCGGGCTTCTTCAGCTTCCGGTCGCCGCCGGCCAGCAGGTAGGTGTGCCCGTCGTCACCTTCGAGCACCCACACGCCCGTCTCGACGTCGCGGAAGGCCACCGTGCCGGTCAGCTTCACGGGGCCTCCTTGCGGATCATGGCGCGGGCGATGAAGAGGCAGATCAGCGCGTTGACCACCAGCCACGGCATGGCGAGGAAGGTGAACGGCAGCCAGGCCAGGGCCGGCGCATGCGACCACGCCGCGTAGGCCAGAATGCCCGCGAACCCGATCGCCACGCCCCCCACCACGTTGCGAATGGACTTGAGGCTGATCGCCACCAGCGAGAGCACGATGGGAATGGCCGCGCTGTAGATGATGGGGTTGGCCAGCGCGCCACGCCCGAAGATGATGCGGTTGAGCCAGTCGGGAATGGGCAGCGTCACCAGGGTGGTGACCGCGCTCGGCGCCGCCAGGTACTGCACGAAGAACGCGCCCACCGTGGTCAGCACCAGCGGCACCACGAAGCCGGGCGAGAAGAGCACGTTGAGGTACCCGGGGCGCTCCTTGCGGCTGAGCGTCAGCAGCACGAAGGCCAGCATCGCGCTGGCCAGCGCCAGGGCCTGCCATTCGGTGGGGCTGAAGGCGAAGGCGCCGATTTCACCCGACGCGGTGAGCGCTTCGTGGTGCTCCTGCGCCAACTGCGCTTCGGGCGGCAACAGCTCACGCACGCCCTCGGCCGAGCGGACCTTGTTGAGCGCCTCGAGCGCGCCCTGGGCGTCGACCACGCCGTGGCCGAACTGCTCGGTCCACCCCGCCGCGCCCTGAGGCGGCTTGGCCGAAAGGAACATGGCCTTCTCGACCTGGTCGGGGGTCTTCGCGCCCGCGGCCCACAGCAGCGCCGCGACGCCGGCGACGTGGGGCGTCGCCATGCTGGTGCCCTGGTACGAGGCGTAGACCGCCTTACCCACGTCCTGCGGGTCGATGGTGTTCTGCAAGATGCCCGCCGCCTCGCCCTGCGACTTGTCGCCACCGGGAGCGGCGATGTCGAGCTCCTTGCCGAACGACGAATACGGCGCCTTGCTGCCCGAAGGACCCACGGCGCCGACCGCGACTGCGCCGGGGTATGCCGCCGGGTACTCGACGATGCCGCGCCCGCCGTTGCCGGCCGCGCAGACCACCACGGCCCCCTTGGCGCGCGCGTAGGCCACCGCGTGCTCCATGACCGCCGACCGACCGCCACCGCCGAGCGACAGGTTGATGACCTTCGCGCCGTGATCAGCCGCCCACCGAATGGCGTCGGCGATGTGCGCGGTGGTGCCGCTGCCGAAGTGGTCGAGCACCTTCACCGGCATCAGCGAGGCCTCGAACGCCACGCCGGCCACGCCCTCGGCGTTGTCGGTGGCCTGGGCGATGGTGCCGGCGACGTGCGTGCCGTGGCCATGATCGTCGTTGGGGTGATGGTCGCCGTTCACGAAGTCGTAGCCCTCGACGAACTTCACGCCCTCGAGGTCGGGCACGCGGCGGAAGTCGTCGTGATCTTCGTAGGCGATGCCGGTGTCGAGCACCGCGACGATCACGCCCTTGCCGTGGGTGGTTTCCCAGGCCTTCGGCAGGTTGATCATC
>CAIWFK010000318.1 GCA_903911905.1 uncultured Myxococcales bacterium
AATTCGACGGCGCGCACCGCGAATCCCTTCGTGCGCACGCCGACGCTGTTCCGCACCCTCGTGGTGCGGGAGGCACTCGACCTCTGGCACAACCCGCGCGCTCGCTTGCTGGTGGCGGTGCCGTTCGTGCTGGGCATTCTGCTCAAGCTGCTCTCGGGGCGAGCGCTGTTCATGTACCTCTTCGGGCATGCGGTCGACGCGTGGCTGCTGGGCGGCATGAGCGTGTACGGCGCCATCGTGCTGGGCTCGACCTTCTCGCAGAACGCCTTCGCGTACGACGGCCAGGGGTTCTCGACCTTCCTCTCGGCGCCCATCGAATTGGGAGAGGTGCTGCGAGCCAAGAACCTGGTGCACGCGCTGGCGGGCGCGGGGTTGGCCACGCTGGTGGGCGTGTTCTACGTGACGTATTTCGGTCACGGCGGGCTGCTCGACGTGGCGTTGGCGGCGGCCTCGGTGGCGACGCTCATTCCCGCGGTGCTGACGGTGGGCAACGCGCTGTCGTTGTATTTCCCGGTGAAGTTCCACGCGAACCTGAAGCGACGGGACAAGTTGCCCTTCCTCGCGTCGATGATCGGCGTCGCGGGCGCAGGCCTGGGAACGTGGCCGCTGGCGGCGGTGCTCCGCATGCGCGGGAAGGATGCGCCCCAGCTCGTCGACCTGGGCATCGTGTTGTGTTGTTCGGCCCTGGCGTGGGTGGTGTACCGGGCGACGTTGCCGTGGGCGGTCGTCACGCTGAGCGAGCGGCGGGAAGTGGTGCTGCGAGCGGTCACCCGGGAGTAGCCAGGGAACGGCCTCGAGGGCAGGTGGCGACTGCGGGGCTCGCGACGGGCCTGCTGGCTTCGCCGATCAGCCCCTCGGCGCGGAACTCGGGTTCGCCGGCGCTGACTTCACGCTTCGAGCCGTCCGATCAGCCCAACGGGGTGGGTGCCGTGACGTGCGCGGCCTTCGCTTCGAGATCGATGTGGCTGCTTCAATAGTGAATACGACCGGGCGCCCCGTTGGCACCCAGCGGCGTGTGGCACGAGTTGCAGTCACCGTCGGTTTGCAGCGTGGTCATCTCACTGGTGGTGGTGCCGTTGACCTTCACCCGCGCACGGTACGGCGACGGCGTGCCGACGTTGCCGCCGTAGAAGTTTCCATCGGTGGTGCCGCTGACCGAAAAGGTCTGCACGACAGTCCCGGCCGAATCGAGAATCTCGACGGTCACGTTCGACTGGTAGCCGAGCAGGGGCACCGTGCAGAGCTTGGCCTCATGCAGGGCCGGGTAGACGGTGCCCATGAAGCCAGCGACCGGACCGCGACCCATGCTGGTGTGACAACTGACGCACGCCTCGCCGGGGTTCATGTAGATGCCGAGCGAATTGCCGACCAGCCAGGTCGAGCCGCTCGCGCAGGTCGTCATCACCGAGCCGCCACCACCGCCGGTCGCGCTGCCGCCGCCGGTCGAGCCCCAGCCACCACCCGTCGCCACCCCGCCACCACTGCCCGTGCCACCTCCGGTGTTCGCCGGGCAATCAGGCGCGCCCGCCGAACGCCAGGCCGTGAAGAGCGCAAGCTGCTGCGCCGTGCCACCGACGCTCGGAGGCATCGCACCCGAGACCGGGGTCGTGCCCAGGCGAATGATGGAACGGTCGAGGTACGTGCCGCCGACCGGAGAGGCCGCGCGGAACTCGGCCGCGGTGGTCAGTGAGGGCGCGCCGGGGTTGGGCGTGACGCCGTGGCAACTGCCGCAGGTCGACTGCACCACCGGCTGCACGTTGCACCAGGTCACCGAGCCCGAACCGCCGCCGGTCGCGCCACCGCCGCCCCCGACCGCCACGCCGCCACCGGTCGACGACGAGCCACCTCCCGTGGCCGACCCGCCTCCCGTCGCCGACCCGCCTCCGGTCGTCGCCGAGCCGCCACCCGTCGTGCCGGTACCGCCTCCCTCGCCGCCGTCGGCCTCGCTGCCGACGTTTCCACAGGAAGAGACCGCGAAGACGACGAAACCGACCACGAGCAGCTGACGAAGCATGGCGCGCTGACCTCTGAAATGACGAACCGGCCACACCCTTCGCTTGATCCAGCGCAGAACGCCAGCCCCCCGGCCCTGGGTCACTTGGGAGTGACGGCGCAAGAAAAGACAGCCCCCGACGACCCAACCCGCCGACGCCACGGGCCACCAGGGTCAGGCGCGCGCTTTGCTCTGTCCTGATCGCACGATGGAGCTCTCAGACGACGTCAGCGCCCTGACGACCGCACCCGAAGCGACCCCGATGGCCGAGCGGGCCAGCGACGTGTCGATGTCGGTGAAGATGGTCTCGGGCATGATGGGCGGCGTCGCCGATTCCCTCACGCGCACCTCGACCGAGCTCTCGCGCTACGAAACCGATGTGGTGGCGGCCCGCGAGGTGTCGACCAACCTCCAGTCGCAGATGACGAACCTGCTGGCCCTGGCCGCGAAGGTGGGCAGCGTGCTCTCGCTCATCGAGAAGGTCGCCACCCAGACCCGCGTGCTGGCCTTCAACGCGACGGTCGAGGCCGCGCACGCCGGAGAACAGGGCCGGGGCTTCGCCGTGGTCGCCGCCGCCGTGAAGGACCTGGCGCGCCAGACCCAGACGGCCACCCAGGACATTCGCTCGGCCATGGGCGACATCACCACCGCCGCCACCAACACCAGCGTGCGCAGTCGCGATCTCGACGACGCCTTGCAGCGCATCAGCAAGACCACCGACGACTTCGTCGCGCGGCTCAAGGAACAGGCAGACGTCTCTCACGCAGCCTGTCGGTACGTCGACGAAGCAGCGCAGACCGTCGACGGCATCGCGAAGGACCTCGAAGCAGAAAGGAAGCAGTCATGTCACTGATGGAATGGGATGATCGACTCTCGGTAGGCGTCGCGATGATCGACGGTGAGCACAAGCACCTCATCGCGCTCGTCAACAAGCTCCACGACGCGGTGCGCACCAACCAGAGCAAGGAAGTGCTGGGCCCCGTGCTCGAAGGGCTCATCGCGTACACCGCGTCGCACTTCGGCCACGAGCAGGGAGAGATGCAACGCACCAACTACCCGCAGGCCAGGGCGCACATCGCCGAACACACGGCGCTCGCCAAGGCGGTGCTCGACGTGCAGGCCAAGTATAAGGCCGGTCAGAGCGCGGTGCTGGGCATGGAGGTGCTGGCCTTCCTCAAGGACTGGCTCATCAAGCACATCAAGGGCAGCGACCAGGCGCTCGGCGCGTACCTCAAGGCGCAGGCGGCGAAGAAGGTGGCCTGAGTTCGAGGGAGCCTCGTCAGCCGACGATGCCGCCGGGTAGCGCACAGACGAGCACGAGGCTCCGTCGAGGCGCTGCCCGCCGCGACGCGGGTGGGGACGACTGCCTCCACTCGCCATCGAGGCCTCAGCGCACCGCCTGCAGCCGCTGGCTCTCGCGCAACATGAACCCCTTCTCTTCGGCCTTGAGCTGCATGCGCACCCCGAACCCGCGCGGGCCACTCCCGGGCACCACGCTCTCGTACGCCACGGTGCCCTGGGTCGCGACCGAGCGCGACGCTTCGGTGAAGTGGAACGTCATGTTCAACCGCGTCCCCAACGCCAACGACGGCGTGCACGGGTAGAACGCCGCCTCGTTGGTCAGATTCATCAACCGGTGCGCCGAGAAGATGAAGGCGGTGGCCCGGGTGACGGCGAGCTCGCCGCGCAGCCGGTCCTGTTCGCGCTGCAGCTTGAGGGCTTCCAACTGCCAGGCTGGCAGCACCTCGACGCGCGGGGCCGAGGGGCGTGGCGCCGATGGCCGCGCCTGAACGGGCAGCGCCACCACTGCGGGCGCCTTCTCGACCTCGGTCAGCACCTCGGTGAGGTACTGGTACACCGCCATGTTCGCGCGCAGCAGCGCCGGGCTCACGTCGCGCGGCAGGCGACCGGGGTGGTAGCGCTTGGCCAGGGTGAGAAACCCCTTTCGGAAGTCGCGCGCAGGCGACCCCTTCGGCACGCCGAACAGCTCGTGGGGCTTCAGTTCGCGGTAGCGATCGAGGTCGAGCTCGGCCTTCGAGGCCTCCTGCCGTTCACGCTGCAACCGCGCGCGCGGATCTTCGGCCTGCACCAGCGACTGCACCGTCGGCGTGCGCACCGGCAGCCACTGCACCTTGTCGGTCGAGGTGAAGAGGAACACGCCTGGCCGCGAGCGCAGCAGCGCCACCGCGACCTCCCGCGAGAGCGGGCCCACGATGTTGCCTTGCGTGTCCTTGAGGAACCAGTCGTCCATGCGAGCGACTGTGGGCGAGGCGCCGGGTGCGACTCAAGGCGCCAGAGGGCCAGGACCCCAGAAAGTCTGCCGTCAGAGCGGAAAGTTCCGCACGATCACGCTTTGAGCCACGGCAACACCTCGCTCGTGGCCAACCAGATGGCCGGCGGCCAGGCCTGCGCGGTGGTGATCGAGCGCCAGTTCAGCATCGCGTAGTTGTAGTCGGGGTAGCCGCCGCAGGTGGCGGGCACCTCGTACTCGCTCTTCGGCACCCGCATGGCCTGCAGCACCGTGCCCAGCCACTGGTTCCACAGAAGCCCCGCGTATTCGATTTCGCCGGTCGAGCCCATGGCCGGGCCGCGGTAGTCGTGGTGCCAGCCGGTGGTCAGGAAGCCCGCCGCGCCGCCGAAGCC
>CAIWFK010000319.1 GCA_903911905.1 uncultured Myxococcales bacterium
AGCAGTTGCTGCACGTGTTCGTCGAAGACGCCGGCGACCCGCGCGAGGTGAAGCTGGCGACCCGCGACACGCCCGAGCCGCTCAAGAAGGCCCTGGCCGAAGAGCAGGCGCGCCGTACGGCCATCCACGAGCGCACGGTCGCCGAAAAGGGCGGGCTGTTCTCGAGCATCAAGAAGCTGTGGGGAGGCGGCTGATGCCGTTCCCCGATGCCATGTGGTGTGCGCGCGCGGTCGAGCTGTTCAACGCCGACCCCGATGCGCCGGCGGCGGCGAGTGGCTGGCCGGGAGACGTGGGCCTGGTGATCGACGGGCCGAGCCCGGTGGGCGTGTACCTGGCGATGCCGGTGCAGGGTCGGTTGCCCGCTCCCGAGCTGGTGACCCCCGAGCAGGTGATCGCGCGCTCGCCCCGGTACTTCGCGCGGGCCACCGAGACCGACTGGAAGCTTTTGATCACCGGGGGGCTGGACCCCATCGCCGCCATCGTGCAGAAGCGACTGGTCGCGCAGGGAGACCTGTCTGCCGTGGTCGCGCGGCTTCAATACCGGGGGCTGGCCGAACGTTGGCTGGCCCTCATCAGACCGGGGGTGTGAGATGGGCATCAGGACCTCACTGAAGAAGCGGGCCATGGGGCTGTCCTCGAAGGCGATGGAGGCCTTGTTCGCCGACGAGAAGCGCGCGGCCCAGGTCGCGCAGGCCATCGGCACCGTGCAGCGCGGCAAGAAGGCGCTCGACTCGACCCAGCGCGCGGTGATGCACCAGTTCAACTTCGCCACCAAGGCTGACTTCAAGGACCTGGGGCGTCAGCTCTCGGGGCTGAAGAAGCGCATCAAGTCGCTCGACGAAAAGCTCTCGCGTGTCAGGTGAGGGGGTGGGAAAAGCGTCGTTGACAGGCCAGTGCAGCGCTGGCACAAGGGCGTCGCTTTTCGAGGTCGCCGTACAACTGAATGACGGGCGCATAGCTCAGCGGTAGAGCACTGCCTTCACACGGCAGGGGTCCAAGGTTCGATCCCTTGTGCGCCCACAACGAAGCCCCGGAGGGTCATTCCTCCGGGGCTTTTTCATGCTCAGAAGCCCATCATGCCGTGGCAACCTCAGGCTCACGCCGCGTCGGTCGCCACGCTCAACTGCCGCTTCGGTGGCGTCGTCGAGGGCTTGAGCGTCTCGTAGTAGTACTTGCGGAACTGCAGCGTCGCCTTGTCGGTGCGCACCGACACCTCATGCGACGCCGGCGGCACCTCGACCGGGTCCGAAGACTCCACTACCGCCTGGTCTTCGTTGACGATGCGCTGGTTCGACCAGTTGAACAGCGGGTTGAGCCACGAGAACGTGGCGAAGGTCCGCGCGCCAATCACGATCATGCGCACCTTCTTCTGGTCGACCGGCACACAGAGCGCGTGCATTCGGAACACCTTCCCCGGCATGGGAATGTTGAGCACCATCATGTTCGGCTTGAAGAAGTCGAGGCTCGCCATGTCGCGCACGTTGGCGATGCGCGAGACCACCCGGCCGCCGTAGTCGGTGGGCTCCCAGTCGACCTCCATGCTGGTGTCGTAGTGCAGGTACGGCTGCACGAAGCGCCCGATGGTCTTCTTGTGCACGAAGGGCACATGCGGGTTGTCGAGCATGTTCTCCATCGCGCGGGTCCAGTGCGCCGCCCACTCGACCTCGAGGTACGTGCGCGCGGCTTCCTGCATGGTCAGCCCGTCGGGCACGATCGGTTCGCTCGGAGCCGTCGCGCCAGCGTGGGTGTAGACCCAGAGCAGCCCACCAATTTCCCGCGTCGGCAGCGCGGTGGCCGACAAGCGCTCTTTCTTCGCTTCGGGGTTGAGCGGCACGTGCGTCACCTGCCCATCGCCGTCGAAGGTCCACGCGTGGAAGGGACATTCGACACAGCCCTCCTTGGTCCGCTTGCCGATGGACAGTTGCGCGCCGCGATGGGGGCAGCGATCGATCAGCGCCGCCGGCGTGCCGTCCTTGCGGCGAAAGAAGACCAACCGCTCACCAGCCAGCATGACCCCGAGCGGGCGATCGGGCTTCAAGTTGCGGGCGAGGGTGACGGGCGTCCAGACGTCGGCAAACGACTCGAACATGGCTCGAGGGTAACCGGCCCAACCGAGCGCCTGCATGGGTTCGTGATTCCGTTAGATGGGAAAAGAATCTAACGTAACGGAAATGACGGTGACGAACGTGGTCGGGTTGATCGGCAACACGCCGATGGTCAAGGTGCAGCGGCTCGACACCGGTCCCTGCGAGCTCTTCCTCAAACTCGAGAGCCAGAACCCCGGCGGGTCGATCAAGGACCGTATCGGCCTGGCGATGGTCGAAGCGGCGGAACGCGACGGCCACCTGGGCCCTCACCAGAAGCAGCTGATCGAAGCCACCGCAGGAAACACCGGCCTGGGCCTGGCGCTGGCCGCTGCGCTCAAGGGCTACTCGCTGACCCTGGTCATCCCCGACAAGATGAGCCAGGAAAAGATCACCCATCTCCAGGCGCTGGGCGCGAAGGTCGTGATGACCCGCTCCGACGTGAACAAGGGCGACCCGCGCTACTACCAGGACCTGGCGAAGAGCCTGGCGGCCAAGACCGGCGCCTTCTTCGTCAACCAGTTCGAGAACCCCGCCAACCCCCGCACCCACGAGCTGACCACCGGCCCCGAGATCGCGCGCCAGCTCGACGGCCGCCTCGACGCCTTCGTCGCCGGCGTGGGCTCGGGAGGAACCATCACCGGCCTCTCGCGCGCGTTCGAAAAACTGCTGCCCGACTGCGAGCTGATCCTCGCTGACCCGAAGGGCTCGGTGCTGGCGGGCTACGTCGAACACGGCACCATCGGCCCCGCCGGCAACTGGGTGGTCGAAGGCATCGGCGAAGACTTCCTGCCGCCCATTCTCGACCTGCGTCGGGTGAAGCGCGCGTACACCGTCGACGATCGCGAGGCGCTCGCGACCGTGCGTCAACTGCTGCGCGAGGAGGGCCTGCTGGCGGGCACCAGCTCGGGCGTGCTCATCGCCGCGGCGCTGCGCTACTGCCGCGCGCAGACCACCCCCAAGCGCGTCTGCACCTTCGTCTGCGACACCGGCAGCAAGTACCTCTCGAAGGCCTTCAACGATCACTGGCTGTTCGACCGCGGCTTCCTCGAGCGGCCGGCCTTTGGCGACCTGCGCGACCTCATCACCCACCGCCACGCCGACGGCAACGTGGTCACCGTCGCCCCCGACGACACGCTCGTCACCGCGCTGGCCCGCATGAAGCTCTACGAAATCTCCCAGTTGCCCGTGCTCGACGGCGCCACGCTGGTGGGGCTGGTCGACGAGTCCGACCTGCTGGTGGCGGGCGTGAAGAACGCCACCAACCTCCAACGGCCGGTGCGTGAGGTGATGAGCACCCGGCTGCGCACGGTCGACGTGAAGACCCCGATGGAGGCGCTGATGCCGTTGTTCGACGA
>CAIWFK010000320.1 GCA_903911905.1 uncultured Myxococcales bacterium
TCGCCGTGCTCGGTCAGCCAGTCGGCGTACATCAGCCGCGGCGCGTCGTCGTCGGGGGCCGCGAGAATGCCCTCGAGCAGCCCCTCGGCCGGCACGCTGCTGGGCGTCGGCGTCGAGGGTGCCAGCGGCGCGGGTACCTGCTCGAGCAACCGTGCCAGCACCGCGTCGTCGACCGGGCCCACCACGCGCGCGCGCAGGGTCGCGGCCACGTTGGCCAGGCGTCGCGCGTCGAGCCCTTCGGGCAGCGCCTGGCTCGCGCGCCAGAGGTCGAAGTCGGCCACCAACCCGCCGTGGCCATGCCGCTCGATGCAGCGCACCAGTCGCCGCAGCAGCTTGGTGGTCAACTCGCGAATGGCTCCGCGGGTCGACAGCAGCCGCAGGGCGAGACTCGCCACGCGCGGGTCGAGCGGCAGTTCACTGCAGGCCTCGATGGTGGGCCACACCCGGGTGCCCTGTGCGCTGGCTGCGAAGTCGGCCACCGCTCGCAAGGGCCCGCTGCGCCCGAGCGGGGTCGAGTCGGCGAGCGCCGCGACCAGGGCCTCGGCGCGCTGGCTCTGGGTGACGGGCAGGCCTTCGAGGTTCGACGCATGCAGCGCGCCCAGCCGCTCGATGAGCGTGGCCACGCCGGGGTGCCAGGTGGCCTGGTAGACGGCGAGCAGCGACTCGAGCGCGCGACCGGGCTCCTGGGCCAGCACGGGTTCGACCACCGCCAGCGTCGCTGCCGGGGAGCGTGACTTTCGGGTCGCCACCCCGCGTGACTAGGCCAGCCACGCCGGGCCCGCCAGCACCGAAGGCGTTCGACGTCGCGACTTGCTGACTTCGCGCTGCAGGAATGGGTAGAACGCGGACATGCGTCGCTTTCTGCTCGTTGCCGCCGTCGCCTTCGGGTTCAGCGCCTGTGCGCTGCGCCCCCGCTATTCCTCGCTCATCACCCCGCAGATGACCGGCGTGCAGGTGCTGCAGGTGGTCGACCTGCGCGGCGCGCCCATGGCCGGCGTGAAGGTGGACCTCGGCGAGAACAAGAGCCGCGTCTCGGCGGTGACCCGCGAAGATGGCACCTTCACCCTGCCCGTCGACAAGAAGCTGCAGGCCGATGACCCCGTGTTCGTGGTGGCCGTGCCGGTCGGAAGCGATGGGTACCAGTTGCGGCTGGCTCCGTCGATGCCTCCCGTTGCCCCTGCGCCATGAACCGTCGCGCGGTGACGTTGGTGATGTTGCTGGCCGGGTGGCCGGCCCTGGCCGCCGCCGAGGCCGAGGTCTTCCACGGCTGGTCGAAGGACGGCACCTGGTACGTGCTCGAGCAGCGCGGAGCCAACGACCTGGTCGAGCTCTCGTTCTGTGCCACGACCGACGTGAAGCCCACCTGGCCCGCGGTCCTGAACGAACCCGAGCGCGAAGAATCGAACGGCCGTTCGTGCGTGCGTTTCCTCGACCCGAACAAGGCGCCCTACCAGTGGAAGCTGCAACTGGTGTTGCCGGCGCCGGCGGCGAAGGCCAATGGCCTCGAGGTGCTCAAGGAACTGGTGGTCGACGGTGAATCACCAGGCTTCGTGCTCTCGGCGGGCGGCGACAAGACCCAGGTCTGCTACGCCTCGGCGTTGCGCGAGAGCTCGAAGCTGCAGAAGACCTGGTTTCACCCGCAGGGGCGGTACGTGGCGGCGATGATCGACGGCGCCTTCAGCCACTGCGTGGTGACGCTCAAGGCGGGCAAGGCGACGCCTCCGAAGCCGACGCCGCCCACCCCGCGAAAGCGGTAGTCGCACAGCACCGAAAACGTGGTCACCGTGCGCCGCGGCGGCTAGCTAGAGCGCCATGCGCGCCCTCATCGTCGGAGCTGGACCCGGTGGCCTCGCCGCGGCCATCAACCTCGCGGGCCTCGGTCTCGAGGTCACCGTCGTCGAAAAGGAGCCCATTCCCGGCGGGCGCATGCGCGGCCTCACCTTCGGCGAGCGCGGCGAGTACCAGGTCGACACCGGCCCTTCCATCATGCAGTTGCCCCAGGTCATCGAGGGGCTCTTCCGCCGAGCGGGCCTGCGCATCGAAGACTACGTGACCCTGCGGCGGCTGCCGATGAACACCCGCATTCACTTCTGGGACGGCACCCACCTCGACACCACCTGGGACCAGGCGAAGATGCAGGCCGAGGTCGACCGGCTCTCACCGGGCCTCGGCTCGGTCTACGCACGCTGGTACCAGCAGAGCCTCGAGAAATACCGGGTCGCGTACGGCACCTTCATCTCGCACCCCGCCGATTCGCTCGGGTACTACAACCCGCTGCGCCTGGCGCCCGCGCTCAAGTTCAAGCCCTGGCAGACGCTGTACACCCACCTCGACCAGACCTTCCACGACGACCGGGTCAGCTATGCCTTCAGCTACCCGTCGAAGTACCTGGGCCTGCACCCCACCACGTGCTCGAGCGTGTTCTCGGTCATTCCGTTCCTCGAGCTGGCCTTCGGCGTCTGGCACGTGATGGGCGGCTTTCGTGAGCTCGCCCGGGGCATGAAGCGCGCTGCCGAAGACCTGGGTGCCCATTTCCGCATGGCCTCGCCGGTGGCCCGAGTGCTCATCGACAAGGGCGTCGCACGAGGCGTCGAACTCGAGAGCGGTGAGCAGCTCACCGCCGACGTGGTGGTCGTCAACGCCGACCTGCCCTATGCCGCGCAGACCCTGGTCGACGACTCGTGGCGACGCGGGACCCGCTTGTCGAACGCCGCGCTCGGCCGCGCGAAGTACAGTTGCAGCACCTTCATGCTCTATCTGGGGCTCGACCGGCGCTACGACGAACTGCCCCATCATCTCATCTCGTTGTCGAACGGCGCCCGCCGCACCGACGCGGCGGCCCTCGAAGACCGCGAAGCCGACCTCGAAGACCCGCCGTTCTACGTGGTCAACCCCAACGTCACCGACCCCGTGGGCGCGCCCGAAGGCCATTCGGCCATCTACGTGCTGGTGCCCACGCCGAACACCCATCAGCCGCAGGACTGGCGGCACATCGAGGCCGAGCTGACGCGCAAGGTTCCCGGGTGGCTCGAGAAGATTGGTTTCCACGACCTGCCCCGTCACATTCGGGCGCAGCGCGCCTTCACCGCGCAGACCTGGCGCGACGACTTCAACGTGCATCGTGGCGCGGTCTTCAACCTCTCGCACACCTGGCTGCAGTTGGGCCCGCTGCGACCCAAGGTGCGCTCGCACCTCGAGAACCTCTACTTCGTCGGCGGAGGTACCCACCCGGGTTCGGGCCTGCTGACCCTGGTCGAGAGCGCCAACATCGCAGCCGACTTCGTGTCGCGCTCGTTGGGCCGTGGCGCGCTCAGTGGGTGGCCCGCCGTGCCCGCCGAGGGAAGCCTGCCGACGTCCGAGGGCGTCGTTCCACGTCGGGTCAGCCGCGCGGCACCTTGACGGCCGGGGCCCGAGCACCGAAATGGGGGCGGTGAGCACCATCGCCGCCATCGCCACCGGGCCCGCTGCAGGCGGCATCGGCATCATTCGGCTCTCGGGGCCGGTGGCGCTCGAGGCGGCGCGCGTGGTGGCTCGTTTTCCGTCGGTCGTTCGCCCCCGCTTCGCGCACCGGGTCGAAGTGCGGGTCGACGAGCAGGTGGTCGACGACGGGCTCGCGCTCTTCTTTCCGTCGCCGCGCTCGTTCACCGGCGAAGAGGTGGTCGAACTGCACCTTCATGGCAGCCCGCGCCTGCTCTCGCTGGTGCTCGGGGTGCTGGTGCGTCACCCGGGCGTGCGGCTGGCCGACCCTGGTGAATTCACGCGTCGGGCCTTTCTGTCGGGTCGCATCGACCTGGTTCGGGCCGAGGCGGTCGCAGACCTCATCGCGGCCGAATCGGAAGCCCAGGTTCGCGCGGCGGCGGCGCAGGTGAGCGGGGCGCTGTCGGCGCGCTTCGAGTCGATTGGGGCGCAGGTGCTCGCGGTACGAGCCGACGTCGAGGGAGTGCTCGACTTTCCCGACGAGGCCGATGGCGCCGAGCAGGGTCTGGCAGGCCGGCTCGATGCGGTCGTGGCGTCGATCGAGGCGCTGGTGGCCGACGGCGAGCGAGGAGCGTTGCTTCGACGGGGAGCGCGGGTGGTGCTCTTCGGCCCGACGAATGCCGGAAAATCTACTCTTTTCAATAGGTTGATTGGTGATGGTCGCGCATTGGTCGACTCCGAGCCGGGAACGACCCGAGATGCGCTCGAGGCCAGGGTGGAATTGGGCGGGCTGGCGGTGACGCTGGTCGACACCGCGGGGTTGCGCGACGGTGCGGGTCGGCTCGAGGCGCTCGGCATCGAACGGTCGCGAGCGGTGCTTCGCGGCGCCGACCTCGCGGTGTTGGTTGCGCCGCCCGGCGCTCATGCGTCGTACCGGGCCGAAGTGGAAGAGGCGAGGCGGCTCGAGGTCGTCTCGAAGGCCGACCTCTTTCCTCAGGCTGAGGGGCTCGCCGTGTCGGGGGTCACGGGGGTGGGCCTCGAGGCGCTCCGTGAGGTGCTTCTCGAGCGACTCGGGGCCGGTGTCGCCGGCGCAGCGGTGGTGTCGAGCGAACGCCAGCTCGAGGGACTGCGCCGAGTGCTCACGGCGGTGCGCGCGGCGCGTGAGGCGGTCGACGTGGCCACGCTCGAGGTGGTGGGTGGCGAGTTGGGGTTGGCGGTCGATGCGCTGGCCGAGTTGACCGGGGCCGATGCCTCGCGCGAGCTGCTCGATGCCATCTTTGCGAGGTTCTGCATCGGGAAATAGGTCCCGTCCTGGTCACGACCCTTCCTCTCTCCGAGTCGGCCGGCAGCGCATGAGGAGAGGCGCGAGGCGAGCTGCGGTCGAGCAGCCTGGAGTGGATTCACCGCCGGTGCGGGGCGCGAAGCAGTCGCACTGGGGCCGGGAGTCGGAGTCGGCCCTCACCATCGGTGCGGGCGTCGAGATTGGGCTCCACTGTCGGTGCGAGGTCCACCGCGGGTGCGGGGCGCGAAGCAGTCGCACTGGGGCCGGGAGTCGGAGTCGGCCCTCACCATCAGTGCGGTTACCGAGCTCGGTGACCCCGTCGAGCAGAGGCTGGAGTCTGTTCGCCGTTGACGACTCCTGGCGCGCGGGGCCCAACCCGAGGTTGGTCGAGAAGCGGTTTCGGAGGTGAGCGTTCCGCTGCGGCGATCAGCGCCGCCTCACCCGAACCGAGCCAGCGACCTTCCACCCTCCGGCGACCATCGCCAGCAATGCGATGGGAACCATGACCCGCGCGATGAAGAGCAGTTGGTCTGGTGGCTCGTCGACCACCTCGAACGTCACCAACAACGCGAAGACCCCCAGCATCAGCAGCACCGCCGCGCCGAACACGAACCAATAGAGCCCGACCGTGGCGGGTGCTCCCTGAATGCCGAGGTCCCCGAACGCGAAGGCGCCGGGGGTCAGTGCATTGGTGCGCGGCGCGAACTCCGCGTCGGGCAACTGGGTCGGTGCGGCGCCGTCCACGGAATTGACCACCACCCGTGCCGATTCGTCGTCGAGGCCGGCGGCCACCAATCGTGGCTGCCATTCGGCGCGAGGGACACCGGCCTCTTTCCAGTCGGTGACCTGTCGCCACCAGGTGGCGCTCTGCACGTCGGGCGACACCGGGCTGCCGGGGGTTTCGGAAGAGTCGCTCACCACGCAACGGTCGCCCTCCCCGCCTTGCACGTCAAGTGTTCCACGTGGAACGCTTGACGCACGCGCCATCGGTTGCGGTACACGACACGCATGTCGACCGACGTCATCGTCATCGGACTTGGGCACGCCGGGTGTGAAGCGGCGCTCGCCTGCGCCCGCATGGGCCTGCAGACCGTCGGCATCACCTTGCGCGCCGACCGGGTGGCCGTGATGAGCTGCAACCCCGCCATCGGTGGTACCGCGAAGGGTCACCTCGTACGCGAGCTCGACGCGCTCGGCGGCGAAATGGCCCGCGCGGCCGACCTGGCGGGCACGCACGTGGTCACACTCAACGCGTCGAAGGGCGCGGCGGTGCGTGCGACCCGCGTCACCTGCGACCGCGAGGCCTACGCGCACGCCATGCAGCAGACGCTCGCCGCCCAGCCGCGCCTCACCGTGCTCGAGGGCGAGGTGGTCGATCTGCTGGTGCGCGACGGTGCCGTCGTCGGCGTGACGCTGGGCGAGGGGCGCGAGCTGTCGGGCAGGGCGGTGGTGGTGACGACCGGCACGTTTCTCTCGGCGGTGATGCACGTCGGCGAACGACAGGAACTCGGCGGTCGGCTGGGCGACGCCGCCGCGACCGGGCTGTCGGGCGCGCTGCGGCGACTGGGCTTCGAACTGGGCCGCTTCAAGACCGGCACGCCAGCCCGCTTGCTCCGCGACAGCATCGACTGGTCGCGCTGCGAGCCGCAGCCGGGCGACCCGTCGCCTCGGCCCTTCTCGCTGCGCACGCCTCGTGAGGGTTTTCCGTCGCGGCCGCGGCTGGCGTGCGCCGTCACCCATACCAACGAGCAGACCCACCGCATTCTGCGCGACAACCTGCAGTCGTCGGCGCTCTACCAGGGTGCCATCGTCGGCCGGGGCCCACGGTATTGCCCGTCGCTCGAAGACAAAGTCACCCGCTTCGCCGACCGCGCCCGCCACACCGTCTTTCTCGAGCCTGAAGGGGCGAACAGCCCGCTGGTGTACCCCGCTGGCCTCTCGACCAGTCTTCCTGCCGACGTGCAGTTGGCCTTTCTTCGCACCATCGTCGGGCTCGAGCGGGTCGAGGTCGCGCGCTTCGGCTACGCCGTCGAATACGACTACGCGCCGCCGACCCAGTTGTTGCCGACGCTCGAGACCCGCCGGGTTCGCGGGCTCTTCTTCGCCGGTCAGCTCAACGGCACCTCGGGCTACGAGGAAGCGGCGTTCCAGGGCCTGCTCGCCGGGATCAACGCAGGGTTGGGTCTGCGGGGCGAGCCGGCGCTGGTTCTCGGGCGGCACGAGGCCCATGGGGCGGTGTTGCTCGACGAGCTGGTCACGCGAGGGGTCGACGAGCCCTTCCGCATGATGACCAGCAGGTCCGAGCATCGACTGGTGCTCCGCGAGGGCAACGCCGAGTTCCGACTTCGAGCCCATGGTGGTCGGGTGGGGCTGGTGACGCCGCTCGAGGCCGAACGCAGCGCCGCACGCGCAGCCGCCATCGCCGCCGAGCTCGCGCGCCTCGACGCGCGCCACCACCTGGTCGCCCTGCGGCGACCCGGTGTGACCTGGGCTTCGCTGGTGGCCAACGACCCCGACCGACCCGAGCTCGATGCGGACCTCGTCGACGAGCTCGAGACCGAGGCCCGGTATGCAGGCTACGTGAAGCAGGCCAACGCGGCGTGGACGCGGCGGCTCGATGAACACGATCGCTGGCAGATTCCAGCGGGCTTTGCCTGGGCCGAAGTGCCGGGGTTGTCGACCGAGGCACGAGAGAAGCTCTCGCGTCTGGCGCCGACCACGGTTGGCCAGGCCCGGCGCGTTCCGGGGGTCACGCCCGCGGCCCTCAGCCTGGTTCTCGTGCACCTTCGCCGGACCGTACCGTCGATGTTCCACGTGGAACGGTGAGCTGTGGAAAGCTGTGCGGAACCCCCGAAGCCCGCCCCGGAACCCAGCCGTCTCGGCGGGTTCGACGGAGCACCCTGAAAGGTCGACCTGTGGACAATTCACTCTCGCTGCTGCGCCGCGGGCTCGATGCGCTGCGGCTGACCGTTCCCGACGGCGGCCCCGAACGCCTCACGGCGTGGTCAGCCGAGCTGCTCAAGTGGAACGAGAAGGTGAACCTCACGGCCATCACGCGCCCCGAAGAGGTGGTCGACAAGCACCTGCTCGATTCCCTGGCCGTGGTGCCCGAGGTCGCGGGTGCCCGCCACCTGCTCGACCTCGGCGCTGGTGCCGGGTTGCCCGGGGTGCCCCTGCTGGTGGCGTTACCCGACCTGCAGGCCACGCTCGTCGACGCGGTGGCGAAGAAGGTGGCCTTCATCAAGGTCGGTGGGGTGAAGGCCGGGGTCGCCGCCCGGTTGAAGGCCGTCCACGCCCGGGCCGAGGGGTCGCCCGGGACCGAAGGGTTGCCGGTCGTCGACCTGGTCATCGCCCGGGCCTTCATGGACGTCGGTCGCTTCACGAGGCTGGCGGTGAAGTACCTCTCGCCGGGTGGGCGGGTGGTGGCCATGGTCGGTCAGGTGCCGGCGGCCAGCGAGCTGGACGACGCCGCGTCGGCGGCGGGACTCGAGGTGGGCTCGGTGCGCCGGTTCACGTTGCCGTTGTCGGGTGACCCTCGAGGCGTGGTGGTGTTCCACGTGAAACACCCTTGAAAAAAGCGGAGGAAGGCCCAGAACGGGCCTGACGATGTCGGACCCATCGGCTACAAGGTCGGCATGGGCCGAATCGTCTGTATTTCCAATCAGAAGGGTGGGGTGGGGAAGACGACCACCGCCATCAACCTCGCGGCTTCGCTGGCGGCCGCCGAGCGCAAGACGCTGCTCATCGACCTGGACCCGCAGGGCAACGCCGGCTCGGGGCTGGGCATCGAAAGGTCAGCCCTTACTGGCAGTGTCTACGACGCCATCATCAATGGTCAGCCGTTGGCCGAGCTGCTCCAACCCACCGAATTGCGGTACCTCGAGGTGGTGCCGGCCACGGCCGACCTGACCGGTGCCGAGGTCGAGCTGGTGGGTATGGACCGACGCGAGTTCCGCCTGAAGGAGGCGTTGGGGACCCTGGCCCGTCGATACGACTACGTGCTCATCGACTGCCCACCGTCGCTGGGGTTGCTGACGCTCAACGCCCTGGCGGCCGCGGACTCGGTGCTGATTCCACTGCAGTGCGAGTACTACGCGATGGAAGGCCTGGCCCAGTTGATGTCGACCATCGAACTGGTGCAGCGCTCGCTCAACCCGCGCCTTTCGGTCGAGGGCATCGTGCTGACGATGTTCGACCAGCGCGCCAACATCAGCCACCAGGTGGCGGGCGAGGTGAAGCGCGTGTTCCCCGACCTCGTGTTCGGTACCGTGGTGCCCCGCAACGTTCGCGTCTTTGCGAAAGAGTAACGCGAAAATGAGCCGCGGCTTTCCGGGAAAGCAGTTGAAAAATCATCACGATACCGTTGAAACTGACCAA
>CAIWFK010000321.1 GCA_903911905.1 uncultured Myxococcales bacterium
CGCAGCGCCCGCACCAGCGCACGGGTCGCGTGGTGGCTCTGCGCCTTCACCAGGTGGGCAGCGTCGAGCGGGTCGAAGTCGACCGCCTTCATCGCCGCGGCCAGTTGCTCCTCGACTACGAGGCGCGCCGGCGCCAGCAGAGCCTTCTCTGATGCCGTCAGTGCCGAGAATGGCGTCCGGGACCAGGCCGCCCGGGTCGCGGTAACAGTGCGCTCTGCCTCGCGCGCCGCCGTCGTCTCCTGCTCGAGCTCTGCGAGGGCCAGCTCGCCCTTGATGAAGACCTCCGACGCGGCGGCGACGCGCGCGCGTCGGCGGTGGAGCTCATCGACGGCTGCCTCGTAGTCGTAGAGAGTGGCCATCAGAAGCAGCCCTCCTCGGCATTCGCGCAGTCATCGCACTGGTAGCCGCGGGCCTTGTCCTTCGGCGTCAGGCGGTTGGGTTGCTTGCATGTCGGGCACGGCAGGTTTCGGGGGTTGCGCTTCGAGGCTGCGCGCAGCGCGCTGCCGGGGTTGGCGAAGGTGGTGCGGCTGTCGTCGGGGTCGTCGGCCATCGCGGCTCCTGTTCAGGAGGGCGACGGAAGTGCCGCCCTTCAGGAGCGCAGCGGGCGGCGTGACGAACCCTCCCGCATGCCTTATCAATGATGGACACCCCGAGATTCACATCGCGACGCAGGTGGGGCGATGAGCACGCATGACCACTCCGAGATAGCGGGAACGCCAACGCCCATTGCTCAAAGTACCGTTGCGATGCTGTAGTCGGGGCACCAACGGTGGGGGCGTGAATGGCGCAATTCAGCTGTGGGGTGCTGCCCTTTGCGCTGCTGCTGGCCGTTCCTGCCTCGGCGGCTGGCCCCAAAGACGTCACGACATTTCGTGTCGTCGAGGATGTTCTTCGAACTCCCGATGCTGAGCTCAATATTGGAGACGCTGCACTGAAGTTGTCGACCCTGCGGTTCCCTGACGCCAACATCCAAGAGGGGCGCCATTTGCTCGACGGCATCGCCGGTCGAGTTCGTGCGATTGTCGGGAACAGCCGGGACCCCGATCGCCGAATCCGAGTGATCAACACGGTGCTGTACCGGGAGTTGGGGTTCTCGTACGACCGGGATGCGATGGACGCGCTCGTGCGCAACGAGCGACCTGAACTTCGCACTCTCGTTCACCTTCTTCGAACCCATCGAGGCAACTGCTCGTCCTTGCCCGTGTTGTGGTTCGCGATTGCAGAACGCCTGAACTACCCCGTATTCATGGTGAGCGCGCCCCAGCACCTGTTCCTTCGGTACGACGACGGGCAATACAAGTCCAACATTGAGGCCACTTCAGGGGGCGGGGAGTCGACCGACGTCCAAATGGTCGAGGACCTTGGCGTCCCCCGAGAGGGCATACGCTCTGGCGCCTATATGCGAGAGTTCTCAAAGCGCGAACTCCTCGGAGTCCTGGCAGCCGACGCCGTCGCGCCATGGATCTCCTCCGACAACCCGAGCGCGATTCCGGTGCTCGAAGCTGCGGCGGCGCTGGCACCCCGCAGCGTCGAGATCCACTGGCAACTCAGCGCCGCGCACGAACTCCAAGCGAGGCGCCTCGGAAGTTCGGCCTCCCATCAGCGCGCCCTTTCTCACGCAACGGTCGCTACAAACCTAGGTGCGGCGGAACCGGTGCGGGAGGGGTACTGGGAGGACTTCATGCAGAGGCGTGTAAGCGACGACGCCTCCGAAGGTCGGCACCCAGCCGTTCGACCCAAGGCCTATGACGTGGTCGCGTGGCTCTCTCGCGCCAGCTGGGTCGACCGGAAGCTTGCGTTCGTGGACGAAGTCCGAGAAGGGCGCTCGAACAGGCCGTCTCAAGTCCTCGAGAGCGTCCGGCGCTCGCCGGGCCAACTTCAGACTTCGCATCCGAACCCCTCCGATGCCATCGCGCCCCCAACAACTCCCGCGCTCTCTGCGCTGCCACCCCATTGTCGAAACATTCTCACTGCGGTCGAGAGTCCCTCGGGACTAGGTGCGGTCTTGGTCCCCGCCAACCCACCCTGCAGCATCAATCCGTTGGATGTTGACGCGTCCTCAACCCACGATGTTCGAGCAGAGGGGCACTTGTGACAGGGACCGCAAGACTGATCGCGATTTCCATTGCCGCGTACACGTCGGTGGCGCTCGCGCGCTACTACGATCCCTCTGCCCCGCGCTTCTTGCCAGAACCCCAGATTGTTCCCATGTGCGTCGAGCCGGCCAGCCTCAATCGTTTCACCTACGCGCAAGACAACCCTCTGAAGTTCACGGACCCTACCGGCAACGACGTCTACGTCATCTACGAGACCGGCGGGGTTGGTCATCTCGGAATCGCGGTCGACGATCCAGCAACGCCGGGTCACGCCGTGCGCGCCGACTATGGAATGGTCGACTACGACGGATCTCTCACGTCGCAAGCGCGGGCGCTTCTGCCAAGCCAACCTGCCTTCGTGAACATTCACGAGGTAACGACTGCTTCCCTCACGGCCAGAGCGAGCGGAAAAGCTCCGACTGTGGTCGTGTTCAAGGAAGGGAAGGGGCTAGACACTGCCGTGGTCAAAGAGATCAACGATTCGACTACTGGCAAGAAGGTGGCCCATCACGCGGGCAAGAAGACGTACTCCTATCCTGAGGCGAAGAGTGGCTACAACGCTGCGACATCCAACTGCACTGACTACTGCGAAGACATTCTTACCTTCGCGACGGGCGGGAAGTACTCGAACTGGACCGAGATGAAGCCCGAGTCGGTATTCAATGACATCGTCAAGAACAAGGCCGACATCCAGAAGGACATCACTACCTTCGAGACCAGTCTGACCGCACCGACGAAGCCGACGGCCTCGCCTGCGTCGAAGGACGAGGCCAAGCCTGCAGCGAAACCTGCGGCCTCGGCAACAAAGGGGCAACCGCCGCCAACCCTAAAGGCGCCGGTCGCCGACCAGAAGAAGGCACCCCAACGTCCGCCACGCGAGTTGAGTCAGTAATGACGTCCTTGGCGTCACGACAGGCACGTCGAGTTGGGCCCGCGATGTTGTTTGTTGCGTCTTCGGTCGTGTTCGCGCTCTCAGTCGGTTTCGTTCTCTATCTGCTCTACGTCCGTCAACAAGAGCGACAGTGTCGAACGGCACACTGCACCTCATTGCTCAAGCGTGCGGAAACGTCGTTCAAGCTCGGAACGGGAATCAAGGACATTGAAAGCAGGGCCCCGAGGGAACTCGCCGAAGGGGCCTCCTGTGAACTCGTCCGGCCCCTCGCTGGCGAAGCAGCAGCTGGCGTCCGAATTGAGTGCAGCACGATGACCTACTGTGGTGCCGGAAGCAGCGGGGACGCTACGGTCGTATTCCGGTTTGCCGATCAAACCAGTCTATCGGCCTTGAAATGCGTGGCCGGCGACTTCGAGTTGTCCGGAGAAGAAGTTCACGACTCGTTGGAACACTGAGCACGAGCTCGCTCCTCGCGCTCAAACCCGGGTCGTGCGCCTCAGCCGGGTGTGGCCATCGCCGCATGGCAGGTGACGTCAGCCGCACCCACATCGCCCAGGTGCCCACCGCGGGCCTAGAGCCGATAGACCATCGTCGCGCCGACCGGAGCCTTTCCTTCCACGTTGACCTTGCTGCAGCCCAACTCAGCGCGCACCCGTTCGAAGACTGATGCGAGCGGACCGCACAGGTGACGGCGATGCTGTGGAACGGCTGACCGTTGCTGACGTCGCTGACGTCATCCCACTCGCGGATCCGTCCGTCATAGCCCCGTGACATAGCCTCGCACCAGCAGGCTGACGAATCCATCGGCCGCAACGACTACGTGGTCGACCAACCTGATGCACAGCGTCCGGCCCGCCTGTCGCAGTTGGTTGGTGAGCGCGATGTCCTGGCTCGAGGGTTCCGCGTTCCCCGACGGGTGGTTGTGCGCCAACACGATGCTGGTGGCCCCGGCCTGCAGCGCGCCCGCGAAGACTCGCCTGGGGTCGACGTTGCACTGGTCCACGGAGCCATCAGCGACGGTGTCGAGCAGTAGCAGGGTATTCCGGGCGTTGAGGCTGGCCACCATGAAGCGCTCATGCGGCAGGTGCGCCAGGTGGGGGCGGAAGAGCGCGTTGCAGTCCGCCGGGGTCGTCAACCGCGGCCGCCTCTCCGTAGCCGCCTCGAACCGCTTCGGGAGCTCGAAGGCTGCCCTCAGCGCCTTGATGGCCGCCGTTGACAGGTGCTCTCTCAGCTTCGCGTCGCTGGCCTGCACCAGGCCTCGCAACCCACCGCTAGCCAACAGCGCCGCCGCGAGCTGCTTGCGCGGCGCGTGCGTGAGGCACTGGAGGACTTCGACGTCGTCGTGGGCTTCGACCGTCTGCAACGTGGCGTGCATCGCTGACTCCTGGTGTTGGGGATTGAGGCTCGTCGCTGGACGCGCTGCCTCACAGAGCGCAGCGGGCGGCGCGGACGGCGAGAAGCCTCAATTACCGTCGCCGTGGACGCTGCAGTCGCGGCTGGGCCCTGCGAGGGCGCAACGGCAGCTCCCATCGGGAGGGCGGCGAGCCACCCACGCTGCCATCACGCGCCTGACGCCGGCGTCGCCCTCCGGTGCCACCCCTACGTAGTCGGTGCAGAAGCAGGGGTTGGGGGCGTAGGTCAGGACGCCCAGGTGACGCGCACCACGGCCGTCGGTGAATTCCACGGGGTCGCCCTCAGCAAGAAGCAGTGACTCGGTACGCATCGCAGGTGCTCCAGAAATGAGCGGCACGAGCGCCGCCTCACCGAAGCGTGACGGCGGGAGGGCCCGCGAGGAGCGACATCTGGCCGTTGCTCTCCGGGACGACCACCGGGCTCGGGGGGAGCTCCGCATCCACCCAGCCGTTGTCGGCAAGCAGCGCGAAGGACTCAGCCCCAAGCACCCGCTCGAGCGCTACCCGCTTCACCCTCGATGACGCGGCTCCTGGCTCCTCACGTCGGACAGCGTCCTGGGCAGCCGTGAGTGGGCGGGCGCTACCCCCGTCACCCCGCCCCACCAACGCCGTCACCCGCACCGCGTCGAAGGTGATGCGAGCCTCCGGGCACTCCGCCATGAGGCTCAACACCGCGACCTCGAACCGGGGCGACGCCGGCCCCATTCCAAGGAGGTGAAAGGCAGCATCTGGCGGACAACTGCGCGCGAACAACGTGAGCTCGCGCAGCGGGGTCGCCCCCTTCTTCATCGGGATGCCCCACACGACGTCGTCTTCGCCCAGCCCCAACGCCGTGCACGCCCTGGTGGCGAACTCGGTCATCGGGAGCTCTCCGCGCTGCACCGGCACGATGAGATGAGGGCCGAACCACGCGTCGCCATGCACCAACCGAAGCGCCCGAAGACGCGGCGCGTAGCGCTCGAGCCGCGCCAGCGTCTCGCGTTGGTCGCCCACCTTGTCCGGCGCGACGAGGTACGCGTTCGGCCCGCAGCTCCGAGCCAGTCGCTCGTAGGTGGACAGCCGTCTCTCCCAGTCGGCCGCGCTCAGCGGCCGCACGGTTGCCAGGCCACCGCCGACGACAGCCACCTCGGAGAAGGCGCCGGAGTCGACGAAGACACGCACCGAGTGCTCTCGCACGCAGGCCTCGACCTCCTCGAGGAGTCGAGGACGCAACTCCGAGCAACTGATGCCGACGTGGTAGCCGGCCAGCGTGACGCCGCGGACCTCCCCGGGGTCACTCAGGCCCGACGCGAAATAACCGCCCGCTGCGAGTTCCGCGATGTGCCGCCTCATGCTTGCCCCCTGCGCGAGGCGGCAGGAGCGCCGCCCTCACCGCGTCAGCGGGAGGCGCGACGACGACTCGCCAGGCAGTCGGTCGACCCAGGCCGTAGCCCCGCGCCCGGGGCCGCACGGCTCGGTAATGCCGGGTCACTCCGCTGGAACGAACTCGGCCACCTCGGCCGGCAGCTTCGAGCGCTCACCGACCCACGAGCCGCCGCCCCAGCGGAACCCAGCCTCGCGGAGCGCCTCCAGCACCTCGCGGGCGGGCTTCTCGGCGAAGGTGATGCGCACGTACTCGCCGACTCCCTCCAGCTTCACCCCGCCCTGCTTCCGCGCCGTCTCGGTCCGATCCTGCTGCAGCTTCAGCGCGGCGATGCGCTCCCTGTCCCGGCGG
Source organism: uncultured Myxococcales bacterium (assembly GCA_903911905.1). Classification (GTDB taxonomy): domain Bacteria; phylum Myxococcota; class Myxococcia; order Myxococcales; family Myxococcaceae; genus Xiheilimnobacterium; species Xiheilimnobacterium phototrophicum. The sequence continues at coordinate 6,115 of CAIWFK010000321.1, forward strand.
ACGCTCGAATTGAGGTTGGTGAGGCTGTAGCTGGGGAACGGCCGCTCGTAGCGCATGCTGGCCATCGTCCCAGCGAGGCTCAGTGCCTCCATCTGCGTCAGGAGTCCTGTCGCAACCAGCGACGCGAAGCGGGCGGGCGCTTCACCCTTGGCCTTCTTGAAGGCGGCGTTGATGGTCTTGCGGCGCTCCGCTTCGGCTTCTCGCTGCGCGATGCGTGCCTCGAGCGCTTCGATGGCGTTGGTGTCGTCGGAGAAGACCGAGCGCTTCAGCTGCGCGGCGATGCCGCCGGCCCGCTGCTCGTGGTGTTCCGCCAGGCGCAACTCCTCGACGGCCTTGGTGAGGTTGGAGTGGATGCGCTGCGCATCGGCCCGAGACCGACGTTCGCTGTGGTGCCCAACCAGGATGGGCTGCCCGAAGGGGATGGCGTCGCCGATGTTGCGCGCCCTCGCCGAGCGGGACTCGGAGCGCGCCGCGGCCTTGCCGGCCCAGATGGTGCGCCGCTCCATCTTTGCCTCGAGCCGCGCACGCCGGCTGCCCGGCAGGACCTCGGGGCCCATGGACTCACCCCCAAGCGCTGCGGCGAGTTGGGCGGTGCTGGGGTGGCTGCAGGTGGTGTCGGTACCGCACTGGGCGCAAGGCTTGGTGTCCATGAAGGCTCCGGGAAGCGAGGACGGAGGAGCCGCCCTCGAAGCGCC
>CAIWFK010000322.1 GCA_903911905.1 uncultured Myxococcales bacterium
GCGTTCACCGACGCGCGCGCCAACCGGGTGGGCCTGTTCGCGCAGGCCCAGGGCGGCACGCTGCTGCTCGACGAAATCGGCGAGATGCCGCTCTCGCTGCAGCCCAAGCTCCTGCGGGCGCTGCAGGAAAAGACGGTGCGGCCGCTGGGCGCCGAAAAGGAAATTCCCTTCGATGCGCGCATCATCGCCGCCACCAACCGCGACCTCGAGACCGCGGTGGAAGAAGGCCGTTTCCGCGAAGACCTGTTCTTCCGCCTGAACGTCATCAGCTTCGAGCTGCCGCCCCTGCGGCTGCGTGGCAACGACGTGCTGTTGCTGGCCCAGCACTTCCTGGCGCGGGCGGGTGAGCGCGCGGGCAAGAAGGTCACCGGCATCTCTCCTGGCGCGGCGGCCAAGCTGCTGGCGTGGACCTGGCCTGGGAACGTGCGCGAACTGCAGAACTGCATCGAACGCGCGGTGGCCTTCGCCCAGTTCGAGCAACTGCAGGAAGACGACCTGCCCGACAAGGTCAAGCAGTGGAACCGCCCGGCGGCTTCTCCGGTGGGTGACACCACCGAGCTGTCGACCCTGGCCGACATCGAGCGGCGGCACATCGAGCGCGTGCTCGAGGCCACCAACGGCAACCGCACGCTCGCGGCGAAGATGCTGGGCATCGACCGCAAGACGCTCTGGCGCAAGCTGGGCGCGGCGCACCCGACCACCGAGGCGGCGCCGGAATAGGTCGCCCGAGCGGAACAGCGCACGAAGGGCGGCGGCCATGGTACGGTTTCGCCGCTCTTCAACGAGGTGCACGTGCCTGCTCTTCAGTTTGCCATCGGTGTGTTCGCGGCGTCGGTGACCGCGCAGTTCGGCCCGCAGTTCAACCCGTCGGACCTGCCCGACCGGTGTCCGGTCAGCCAGGTCTCGCTCAGCGACGACGACTTCGGGTGGGACAACTTCCTCAAGGTGCGCCACACCGAGCGGAAGGAAAAAGACACCGACCTCTTCTACATGGACATTCTCATCGAGGGCGACATGCGCATGACGCCGCTGCCCGCGGTGATGACCTTCATGAAGGAGACCAACTTCTTCGAGCGCCGGCCCGTGCTGTACCCGAAGTTCGAGAAGCGCATCGCGGCCCTCACCGACCCCAAGGCGCGCCTCAAGGGCTACGGCAATTACGCGATGGCGCTGCTGTACCTGGGTGACTTCAAGAAGCTGATCGAGTTCTTCGGGCCCGGCTCGAAGCTCGAGGCCGACTTCAACAAGGACGCGACCGTCACCTTCGCGCTGGCCAACGCCTATTGGCGCCGCCAGGAATGGGAGCTGGCCTCGAAGTACGCCAACCTCTCGTTCAAGCTCAACGATCAGCTCGACGCGCGGTGGATGCTGATGGCCAGCGACGTCGGCCTGCACGGCAAGGACTGGGTCGCCCACCACGACGACGAGTCGTACACCACCAAGTTCGTCACCGAGATCTTCCCCGCGCCCGACTGGCGCTACCTGCCCTTCGAAGACGTGACCCAGGCCATGGGCATTCACAACGTGGGCGGCACCGGCAGCATCTCGTTCGCCGACCTCGACGGCGACAACTGGGACGACCTGATCTTCGAGCGCAAGTTCTTCCCCTTCCAGATGTTCAAGAACGTGAACGGGAAGTTCGAGCTGCAGCCCGCCGCGAAGATGGGCAAGCAGGACTGCGCGCAGATCATCGCCGTGCCCGGTGACTACGACAACGACGGCAAGCCCGACATCTTCCGGCACTGCTGCAACTACGACGGCGCGGGCCCGGTCACGGTGATGCACAACGAGGGCGAGCTGACCTTCACCGACGTCACCAAGAAGAGCGGCCTGGCCTTCACCGACGGCTACGGCATGGTGGTGGCGTGGGCCGACTACGACCTCGACGGCTTCCTCGACATCGCGGTCGGTGACGCCAACGGCACCACCCGGCTGTACCACAACACCGGCAAGGGCACGTTCACGCTGGCCACCAAGGCCGGCATCGCGACGCCCGGCAAGTTCGACGGCCTGTTCGGCACGGTCGGCGTGTCGTTCGGCGACCTCGACGAAGACGGGTACCCCGACCTCTTCATTCAGGGCTGGGGCTGGAAGCGGCTCTACATGAACAAGCGCGACGGCACGTTCAAGGACGTGACCAACACCAGCGGCCTGAACAAGGACACCGCCATCAAGGGCTACACCAACCAGATGTTCGACTACGACGGCGACGGCAAGCTCGACCTCTACGCCGGGCAGTACGTGGTCTCGTCAGGCGTGAAGTGGGGCTTCGCGCCCATCTGCACCTGCTCGAACCTGCTCAAGAAAGAGGGCTACCAGAAGCGCGAATGGGAGCACGCCTCGACCATCTACAAGAACAACGGCGACGGCACCTTCACCGACATGGCGGCCACCACCCACTTCATTCCCCTGGGCACCATGGGGGCCAACAACGCCGACTGGGACAACGACGGCGACGAAGACCTCGTGATGGGCGCCGGCGGCCCGTACTTCCAGCAGGCCGAGCCCTTCCTCTTCTACGAAAACCAGGGTGACGGCACCTTCGCGCTGCGCACCCCGTTCTACGACCTGCACCTGTGGGGCAAGGGTCACGGCGCGTCGTTCGCCGACTACGACCACGACGGCAACGTCGACCTGATGGTGAACAACGGCGGCGCGACGCCGGGCGACTCGTGGCCCAGCATGCTCTTCCACAACAAGGGCAACGCGAACCACTGGTTCGAGGTGGCCTTCAAGGCCGACCTGTCGAAGGGCACCAACTCGCAGGCCATGGGCGCCAAGGTCTGGGTCACCGCCGGCGGCAAGACCCAGGTGCAGGAATACTGGAGCGGCGGTCGCTTCGGCGCGGCCAACGGCTCGCGGCTGCACTTCGGCCTGGGCAAGAACGCGAAGATCGAGAAGGTCGTCATTCGCTGGCCGAACAAGACGCTCGAGACCACCACCCTCACCGGGCTCGACGTCGACCAGGCCATCGAAGTGACCGAGGCCACCGGGCAGTCGAAGCAGCTCTGGAGCTTCCCGCACGGCGAAGGCAAGCCGAACCACAAGTAGTCGCTCGGCGCGGGCGTCGTTCAGAGCGGGAAGACCGCGACGTGCCCCTCGAAGACGCCCGAGCTGCTGCCCGAGGAGCAGGGCGAGCCGGGTCTTCACCCGTGCCCTGACCCCCGAGCCCGTGCCCCTGTGCAACTGGGCGTGGGTGACTCAGCGGCTGCGATGTCGGCTGGGGCGCTCGCCGCGAATCTGCCAGATGCCGGGGCCCCTGGCCTGGGGCAAGGGCCCTTCGGTGATGGCCATGGTGACGTTCGCAACGGCCTCGGCCGGCAAGTCCACCTCCACCGTGCCCTGAAGGTTGTCGCGCTCGACCACCAGTCGGCAATGGCCAGGCGACAGCCCAGCGAAGACCCAGCCCTCGTGCGGAGGCGGAATGGAGGGTCGGAAGGTTTCGCCCGGCGCCCGCGCAGGCACACAGTCTTCGAAGTGCAGCCACGCGCCGTCGTGCTCGGGGTGCGGTGGGGTCGGGTGCACCACCAGCCAGACTCCGGCTTGGAGCGTGACGCGCACCACCTCGTCGGTGCCGCCGACCTCGACCTGTCGGCCCTGGAAGGCCCGGCCCGTCACCCACACCGTGTCGTGCGGCAGGCGCGCCTCGAAGACCAGGCCGCCGTCGGGCGCAGGCGTCAGTTCCTCGCCGTTCACCAAGACCACGCGGGGGCGATTGCCCTCGGTGCCTGGCTCGAGTGGTTCTCCTTCGCTGCGGAACGCCCTGGGCACCCCCGTCACCACCGGCTCGAGTCGTACGCGGTGCGTGGCGCTCAGGTCGACCAGCCCGAAGTCGATGCCCGCGTCGGGCAGTTGGAGCACGCGGTCGGCGAACCCTGCTGCGCGAAGCGTCACCTGGCTTCCAAACAGGCATCGAGGAAGTGAGAAGCGGCCCTGGGGAGCCTCGAGGTCGGTGGTTTCGACCCTGAAGTGCTCGAGCCGCCGACCGTCGGTCGTGGTCACCACTCCGACGACCATGGGCACGGGGTGGAGCACCAACTCGACCTGCTGACCGGGGTGCGCGCGCACGGCACCCTGGGTTCCCGCGGTCCACCCCACGAACTCGAAGAGGGCACGGCCGTCGACCTGGCCGGTGTCGAACGAGAACTGGCCCTGGGCATCGGCGTGCAGGTTCGACGGCCTGGTCAGGTCATCCACCAGAGGCACCAGCGGTGGCTCGTTGGGCTGCACCTGTTCGAAGAGCAGTGACGCCAGGGGCACCGGCTTGCCGGCTTCGTCGAGCACCACGCCGCTGACCTCGCGGGTCGGCTCGAGCTGCAAGGTGACGTGGGTCCATTCTGCTGCGGTCGCCGGCGGTTGCCGGGGCTGCGCGCGGCGGTGCTCGTCGTCGGACACCGCAGCCAGTTCCGACGCTGCCTCGAGACTCTCGACCTCGAAGTGACCGTGGCGGTCGGCCTGGCCCGCGCGCTCGCCAGCGAGCTCGATGGTGGCGAAGGGCGACGGCCCACCGTCGGGCTCGAGCACCTCGCCCTTGAACGCGAAGCCCGGCTGCAGGACCACGTGCACGGGCGGTGCGGGCGCGGTGACGTGGAGCTCGGTGACCTTCCACGGGCCGCTGCCGGCCCGCACCACGACGTCTCCCTCGACGACCGTGCTCTCGAAGCGCCCGGTGCCATCGGTCATGACCTGGTTCCAGGTCACGCGCTCGGGGCCGACCTGGCCGAATTCGACGTTGGTGATGACCCGAATCGCCGGCAGCCCGCGACCGTGCGCGTCGACCACGCGCCCGTGCAACGGCCGGCCCGTGTGACAGCGCAGCATGACTTCGTGGCCGTCGAATCCGTCGAGGTCGACCGGGTCGGACCACACGTGCCCCGCGGCGGTGGCCAGCAGCACGCCGCGTGGTTGGAGGGTGGTCTTCACCAGGCCGTGGGCATCGGTGGTCGAAGCGTCGAGCGAGAAGAGCTCCCAGGGCCTCACCTGGCCGTCTTCAACCCACACCACGCGGGCCTTCGCGAGCGCGGCGCCGGTTTCGTCTTCGACCACCCGAACGTCGAGCTCGAAGGTCTTCGAGTCGTCGTCGTCGTCGCCAGCGTCCTGCTCGCTCGCGGGCGTCGCTGCGGCCTGACTGGTGGCCACCGCAGGACCGGGTTCGAGGGCGCCCGCATCGACGGCCACGGGTGGGGGCGGCGGCAACGTGCGGTCGCGCAGCACGAGCAGCGCCCCCAGCGCCCCTGCGACGACGACGAGGATGAGCATGGCGCGTTTCATGTCGGTCAGGTGGGCGTGGCCGTGGAAGCGATGGTGGTGCCGGCGAGCTGCAGGGCCAAGGCGACGCTGTTGAGTGGCAGCCCCATCGCCACGTCGCCGTTGGGCAGCTGCGGGGCGGTGACGGGGTCGACCAGGAGCGGAAGGTCTCCCACGACGAGGGTGCCGAGGGTCAGCAGCACGCGGCCCAACAAGGCAAGAACGGTCATGTGCAGTAGACGCTAGCGCACGGGCTCGATGGCGCCCGTGGTGTTCGCGTTCGGAGCCCTCAGCTCGGGGGGGACCGCTTGCGGTGGCGAGCCTGCTGCTCGGTGCCGCGTGGGCATGATGGTTGCGCGTGGTCGGGGTCCCGGTGGTGGTCTCGGCGGTGCTGACCCTCGCCACGTGAGGTTGGCTCGTATCTGGGGGAGAAAGCAGGTCGAAATACACAAAGGAGCCCCAGAAGACCGATTCGAGCCACGACCCACGCGCCGCGCCGAGGGGCTGATCGGCGAAGCGAGCCTTCCGCCGCGAGAGCGAGAAGGTACGCCACTCCTCGAGGCCATCCACGCAGCGCCCCCGGTGGGCGTCAAAGGCTGGCAGAGTCGGCCGCGCCATGAATGACCGCCGAAGGAGCCGAGCGTGAGCGAGCAGGGCTCGACGACAGAGACGACTTCGCCAACGACCCCGGGCGTGGTTCCCGTGGACTCCGTGCAGGTCTGCCCCAACTGCGAGACGGCGATCGTCGGCAAGTACTGTCCGAGCTGCGGTCAACGCAACGATCGACTGCGCCTGAGCAGCGCGGCGATGTTGAAGGACTTCCTCGAGGCGGTGCTCAAGGTCGACAAGAAGTTGCTGACCACGGTGCGCAGCGTGGTGGTGCCCGGGCAGTTGACCATCGACTACCTCGAGGGGAAGCGCGCGCGGTACCCGCGCCCCTTGAGTCTCTTCTTCATCTGCGCCGGGCTCTATTTCCTGGCGTGGTCGCGCGTGCCGCACGACCCGGTGAAGGACGGGCTGCGCATGGGCTTCGCGCAGGCGAAGTTCGACGTCAAAGACCGGGAAGGCGAGAGCGCGCTGGCCGAGGCCTTGAGGCACCCCGATCGGCTCGAGCAACTCTCGAACGACCTGCAGTCACCGCGCGGGCAGTTCCTGCAGGTCTTCGCGCTGGCGACGGCGTTGGTGGTGACGACCCGGAAGCGTCGTCTTCTCTGGTCCGAGCAATTGGTCTTCTCGCTGCACCTGCAAGCCGTCAGCAGCCTGTTGATGGCGGCGGTGCTCACCCTCGGTGTCGACCCGAACGTGGGGTACGGGCTGGGGTTCGCGTACGACCTCATCGCCTTCGGGCGGCTCTTCCGGTTCGGCTGGTGGGGCACGGCGTGGCGGTACAGCGCCACCCTGGTGCTGGTGGGTCTTCTCAGTGGGCTGTTGATGGTGCCGTTGTTCGTGCTGTACACGATGCGCGCGTGAGCCCCGTACCCTTCGAGCCGTGGACCGATGGCAGTGGCCTCGCTCGCTACCTTCACGGCACCAGGTCGGAGCTGAAGCCCGGCGACCTCATCGAACCGGGCCGCTCGTCGAACTACGGCGACGGCAAGACCGCCGTCTTCGTCTACCTGACGGGCACGCTCGACGCGGCGACGTGGGGCGCCGAGCTGGCGCGGGGTGACGGCCCGGGCCACGTCTACGTCGTCGCGCCCACCGGCCCCATCGAAGACTGACGTCGATACGACAGCGCCCGCTGCGGCCGCGCGCTCCGACGCGCCGATGCTCACTTCGGTCCTTTCGATGCTGGCGCGGTAATCACGCCAGCGGCCGGTCACCCCGCGCGCCGCGAACGAAGCGCTCGAACACCGGCGACGAACGCAGGCCGTGCAGTCGTTCGGCGAACGCGTTCAGTCGGTGGTCGCCCACCGCGCTGCCGTCGGGTACCTGCAGCTTCACGCGGGCGGTCGAGCCGAGCAGCAGCTCGAAGGTGCTGCTGGGCGGCGTGCCGGTCCACTGCGAGGCGTGCTGGAAGGGCAGGGGGCCGCCCGTGTCGGTCGCGCGCACCGGCCCTTCGAACACCAGGCTGACCGCGGCGTCGAGAGCCAGCACGGGCTGCACTTCGTCGAGCGTGAAGGGCTGGCTTCGACGCCAACTGACGCCGTCGCGGGTCGCGCCCAGCCGCGCCAGTTCGTGCTCCACCCGCACGCCGCCGCGCTGATGCAGCTCGAGTCGGTCGATGCCATCGGCCCCCAACCACCGGCGCGCGAAGTCGACGAAGGCCTCGGGCTCGAGCCGGAACGACGCGCTCACCCGCGTGAAGCTGCGCGCGCCCATCACCGAGCGGAAGGGAAAGCCTCCCGACGACTTCTTGAGGCCCACCCGACTGCGCATCAGCTTCGCGTGGCTCGCGTCGAGGGCCGCCGCGCGCTCGACCGACGGTTCCTGCGCCAGGGCGAGCTCGAGCGCCATCACCTCGCCGCGCAGGTCTCCTGCTTCCTGCAGCACGTCGGACAGCACGCGCGCCGCCGCTTCATCGTCGGGCCGCTCGCGCAGCCGTCGCTCGAGCTCGAGTTCGCGGGCCGGCGCCTGGCTCACCGTGGCGGCGAGCACCGAGTCGATGACCTTCGCCGTGTCCACGCTCACCCGGTACACACCACCGAGCGACATGGTGCGCGTCAGCCGGCCCTTCACCAGGTGCTTGAAGGCTCGCCCACCGTCGAAGCGCCAGGCGACGAGCTGCGCCGCCGTGAAGGGGCGGTCGAAGCGCAGCACTGCGCCAGGCGTTCCCGCGAGCACCTGCGAGCCGCAGCCACGCAGCCGCGTGCGCGCGTGCTCGGGGTGATGCGGCAGCCAGGCGTCGCCGGTGGTCTTCTGGCGAACCTCGAGGCTGGCCAGCGCGTACAGCACGCCGTCGACCACCGTCACCGGCACCACCTGGTCGCCGGGACCCACCTTGAAGCGCGAGAAGCTGGTGTCGTGGTCGTGGCCGCCCCACAGCGCGTGCAGCCCCAGTCCTTCGAGGCCCTGCTCCCGCGCGGCCGCGCACATCCACTCGGGCCAGTACATCGTGTAGAGCGCCATCGACCCGCCACGCTACTCGCCGCGCGGTGACTGAAAATGCCTTTCACCCCGCAGTGAAAGACCGTTTCAGTGGCCGCGGGGAGCGCAGGCGAAAGGTGAGCGAGATCAACGGGGTCGTCGACGGTACGGCGTGTGCTCTGCCATCGCACCGTGCTTCCCAGTCTTCTGACAGTGCTCGTCGCAGGTGCCACCGGCCAGCCGCCCCTGGTGCTCGACCTCTCGATGACCGACGACCCCGCCTCGCTGGCGTCGCAGGTCTGGGAATCGAGCCCCGACCTCCAGGCGGCTCGCGGTCGCATCGCCTCCGCGCGCGCCGACCTGGCCCGGGCTCACTTCCTGCCCAACCCGGGGCTCGACCTCTCGCTCAACACGATTCCGGTGGGGCCCACCAACCCCTCCGACCTGCAGGACCCCATTCTCAACGTGCCCAACGTGGGCGTGGGCCTGTCGATTCTGCTCGAACTCGGCAAGCGCGGGCCCCGGCAGGACGCGGCCGGCCAGACGCTTCGTTCCACCGTGCTCGACGTGCTCGAGCAGGTTCGCCAGAAGGTGCTGGCGGTCGAAGAGGGCATTTCCGAAGTCGCCGCCGCCGAGGTGCGGGTGGCCACGCTGACCGAGCTGGCCGCCGACGCGACGCAGTTGACGAAGCTGCAGCGGCAGCGCAGCGAGAAGGGTGACACCAGCCCGCTCGACGCCGACCGCGCGCAACTGGAAGAAGAGAGCACCATCACCGAGCTGGGTGAAGCGAAGGCCGGCCTCGAAGAAGCGCTGCGCGCCTGCAGCGAGCTGGTCGGCCTGCCCTGCCTGCCCTTCGGCGATCGCGCGCGCGCCGCCGCCTGGCTCGAGCGCACCTTCGATTCCACCACCTCCGACTTCAGCAAGCGGCCCGACGTGCAGTCGCTCGACGCCGCGCGCGCCAGCGCCGAAGCCAACCAGTTGCTCGCCGCTCGCCGCTGGGCGCCCGACCCGACCCTGCGCGTGGGCTACGTGCACGACCGCTTCGTGGTCTCGGGCAACCAGCAGAACAGCGTCTACGTGGGTCTCTCGTTCCCGCTGCCCTTCTTCGACCACGGCCAGGCCGACGAGGCGGCCGCGGCGGTGGCGGCGTCGTCGGCGGCGCGGGCCCGCGAGCGACTCATCGCCATTTCCGGCAGCCAGCTCGAGCGCATCGACGCCGAGCAGAAGACCGTCGAGGGCCGCATCAAGCGGCTGCGCGAGCTCTCGTTGCCCCTGGCCCAGTCGGTGGTCGAGCGCCTGCAGGCCGCCGTCAACCGCGGCGCCGCCCCCATTCAGGAACTGTTGCTCGCCCGCCGGAGCCGCGCCGAGTTGCTGCTGACCGCCAACGATCTCGACAAGGCCAGCTTCCGCCTGCGCGTGGCCCGTGCCCGCGTCGCCGGTGGTGGCCTCACGTACCCGAAGGAGCTGACCGATGCGCCGTGACCTGTGTGCTGCCCTGGTGGTCCTGGGCCTGACCGCTTGCAACGACAAGCCGAGGCCCGTGAACCCGGTCGAGACCATCAAGAGCGACGGCAAGTCGGTCATTCTCACCGACGACGCGCCGCAGTGGAAATACGTCGAGATGGCCGTGGCCCGGAAGCAGGCGCCCCTGACGCCGCTGCCGGTGCCCGCGCGCGTCGACCTCGACGAGAAGCGCACCTCGAACGTGGGCGTGCCGCTGGCCGGCCGTGTGGAATCGGTGCTGGTGCGGCTGGGCACCCGGGTGAAGGCCGGCGACAAGCTCTTCTCGGTGCGCTCGGGTGCGTTCGCCGACCTCGACCGCGAGACCGAAGGTGCGCGCGCGCAGGTCGCCGTGCGCCAGCGCGTGCTCGAGCGCGTGAAGGAACTGTACGAGCTCAAGGCCGCCGCCCAGAAGGACCTGCTGACCAGCGAGGCCGAGCTGCGGGAAAGCGAGCTGGCGCTCAAGGCCGCCGAATCGAAGCAGCGCAGCCTCCAGGTGGTGGCCGAGGGCGACAACCTGTTCTGGGTGAAGGCCTCGCGCGCGGGCACGGTGGTCGACCTCGACGTGTTCTCGGGCCAGGAGGTCACGCCCGATCGCGACAAGCCGCTGATGCGCCTGTCGGACCTCGACGAGGTGCTGGTCATCGCCGACCTGCCCGAGAGCGACGTGAGCGACCTGAGCGTGGGCGAGGGCATCACCATCAACCTGGCCTCGAACAACACCACCCGCGACGGCCTCATCGAATACATCAGCGAGGTCGTCGACTCGAAGCGCCGCACGGTCGAAGTGCGCGCGCGGGCCAAGAACGTCGATCGCGCGCTGCGCCCCAACGCCTTCGTCGAAGTGCTGGTCACGCCTGACGCCAGGGTGCTCTCGGTGCGCGTGCCCGACGGCGCGGTGGTCACGCAAGGGCCCAGGTCGGTGGTCTTCGTGGCGACCGGCCCGGGCCACCTGGCCCCCGCCGTGGTGGTGACCGGGCGACGCAGCGGCGGCGAGACCGAGATTCGCAGCGGGCTCGACGAGGGCACGCGCTTCGTCTCGCGCGGCGCGCTGCTGCTGCTCAACCAGGTTCAACTGTCTGGCGAGAAGTGAGCTGACATGTTCGAACGCATCGTCACCTTCAGCCTGAAGAACCGCACCGCGGTGCTCTTCCTGGCGGGGCTGGTTGGCATCGTCGGGTACCTCTCGTTCCGCGACCTGACCATCGAGGCCTTCCCCGACCCGACCGACACCCAGGTCACCATCATCACCATCTTCGACGGGCAGCCGGCCGAAGAGGTCGAACGACAGATCGGCCTGCCGCTCGAGCGCGCGCTCAACGGCACGCCCGCCATGACCCGCCTGCGCAACCTGTCGATGTTCGGGTTGTCGCAAATCACCCTCACCTTCCGCGACGGCACCGACGGCCTGTGGGCGCGGCAACAGGTGCTCGAGCGGCTGCGCGACGCCGAGCTGCCCGAGGGCATCACGCCCTCGATGGGCCCCTACGCCACGCCCATCGGCGAGGTGTACCGCTACACGCTGCGCGGCGCGAAGGGCGACCCCATGCAGTTGCGCACCCTGCAGGACTGGGTGGTGCGCCCGATGCTGCTGCGGGTCAACGGCGTGGCCGACGTGGTCAGCTACGGCGGCCTGCAGAAGGTCATTCAGGTCGAGCCCAAGCCGCAGTTGCTGGCCAGCTACGGCCTGACCATCGGCAACCTCGAGGAAGCGGTGAAGAACGGTTCGCAGAACGCCTCGGGTGGCACGCTCGAGCGCGGTAGCGAGCAGTTCGTCATTCGCAGCGAGGGTCTGTTCAAGTCACTCGACGACATTCGCAACGTGGGCGTCACCGAGCGCGACGGCACCCCGATTCTGGTCAAGGACGTGGCGACCGTGACCGAGGCCTGGGCGCCGCGGCAGGGTGTGGTGAGCGAAGGGCTCAATTTCGACGCGGTGCAGGGCATCGTGCTCATGCGGCGCGGCGAGAACCCGTCGACGGTGCTGGCGGGCATTCGCGAGCAGGTCGAGGCCATCAACCACCGCCTGGCGGGCGAAGAGGGCGTGACGGTCGAGCCGTTCTACGACCGCGGTGACCTGGTCGACGCCACGCTGCACACCGTGGGTCACAACCTGCTCGAGGGAGCCATCGTGGTGACCCTGGTGCTCTTCGTGTTCCTGCTGGACCTGCGGGCGGCGCTCATCGTCGCCACGCTCATTCCGCTCTCGCTGGCCAGCGCCTTCAGCTACCTCAAGCAGCGGGGCATGTCGGCCAACCTGCTCTCGCTGGGCGCGGTCGACTTCGGCGTCATCGTCGACGGCGGCGTGGTCATCATCGAGGCCATTCTGGTGGCGCTGGTGGCCAAGGGGAACCTGGGTGGCCCTCCCATCGAACGCATTCGCCGGGCAGCGGTGTCGGTGGTGCGCCCGACCGTGTTCGCCCTGCTCATCATCATCGCGGCGTACCTGCCCATCTTCCTGCTCGAGCGGGTCGAGGGCCGCATCTTCTCGCCCATGGCCAACACCGTGGCCGCCGCGCTGATGGGTGCGCTGCTCTTCTCGGTGACCCTGGTGCCGGTGCTGGCCTCGTTCCTCTACCGGGGGCCGGTGCACCACCGCGAGTCGCCGGTGCTGAAGTTCGCGCAGCGCATCTACGAGCCGACCCTGCGCTTCTCGCTCAAGCGGCCCTTCGTGGTCTTCACCCTGGCCACCGTGCTGCTGGGCGTGACGGTCTTCACCGTGCCGCGCCTGGGGTCCGAATTCCTGCCCGAGCTCAACGAGGGCGCGCTGTACATGACCTTCACCCTGCCCACGAACAGCTCGTTGACCGAAGGTCGCAAGCTGGTGCCGATGGTGGTGGGCAAGGTCGAGCATCACCCCGCGGTGGCGGCGGTGCTCACCCAGTTGGGTCGGCCCGAAGACGGCACCGACCCCAAGCTGCCCAACAACCTGGAAATCTTCGTCAAGCTCAAGCCCGCCGAAGAATGGCCGAAGGAAATGCGCTCGCTGGGCGACGTGCTCAAGAGCCTCGAGGCCGGCGTCGACGAGGTGCCCGGCATCGAAGTGAACTTCAGCCAGCCCATTCGCGACAACGTCAACGAGTCCATCTCGGGGCAGCAGGGGCAGGTGGCCGTGAAGCTGTACGGCGACGACCTGGTGACGCTGCAGGCCCAGGCCGAGAAGGTGAAGTCGGTGCTCTCGGGCGTGCAGGGCGTGGCCGACCTCGCGCTGGTCAAGAGCGGCACCGTGGAACAGATTCAGGTCGCTCCCGACCGCACGGCGCTGGCCCGCTACGGCATGTCGCTGGGTGATTTCCAGCACGTGTTCCAGAGCGCGGTCGGCGGTCGCCCGGTCGACGATTTCTGGGACGGCGAGCGCAAGTTCGACGTGGTGCTGCGGCTGCCGCGGGTCGAGCGCGACGACGTCGAGAAGATCAAGAAGCTGCGGGTGCCCGTCGAAGGCGGCACCCTGGTGCCACTCGAGGCGCTGGCCAAGGTGACCACCGGCCAGGGGCGTGCGGCCATCAACCGCGAGAACGGGCGCCGGTACATCGGCGTGCGCATGAACGTGCGCGACCGCGACCTGGGCGGCTTCGTCGACGAGGCTCGCGCCAAGGTCGAGCAGCAGGCGCCCATGCAGGCCGGCCAGCAGATCGACTGGGGCGGCGAGTTCGAGAACAAGGAGCGCGCCATGAAGCGGTTGGTGCAGGTGGTGCCGATTGCCCTGCTGCTGACGCTGCTGCTGCTCTTCAACGCCTTCGCGTCGTTCCCCCGTGCGGTGCTCACGCTGCTCAACGTGCCCTTTGCCCTGACCGGCGGCGTGTTCGGGCTCTGGCTGGCCGACATGCCGTTGTCGGTGGCCGCGGCGGTCGGCTTCATCGCCCTCATCGGTCAGGCCTCGCTCAACGGCGTGCTCGTCACCAGCGCCATCGTCGAACGTCGCCAGCAGGGCATGCTGCTCGAGCACGCCGTGGTCGAGGGCGCGAAGGACCGGCTGCGCCCGGTGCTGATGACGGCCTCGCTCGCGGCGCTGGGCCTGGTGCCCGCCGCCATGAGCCGCGCCATGGGCAGTGAAACCCAGCGCCCGCTCGCGGTGGTCATCGTGTTCGGCACCATGTCGGCCTGCATGCTGACCATGGTGCTGTTGCCGACCATGTACCGGCTGTACGCGCAGCGGTTCGAGAAGAACCTCGCGCCGGTTCGCCCCGGCCACGACGACGCGACGCCGGCGCCGCACTGAAGCGCGCGGCGGTCAGCAGCAAGGGGTGAGACAGGGGCGTCGAGGTCAGCCTGAGGTGACGGCGACGGCCCCTGCTCTTTTTCGTGCAAGGCGTGACGACTGCCCGTGTCTGAACGGCAGGAGGTTTCACCATGCCCGTGTTTCGCCCGTCGTTCCTCGCCGCGCTCGTCGTCGTTTCCACCTCGTTCGCCGCCGAGCCCATCAAGCTCTTTCCCGGCACCTCGCGACTGGTCGTGCCCGGAGGTGCGACCAGGGTCGCCATCGGCGACCCGGCCATCGCCGACGTCGACGCCACCGCCAAGGACGGCATCGTGCTCACCGCGCTGAAGGCCGGCACCACCACGCTCAAGGTGTGGAAGGGCAAGGCGACCGAGCCCGAGGCGTTCGACGTGCAGGTCGAGACCGCCGGGTGGGACGTGGTGTCGGTGCTGGTCGCCACCAGGGACCTGGCCGAGGGCTCGGTGGTGGCGCCGGCCGACGTTCGCGAGGCGCAGTTGCCTTCGGCGTTCATCACCTCGAGCGTGGTGGCGACGAAGAGCCAGTCGTATGCACTCGGCCACAAGACCATGCTGCCGATTCAGAAGGGCGACCCCCTGCTCTGGTCGGCCCTGCAGGCCAATCTGCCGGCGGCCCCCCACGCGCTGACCGTGTCGGTCGGCAAGGTCGGCACGCTGTCGTTCAAGGGGGTCTCGAAGGTGGCGGTGGGTGACCCCTCGGTGCTCGACGCGCGGGTGAGCAGCCCGGGGACCGTTCAGTTGAACGCTCGTGCGGCAGGCGTGACCACCGTGGTGCTGTTGGGTGAGGGCGGCACCCGCGAAGACTGGACGGTGACGGTCACGGCCGAGAAGAAGTGACCGCCGTTCCCGCTCGCCACTTGGCGTGCTGCGCGGGTGGTGCGCCGTTAGAGTGCGCGCCATGAACTCCGCTCCCGTCTGGCTGGTCACCGGTGCGGCCCGTGGTCTGGGCCGGGTCATCGTCGAACACGTGCTGTCGAATGGAGGCCGCGCCATCGCCGCAGCCCGCTCGGACGACGCCCTGGCCGCGCTGGGCACGCACGAGCGACTCTTCACCGTGGTGATGGACGTCAACTCGCGCGCCAGCGTCGAGGCGGCGGTGGCGAAGGGCGTGGCGCACTTCGGCGGGCTCGACGTGCTGGTCAACAACGCCGGGTACGGGCACTTCGGCCCCGCCGAGAGCCTGACCGACGACGAATTTCACGCGCAGTTCGAGGCGAATTTCTTCGGCGTCGTGCGGGTCTGCCAGGCGGCCATTCCGTCGCTGCGGGCGCGGGGCGGCGGCCGCATCTTCCAGATGTCGAGCATCGCGGGGCTGGCCGGCAGCGTGGGGGGGGCGGCGTACTGTTCGTCGAAGTTCGCGCTCGAGGGCTACACCGAGGCGCTGGCGCAGGAACTCGCCCCTTCGAAGATTCTGTGCACCATCATCGAGCCCGGCGGGTTTCGCACCGAGTTCGCCGCGTCGACCTCGGCGAAGTTCTCGCAAGGTGACTCGGCGGTGCTGGCGGCGGTGAAGCAGCGGCTGGGCAACTTCAGCGGCAAGCAGGTCGGTGACCCGAAGGAACTGGCGCGCGTGCTCTGGCACGTCTCGACCCTCGCCGACCCGCCGTCGAGGTTGCTGGTGGGCGCCGACGCGCTCACGCGGGGCCGCGCCAAGCTCGAGTTCATGCTCGGGGAAGTGAAGGAGTTCGAGGCGCTGTCGAAGACCCGTGAGCTCGACGGCGGTGCGAGCCTGGGGCTGCCGGCGGCCATCAAGCGCCCGTGGCAGGCCTGAGCAGGGCAGGCTCCCTCACGGAGCGGGCGGTCGCGGAAGGTCCGGGTGCCCGCTGAAGGTCTGCTCCTGCTCGGCCGCGGCGTTCCCGTTCCCCGACCGCGCGCCGACGACTCTTCGGCGCGCGTCCGCTCGCCGACGTGACGCGCGGCTCGCAGAGTCTCGTTGTGCGCTGATGTGGGACATGGTACCGGGAGCGTCCGATGAAAAACGCTCTGCTCCTTGCTGTCGTGGTGTTCGCTGGTTGTGGCGCGCTCGAAGCCACCGCGGTGGAGTCCGATTCCCAGGTCGTCGCCGATGGTGCCGAGCTGGTCACCGAGCTCAAGGCCACCACTGCTGGCGTCACGGTGTACGCGACGCCCGTGCTGACCGCGCGCGGCGCCACCTTCGTCATCTCGGGTCGTGCGAGCAAGGACCTCTCGGCGGTCGCCAGCCGCCAGGACGACGTTCCCTTCGGCAAGGCGACGCTGACCGGCGCGCGCACCTTCGAGGTCACCGTCGACCAGAACGCCGAGTTGAGCTCGCTGCTGTCCGGCGGCTCGCTGCTCGTCGACCTCACCACCGCCACTGGCACCACGCTCACGGCGCGGCTGCTGGCGGTCGCGCGCGTGACGCAGGTCTCGGGCAGCACCAAGGTGACCGTGCCCTCGACCATCTCGCCCGTCGCCGCGCGCGGCACGCTCATCTTCCGCAACGCGGTGAAGACCGTGACCTCGGGCTCGACCCTGTCGGTGGTGGTCGGCAGCCAGCGCGTCGCCGTCGGCCAGGGCACCACCAGCAGCCAGTGGAACGTCGACCTCACCTTCGAGCAACTGCGCTCGGGGTTGCTCAACGGCCAGCCGACGACCTTCACCGCGCTCGAGCCGTCCGGCACCAGCCGGGTCAAGACCGCCAGCCTCACCGCTTCCGTGAACTCGCTGGCCGTCACCACCCAGTCCAACGACGTCGCCTGGCCCGACCTCACCTGTGACAGCGCCGTGCAGGACTGCCTCAATCACGTCGCGGTCGGTGTCGACGACTATGCGGTGTGTGGCAGCTACCTCCCGGTCATGGCGTGCGGCCTGCCCAACCAGGTGCCCACGCTGCAGGCCAGCACCGACGACGTCTCGGCGCTGACCCAGGCGGTGGCGGCGGTGAAGGCCACGCTGCCCGCGAACGAGAGCCTCTCGGTCGCGGTCTTCGACATCGACGCCCAGACCACGCCTGCCCTCGACCTAGTCAACCGCGCGTGGCTCGACCAGGGCTCGCTGCAGGGAGTGACCGTGGTGGGCGCGGTGACCACCGCCACCGTCAACGACGCGCTCGACGGCTTCGGCGCCCGCTCGCTGGTGCCGGCCGCGCAGGCCGTGGTCGGTCAGAGCGCCTGGCGTGGCTTCGAGACCGACAGCCAGAAGACCACGCGCGGCGTGGTGACGAAGACCCGCAACCTGTTGCTGCAGTTCCCTTCGGCGCAGCGCCTGGTGGTCTTCTCGCTCTCGGCCCACTGACGCAGGCGGGGGTCAGTGCCCCGGCGCCCGGTGGAGCACCACGCGGTGCTTCGCGTCGTCGATGTCGACCTGACAGCCGCTCAGCTCGAACGAGCTGACGGTCATCGGCAGGTTGCACAGGTTGTTCAGCCCGCGGTTGCCCAGCAGGTCGGCGCACGGCGGGTCGAAGTCGGTCAGCTCGTGAGAGCCCTTCGGCGTCACCAGCGGAAAGCTCGAGCGCAGGCGTCGATCCATCGTCGGCGGCGGTGACTGCGCC
>CAIWFK010000323.1 GCA_903911905.1 uncultured Myxococcales bacterium
CGCTGCCTCGCCTTGCACGGGCTTTCGGTCGTCTGTCTCTTCGCTGGTTGGCGCTCCGGCGGCCGCGTTTCACTCCCCTGGCTATTGCTGCTGGCCGACCTCCTCGCCCTTCACCTGACGAGTCCATGGCGAGCAGCGAGTTCGAATGGCTTCCTCGAGGCGTGCGCGCTCATCGGGGTTGTCGTTGGCCTTGCCAGCGCGCAAGTCGCGGCTCGTCGGGTGTTGATGCTTCCGGTGCTCGCCGTCTTCGCCGGCGCGCTGTTCGGCCTCGCGGAGCAGTGGCTGCCCATCAGTTGGGGTGACGCAGCGAGGCCTGCTGGGCTCTTCGCGTCTCGCGTGACTGCCGCGGCGCTGATGGTCGCCGCGTTGCCGCTCAATTGGTTGCTCCTTCGCCGACGCAATGCGGTCCTCTTCGTCGGCGCGGTGGCCATCGAAGGTGCGTTCCTCGTGAGCACCCGCACTCGGGCAGCTTGGGTCGCCGCGATGGTGGTGGCAGCGGCGATGTTCGCGTCGCTCCCTCGTTCTCGGCGGCCGTTGCTTGTGGGCCTCGCGCTCGCAGGGGCGTTGGCGATGGCTACGCCAGGGCCGCTGCTTCGATGGGCATCACCCACGCCGTATGCCGACTCCGCTTCTGACATTGGGGCGCTGCGGGTGGGTGACCGGCTCGCCGTTTGGCGCGAAGCACTCGCGCTACTCGTAGGCCATCCGTGGGGCCGGGGGGCAGGCGCGTTCGAGGCCTCATTTGCGGCGTCCGCCTCCAAGCTCCCGAGTTCGCTCGAGCACGTGCGCATCGAGGCGCCACACAACGAGCTCCTTCGGCTCGCCTACGAATTGGGCGTGCCCGGCCTCGTGCTACTGCTCATCGCGGTCTGGCCCCGCGAGAGGCGCGTCGGCTCCACTCGCCGCATCCTCCTCTTGTCGATGCTTGGGCTGGCGGTGAGCTCGCTGACGGCGAAGACCTTCCTCGAGCCCCCCACCGCAGCCCTCGCCGCCGTCCTCCTGGGACTGGCAACCCGGCGCAGGAGTTCGAGCACGCGGTCAGGTCGCTGGCTCGTCGCTGGCATCGGTGCGGCAGTATTGCTCCTCGCCCTCGTGCTCGACGTGCCCGCCTGGGCGGCGTCTCGTGCTCTCGGCGCCGCCAAGCGACTCGCCGCACAAGGCGACGTCCGCTCCGCCCTCGACGGCGCAATGCCCAGCCTGGCCGCCAACAATGACCTCGGCGCGTGGCTCTGGGCCATCGACCTCATGAGCGCCGCGGGAGATCGGAAGCGCTGCCACCAAACGTGCGCCGAGGCACTCGTGGTCTATCCCGGGCACCCCGCGCTGGCCCTCCGCAGTTCGCGCTGTGCCACGGCGGTTGAACTGAACAGAGCCCAATCGAACGACGCCGGAAATTGACTTCAGGCCACCACAAGCGCCACCGTCACCGACCGACGGTCGTCGCTTCGGGCTCACAACAACACGACGCCCTCCCGAGCGAAAACCCGGGAGGGCGCCTCACTTCACGAGCTGTGCATCGACTACGGGAACAACGCGGCGAACGGCGCCGTCCCCGCATCCACCCCGTCGTTGACGAACGGCACGCCCTCGACCGCCGACGGCGTCGCCGTGCTGTTGGTCTTGGTCGCGATCTGCGTGTTCACGAACGTGGGGAAGTCCACGTCCGCCACGCCGCCGCCGGTCGCAGCTCCACCGCCGGTGGCCGTACCGCCCCCCGTGGCCGACCCGCCGCCGGTGGAGCTGCCCCCGCCCGTCGCGCTGCCACCACCGGTCGCGCTCCCACCACCCGTCGCACTGCCGCCACCGGTGGCCGAACCACCTCCGGTGCCAGCGTCATTCGTCATGTCAGCCGGGCACGCGGTGAACACCAACACCGCACCCAGCATCAGTCCCTTGAGCCCGTTCATGGCGACTCAGGTGCCCGAGTTGGGCGTCTTCAGGTAGGGGAACGAGGTGTCGAACTGCGACGCGTCCTGCAACACCGCGTCGTGCAGCGGCACCGCCCGCGACGGCGCCGAGGTGCTCGGCAGCAGGTAGCCCATCATCACGCGCAGCGCGATGTCGACCACGTCGTCACCGGGGCGACGACCGTTGGGGAAGCCGTTCACGTCGCAGGTCGGTGCCGAAGGCGTCAGCACCGGCGGGTCACCCACGAAGCAGCCCGCCGCGCCCAGGTTGTTCTGGGTCGCCGCCGGGGTCGGCGCGAACGACGTGTTCAGCCGCAGGTACTCGGCCGGAGTCGAGCCCGGAGTCAGCGCATTCACGCCCGGCACGCCCGTCGCGAAGGCCGCCACCAGGTCCGAACGGTAGGCCGTCGGTTCCGCCAGGCCGAAGAGCACGTTCAGCAGCTTGGGCAAGGTGGGGTTGGTGATGTACTTGCCGAAGTTCGCCAGGTCGTCCTTGGGCTCGCTCGAGTTGAAGCGGTCCTTGTCCGGCACGCCGATGACCACTTCGTTGACCAGCGGGTTGCCCAGGCGCGAGACCTGCGCCCACGCGCCGCCTTCCTTGGCGGGCAGATCGTAGCGGGCCGTCGGGTTGATCACGCGGGCCTGGCGAACGCTCGCCGTGGTCCACGCGCCGATCACCGGGTGCGCCGCATCGGCCGTCAAGCAGCTCGCCGGCAGCTCGAGCGCGATGGTGGTGATGTTCTTGTTGCCGATGGGGTTGGGCAACGCACCGCGCAGCGCGGGGTTGGTGATCACCGCGGGGTCCGCGTTCACCAGGTCGAAGATGGTGCCCAGGTTCACCGCGAAGCTCTCGGCGCGCTGGCCCACGAAGACCTTGCCGACGCAGGCCGACGAGCCGCCCGGCACGTCGATGTCGTACTTGAACGAGGCCGCGTACGCGTCATACGTGTTCCCGGGGAAGGTCTTGTGACCGACGTTGTCCAGCGGCTTGCCGAACGACGTGCCGCCCAGCGTCATGTTGGTCGCCGGCGTGCCCTGGCTCGAGCGGCGCCCACCGCGCACCACCGTCACCGTGTACGACTCGACCAGGCCCTGCAGCGCGCCCGGCTTGGTGAACCCGCCATCCGACTGACCGATCGGCGCCGCGTTGATCAGCGGAATCGGGTTCATCTGCGTGCCGCCGTCGTTGGTGATCGGCAACACGATGCCCGTGCCGCCGTTGAGCGTGTTGCTGAACCGGAACTGGAAGGTCAGGTCCTCGACGCCGTCACCGGTGTTGTCGATGTGAATCTCGTAGAGCGCCTCGGGGTCCATGGTGAAGTAGTTCGGACCGCCGTACGCGTCCTGCAACGGCTGGTAGTTCGCGATCAGCGTCACGAACCCCGCCCGACCCGACTCGTAGCTGTTGAAGGCATAGAAGTCGGTGCCGTCGACCTTGGGGTTCTTGGTGATGAAGGGTGCCTCTCGGTGACTCGACGCCTGGGCAATGCCAGCCGTCAACGCCGCGACGAGCGCGGCCCGCAAAATCATTTTCATTGTGTCTCCATTTGACCAACGACGATTGTATTGACTTCAATGCAGCGAAGGCCTCACACTGAAGTCATGCTCGAAACTGCTTCGATGGCCGCTGCGCCTGCTCGACCGACCGCCTTTACGTGCCGGGGGGCTGGGTGGTTCTTGATGCTCGTCATTTGCGTGGGCGGGTGCAAAAAGGAACAGTCGATTCAGCCGGTTGCGCCACCTCCGCCCGCCCCGTCGGCGCTCCCTCCCGGGGGTGGCCTGGTCGATCAACTGACCCGTGAGGCCCGGTCCCGGCCGGCCGACACCACCACCGTCGAGCAGGTGAGCGAGCGGCTCAAGGCGGCTGGGGCCACGGTCGGCGAGCCACAGCAGTCAATTGCTCGCACCCACGGAGCAACCTATTGCGCCAACATCCGTTCGGCTGGCCTCTACGTATTGGTGTGCGAATACGCCAACGCCGAACAACTCGCCGCCGGTCGCCCGCTCACCGAGAACATCTTCAAGGCCTTCCCCGACCACATGATCGTCACCTCGAAGAACACCTCGGTCATGCTCCAGTGGCTGACGCCCGCGGGGAAGACGCAAGTCGACGCGGTGGCCAAAGCGCTGGCCACGCCCTGAACCCACGATGAACGTTCGCCCCGTCAACCCGCGCTGGGTCCTGGCCGGCACGGGCCTCGCGCTGCTGGGGCTGCTCGCGGCCCCGAAGCAGCGACACGCCG
>CAIWFK010000324.1 GCA_903911905.1 uncultured Myxococcales bacterium
CTGCCGTCCTGCCGTCCTGCCGTCCTGCCGTCCTGCCGTCCTGCCGTCCTGCCGTCCTGCCGCTCTGCCGTCCTGCCGCTCTGCCGTCCTGCCGCTCTGCCGTAAAACGGCAAAATATTGGACGACGACGATCAGTCCTGTAGCTTGAGGCAATGCACGTAATCACGGTAGCGAATCAGAAGGGTGGGGTGGGCAAGACGACCACCGTGATCAACTTGGCGGCTGCTCTCGCCGCGAAGAAGCAGCGTGTGTTGGTGGTCGACATGGACTTCCAGGCCAACGCAACTGCGGCACTGTTGGGTACCGCGGCACCGGCACAGAACATGGCCCACGTTCTCGTTGGAGCGGCGTCCCTGAAGTCCGTCATTGCCGAATCGACCTCGCGAGGTGTCTCGATCGCCCCGGCGGGCGACGAGTTGGCTCGCGCTGACCTGTCGCTCGCGACGAAAATGGGTCGCGAGACTGTCCTCAAGCGCGGGCTCGAACCTCTCGCCAAGGATTTCGACATCGTCATCGTCGATACCTCGCCCTATCTGGGGCTCCTGACAGTCAACGGGTTGGTTGCCGCGTCACACGTGTTGGTTCCGCTTTCGGCCGAGTTCTTCCCGATGCTCGGGCTTCAACTCCTCGGTGAGACGATTTCCGAGATCCGCACGCAGATGCGCTCAACCCTCAAGGTGCTGGGCTACGTGATCACCAGCTACGACAAGAGACTCGGCTTGACCGGAGAGGTCATCGACCAGCTCGAGGCCAAGTTCGGCAACCAAGTGTTCAAGACGCGAATCAGAACGAACTCAAACCTCAAGGTGGCGCCTGCACACCATCGCGACATCCTCCAATACGAGGCCAAGTTGCCGTCGCCGCGGAAGGGAACTGAGGACTACTCGGCCCTGGCTCGTGAGGTCATGTCCCGCCTTTCCACCTCCAACCGCTCCGCCGCCTGAGGACCACGCACATGAAGAAGCTGCCATCGAACATCTTCGCTGACTCTCCACTTCGGTCAACGGAGTCTGCTGCACCCGCAACCATAACGGCCGTCGCTGCTCCAACCGAGGAGACGAAGGGCACAAAGTCGAAGGCGAAGCAAAAGACGACGACGCTCAGAGTGGCAGCCGAGGAGCCCGCGTCCGTCTCCCAAGGTCAGACGCGCAAACTCACCGTGTACCTGCCGGACGAGTTCGTCCAAGCCATCGACGAAGAGGTCTACCTCCGCCGGAAGGGCGGCAACCGCAGTTTCAGCTTTGCCGACCTGCATCGAGAGGTCGTCGAGGAGTGGGTCACTCGTCGAGCCAAGCGATCGTAATCGTGCAGCTCATGCCCTAACCGGACTCCCAACGTGTAGTTGCTCGGCCCGTCTCCACCTCGGAGGCGGGCCTTCCCATTTCTGGAGGCGTTGACAAGAGTATCATTAAAGATACATAACAAGCACATGACAGAGCCTGTCGTGCGCCGACTAAGCGTCATCAATCAGAAGGGTGGGGTGGGGAAGTCGACGACGACGGTCAACCTTGCGGCCCGGCTGGTAGAGCTCGGCAAGCGGGTGTTGGTGGTCGACCTCGACGCCCAGGGCAACGCGAGCGCCTTCTGTGGTGTCGACCCTCACCAGCGTCGCTGGGGTTCGGCACAGCTCGTCCTTGAGCCCACCGGCCACTTCGAGCCCCTTCGTGACGTGCTGCTCGAGGGCCTCGACCTGGTGCCCTGCGTGCCCGACTTCGCCCTTGTCGAGCCCCGGCTCTTCGCCGACGTCATCCGTGGGCCGCGCTTCCTCAAGAAGGCGCTCGACACTCATGAGCGAGGCTACGACTTCGTGCTGACGGACTGCGGGCCCAGCCTCGGCATCCTGGCCGTCAACGCCATCGTCGCGTGCCCCGAGGTGCTGGTGCCCATCGAGCTCGCCCACGCGGCAGCCATGGGCGCGGTGACGTTTCAGAGCTTCCTCGTCGACACCCAGCAGAACCTCGAGCCCGCCATCCGAATGCTGGGCGTGCTGCCCACCTTCCACGATGAGCGCGAGTCGACGCCGCGCGCAGTCCTCGCGGGCCTGAAGGACATCTTCGGGCCGCTCCTCTTCTCCCAACCGATTCACACCTCGGCCGCCATCCGTGACGCGGCAGGGAAGGGGAGACCCATCGTCCTTGAAGAGCCCAACTCGCGCGGGGCTCATGAATACCGCGCACTCGCAGATGAGGTCCTCGCCCGTGGCTGAAACAACCCTGAGTCAATCCCTTGCCGCTGCTGCCAAGTCGGGCCTTCCGACGCCGAAGTACGTCGACGGCAGCATCATTCGAGTCGCCATCACCGAGCTAGTTGCCAGTCGCTACCAGCCGCGTACGCACATGGACGAGGAGGAGCTTGGAGAGCTGGTGCAGCAGATCCGCAGCCAGGGCCTGCTGCAGCCCGTGGGCGTGCGCCCGCGCAGCGAGGGTGGCTTCGAACTCGTCTGGGGCCATCGCCGGGTCGAGGCCTTCCGGCGGCTCCACGCGGAAGGGCAGGGTGGCGAGAATTACGCCACCATCACCGCCGTCGTGAAGCTGGCCATCTCGGACGCGGACATGGCGGCGTCGGCATACGTCGAGAACATGGGGCGCTCGGCCCTCTCGCCCCTCGACGAAGCAACCCACCTCCAGCGGATGCTGGCGGACGGCCTCGCCAGCACCGTCGAGGAGCTCGCAGCCAAGGTGGGTCAACCCTTGATGCGCATTCGCCGACTCCTGCGGCTCGGCCAGGCACCCGCCGTCGTGAAGAGCGGCCTCGAAGGGTTGCTGGTGGTGGTGGGGAAGGGTGAAGACGGGAAAGAGCTCCGCGAGCGCCGGAGCCTCGACCTGATGGCCGCGCTGGCCTTCGGGCGGCTCTGGCAGCACCTCGTGAAGGCCACCAACGCAAAGAAGGCCGATGAGCGCGTGGAGCGCCTCGTGCGCCGCAGCCTCGGTGCCAACTGGGGCAAGGCGCGCATCGAGGACCACGTCGAGGCCATCATCAGCGGGCGAGAGCCCGCGCCGGCCGACGACAGCGACGGCGTCAGCGAGTCGGCGCCACCCGCCCTGTTCACCCGCTCGCCCCGCCGCTTCGTCATCGAGGTGCCGAAGGCCGCAGCTTCACCGGGGCAGGTGGCGGAACTCCGTGCGGCCTTCGAGGCGCTGCTCGAGGAGCTCCAGCAGGTGGCGTAGGCGGCCGGGGGCACCGGTGCCCCAAGTCATGGGTCGCTCCCTCGGTCGCATCCTCGCGGGGCTCATGTCGGCTCCCATGATGCGACCGAGGAGGCCGGAGAGGAGGCGAACGAGGAGGATTTCTCCTCGGAGAACCTTCCCCACCCCACCCCCGGAAATGGGCCTCCAACTCTCCCTTCCGAACTCCGACCCCACACTCCCAACGACTGAAAAAGAAATGAGTGTGGGGTCGGATTTCTACAGGGAGAGGAGGCAGTGAAGGGGGTGGGGTGGAGAAGGAAAGAGGTCAACTGAAGAGAGAAGCGGAAGGGAGAGAGGAGATGAATGGAAGTCAGACAGAGAAAGTGAGGATGAAGATGAGAGAGGGAGAAGAAGAGAGAGAAGAAGAAAGAAAAGAAGAAGGAGAGAAGAAAAACACAGGAACGGCGGAGGCGGAGACGGGGAGGGCGAAGATGAAGGGGCGAGAAGACGAGAACGAGGGGAGGGGAGGGGAAGAGGCAGGAGTGGGAAAGCGGAAGAAGGCAGCGCGCCAGGTCGTGGTGGGGGACAGGGACAGGCAACTGCTGATGGCGCTGGGGGAAGCGCGGGTGCTGTCGTCGAAGCAACTGGGCGAGCTGTTCTTCGGAGGAAGGGCAGCAGAGGTCAGGGACGGGCGGCTTCGAGGACTGGAGCGTGCCGGCTACACGAAGCGCAGTGTGGTGCGAAAGCTGGAAGGGCCACAGGAGGTCTGCTGGGCGCTGGATGATGCAGGGTGCAACCTGGTCGAGAGTTGGTCAGGCGTGGAGCCGGTGGACGCTGGAGAGCTCCAGCCCGAGTACCTCGAGCATCACCTTCACTTCAGCGAGCTCTATGTCCGCCTCCTGGGTGGCTCGCTCGGCGCACGCCTGGCGCAGGTGGCTCGCACCGCAGCGCCCCAGCGGAACAAGGAAATCCGCCGCATCTACGCCCGGGCCGAGGGTCGCAGCTGGCAGTGGGTTGCCACAGGCTCCGCGTTGACGCTCCCGTGGCGCGAGTACGCCAGTGGGGACTCGAAGGACCGCCTCATCCGCCCCGACGCGCTGCTCGAGTTTCCGGGCAAGAAGGTCCGCGTCTTCGTGGAAGGCGAGACGGGCAGCCAGCCGATTCAGAGCCGCAACAAGTCGCGGCTAGGGGCCACCTCCGCGAAGTTGGATAGGTACTTTCAGTACGTCACTGGCCTCGCTGACGCGGCCAACCGTGTCAGCTGGTACCAGCAGCGCTTCCCTGACGGCTTCGCGCCAGAGTTGCTGCTGCTCGTCCCTGAGGGACGTCGGCAGCGCAACGTCGAGGCCGCCGTGCAGGCGTGGCGAGGGCAGGGTGCTGCTCGAGCCCGGCTGTCGGTGGTGGTGGCGACGGTGGAGGGCGCGCACCAGCGCTACGCCACCGCCGCCGGGGGGGTGCCACCAGTCGCCCTGCGTGTGGAGGGAGAGGTAGCGCAGGGCGAGCAGCAGCCCGCGGGGCTGGCGCCCGCCGATGCGGTTGCCATCAAAGAATTCTTCGGCAGCGTGCGCGCGGACCTGAAGCGCCGGCAGGCCGAGGTGGCCGCGCAACAGCGGCAGTCGCCTGGCCTGCGGGTGTCCATGCCGCTGGTGCCGGCCGCCTACGACGCGATGAAGGCCTTCGTGGCGAGGCTGCCATGAATGGCCAGGACGCGGCCGGCCGCCCGACACAGCCCCTGCCGCTCCTCTTCCGCCTGGTGCTCGTCCTGGCTGGCGGAGTGGCGGCGCTGGAGCTGCCGCTCCACGTGCGGGCGTACGACGCCACGCTGAAGCCCTGGTACCTGTTGGCGGCGCCGGCCTACGCCCGCTACCTGCCGGCGCGGGCGTGGTGCGTGTCGCACCCGTACAGTGCGGCGGTGGTGGCCCTGCTGGGGCTGGTGGTGCTGGCCCTCGCGCTGCGCGCGTGGCTGCTCTTCTGGCACAACCAGGTGAAGGCGCGCCTGACGGGCACGCACTTCACCCCGGAGGTCTCCACCTTCCCCATGAAGGTGGTGGACCTCATCGAGTCGGTGAAGCTGCGGCCGAAGGACACCACCTTCGTTGGGCTGGAGGCCCGACGAGGGGCCTTCGGCTGGGCGTGGCGCCCCTTCTTCGTCTCCGCGAAGCAGCGCAGCATGCACACCCACGTGCTGGGTAAGACGGGCAGCGGGAAGACGGCCTCCGTCATTTGGCCCTCAGTGCTGCAGGACGCCCTCGACGGCAAGGGCGTCCTGGTGATGGACGCCAAGGGGAGCGACGAGAATGTCCGCACCATGAAGGCCATCGCTGCGCTGGCCGGGCGCGCGAGCGAGCTGCGCGTCTTCGCGCTGCCGGCCTGGAACCAGCCCCACGTCTTCAGCCACACCTACAACATGGTCTACGTGCGGCCGCGCACGCTGACGGACGCAGGTGGTGACCCGGTGGCGGTGGCCGAGCGGGTCTTCAGTGTCATGCCGCTGGGCGACAACGAGTACTACAACACCCAGGCGCAGGTGATGTTCAGCCTGCTGTGCCGGGTGCTGCACGGCATGGTGGACGCCGCCGGCAACGGCTTCGTCTTCACGCTGCGCGACGTCGCGGTGTGCCTGAAGGGGTGGGGTGACACGGGCGCCTACTCGCAGGCCCTCAACCACTGCCTCTCCAGCACCGTCGACAAGGAGGCCGCGCGCGAGGCCCAGAATCAGGTGGCGCGGCTCGGCCGCGATGCGCAGAAGGCCTTCTCGGGCATCGTCGGGGCCGTCGACAAGTTCCTCTCGCCGCTGGTCAACGCCTACGCGCCCGACATCGTCTTCGAGGACGTGCTGCAGAAGAACGGCCTCATCTACGTGCAGCTGCCGGGCAACCTCTTCAAGATTCAGGCGCCGGCGATGGGCAAGGTGATGCTGATGGACGTGCAGCAGGAGGGCAGCCTCCGGCAGGTCTTCCGCAGCACGCGCAACCAGACGCCCTTCTCGGTGACGGTGGACGAGTTCTACAACTTCGCTGACATCACCATCGTCGACTCGCTCAACAAGCTGCGCGACGCCAACCTGCACTTCACGCTGGCCCACCAGTCCATCGCCGACCTCGAGCTCGTCTCGAAGGAGTTCGCAACGGCCGTCTGGGACAACACCCGCACGAAGTTCATCCTCAACCAGGACAACCCGGAGCTCTGCGAGAAGGTCTCCAAGTCCATCGGCACCCACCAGATTGTGGAGAAGACGGTCCGCCAGCAGCAGGGGGCGCTCTTCACCTCGCTCACCACCGGTGACGCCTCGACGAAGCTGGTGGAGACGTTCCGACTGCACCCCAACGCGGTGAAGTCGCTGGCCTCCTGTGGCCAGGGGTACTGCTACTTCGGCAGTGACATCGTGCCGCTGGCCTTCGGGATGCTGCCGCCCCTGCAGGCTGACTACCCGCTGACGCGGGTCGAGCAGTCCACTGCTCGAGGCCTGCGCCTCGAGGCGATGTTTCTTCAGGGCGCAACGGCGCAGGCGTCTGTCCCCGTGGTGGACGTCGCTGACGCGCTGGCCAGCCCGAATTCCTGAAGTCTCCCGACGTCGAAGCACTTCCCCGTTGCACCTGGAGTGACGCAACATGAGCATCACCGTGATGAATCCTGGCGGAGGCACCGTGGACCCGAAGATGCGCAGCGAGGCGGGGCGGATGCTGGCCCGCTACTGCGGGGTCGAGGACCTCTGGACTGACGCGGGGCCTGCGGCGCTGCTGCGCGAGATGGCCCACGAGCGTGTGCCCTCAGCGCTGAGGCGGGAGCACTTCGTGCTGCTTCGGGTGGCGCTCGACTTCTACGACGGCACCGGGAACATCGGCTTTGCCGAGGCCTTCCACCGTCTGGACGGGTGCATGGACGCCATCATCGAGTTGAGCGAATTCATCGGGGCGATGTGCGTGCTGCCCGAGAGCTTCACCGCGTGGGTCGAGTCCCGGAGGGACATGCCGCCGGGGAAGACGCAGTTGCTCGAGCACGACGTCATCGACGAAGACGAGTCGCTGAACTGAAGCATCGCTCCGTCTCTGAAGTGCTCAGCGTCACCTCCCCAGGAGGCCGGGCGGCGTGGCGGTTTGCGGCTGGGGAGCATTGAGTACTGCCCTCTCAAGAGGTCACGCTCTGCTGTGTGGGTTCGTCCCCCGTCCACATGGGCCCGCTCGCCCACAACGTCAACGACCGATGCTCGGCGCTCGAATCCGGGTGATGCCAACGTACGGCAGATGTTGCCTGGCAAAACCACGTGCTCGATCACCCGCGGCTACTTCAGGGCGATCGCGCCTCTAAGAACATTGCCGCGAAACTCTGCTGCCCCGATATGCAGCGTCGAAGCATCCGCAAAGATCGCAAGCCCCAGCGGCCGCAAATCCAACTGACTCACCTGCACTATCGAGCCCTCGAGGAGGAGCGCGGACAGGAGCAGGGAGTCCGGTAGCGCAATCTGGATCGATCTACCTGCTGCGAAGACGCTGAGCGGGGAGCCGGACGAGACGACGTTGCGGCGCACCACGGACGGGACGCGTGCTGGCGGGCTGGGTACAGAGAAGTCGACTGCGAGCGCAGTCGTAGGGGACAATATTGCGAAGCGAAGAAGTGCCTCCCCTCTGAACATCAGGGGGGAGTCACAACCAACGAAGGCGTTGCCACCAAGAGAGATCCGCTGGGGAATCACGGAGCGAGCTCAAGTTGCCGGCACGCGACACCAACGATTTCGGCGGGTTGGCTCACCTTGAGGTCGAGGAATACCTCAAGGACTTCGGCCCTCCCCACTTGTGGCTCAATGTCGAACCCTGAGACCAACACGGTCGCCGAGCGGAGCAACCAGTCCACCGGAACTACACCCCGTGATGGCCGACTGGCCGTGAATGGCAGAGATGGCTCATCGAGCGTCTCAAGAGACTGATTCGCCAGGCGCTGCACGCTCGCATTGAACTCCTCCCGGGTCATCATTCGGATGCTCCTTCGAAATATACGAACCGTCCGTCCTCAACAGTATCGCGGTCGAACTCTTGAAGCCACCTGACCTTGGTCCGATAGAACTCGAGGGCCTCGTCCTTCGAGTGGAGACCAACGAAGCCTCCCAATCCGGCCGCCTTGGACAAAGTGGTCGCGATGCCGAGAAGGAACTGACCGACACCGCGAATTCTTCCCCTGCCCGATTGGTGACCACCGTCGTGGCGACCTTGGTTCCAAGGCGCTGAGACCACGTACTCAATGTAGGCGACCCGCCGACCCGTGGACTTCGAGGTCTCGACCGACAGCGAAAGCAGCCCCTCAAGACCGTGCTCGCTGAACGCTCCAAGACAAATGAACTGACGATTGCGAGAGGCTCTCTCGATGTGCTCGTCCCATGGCCACTGCAAAGTTGGGTCATTGACAGCGAGGTGCGGCCGCCATGCCCTGGCCCACTCCTCCAAGTCCCGAGGCACTACTTCCCGAAACGACAACTCGACGTCACCGACACGGGCCTTTCCTTCCACAGGGGCGCTCGGAAAACACGGACTGACTTCGGGTCGAACCGAGCGACGCAGCCGGGCGCGGAGGAAACTCCACAGCGACATTGGACTCTGTCTAGTACCGTAGAGCCCCGATTACTTCGAAACTCGTCCCGTCGATCCCTGAACGACGGCCAGCAACGCATCACTCGGCTGAGCGCCAATGGCGAGACGTGGTTGCCGAGCTGAGCTGACGAGGGAAGGGCGAGCCCCTCGCTGACGCTCCGGGCCGGGCTCTCGGGCTGCGCCCCGAGCCGCATCCGCGTCTCGACCCTCCGGGCTTCCATCCCTCTCGCACGACAACAGCCGCTCGACGGAAGAGACGCGCCAGGCCGAAACCCGTCGGACGCTCGCAGCTTCGCTGCGGCCGGCGGGCGCGCGCCCGACACGCGCCTGTCACGCCTCCTCCCCGGCCGCAGAGGCGCGGCCTGCTTCAGGGGGAAACGAGGGGTGCAAACGAAGGCACCTCCTCCGGGCTCGAAATCTCTCGGGTCCGCATTCACCGAGTCGTGCCGCTCGAAGGTCCTGCGGACGGCTCACCCTGGAGAGCACATGACGACGTTTGGCGATGACGTGCAGTTCGAGGCGATGGTGCACCCAGGCGAGTCGGTCGACTCGTACATGGAGCGCCTGCGTGACCTCGCCCGCGATGCGGACGGTCGCTTCGAGGCAGCCGTGCGCGAGCTCGTGCAGGCCCGCAAGGACCTCGCGACAGCCCGACAGGCAGGGGCGTCGCTCAAGGCCATCACCGAAGCGATGGACGCGACCTCAGCCGCGGCGCGGAAGGTGGGGAGCGCGCGCTACCGCAAGCAGTCGAGCGAGTTCTTCATTCAGGACGCCATCTACCGCATCACTGGGTGAGGGTCGGCAGGGGAGGGTGGCCAGGTGGCCGCCCTCCTCCAACTTCGCGGCGCGGGTCCTTGGTCGGGCCCCGCGCGACAGGTGGCCACGCTTGCCCGGGCGCAAGCGTGGTAGACGAGGCGAATGGCCACTACTGAAGTGCCCTTCGAGCGCGAACTCCTACAGAGCGCGGTTGCGACCGATGTCATGGTGCTCAAGACCGAGAAGAAGCCCACCTCCGTAGACGACACCTGGCTTCGAATCGATGGCCGGCTTGGCGACGAAGGAGAAGACGACGTCGAGTGGGCTGCGACCGGCTTCATCTACGCTGTCAGCGCGCTCTCCTTCGGTGACGCCCGCCCTCGAGGTGTCTCGGACATGCACTTCGTCGAGAACGACGAGTGGACTGCGGTCGACGCCTTTCGTCGCATCCGCTTCGTTCGGGGCGAGCTGCACTTCTCGGCTGACTACGTCCGAGGGCGCTGCATGAAGACGGACCTCGAGGTCCGCCCCGACGGCACGTTTACCCTCACCACGACGAATCGCGGTGAAGCTGCGACGAGATGGCTCGGCCGCCTGCAGGGCAAGAAGCCGCTTGCCGCGGTGACGTCTGACAACGCCCCGCGCGCTGAGTAGCAACGGCGGCTCGAGCTCGTCTCCTGCCCGAGGCGCATCACTCGCGTGAGGTGGCTACAGCTCCGCCGGCGGCCGCGTGCTGGTCTTCCCCGGCGGGTTCGACAGGGCTTGGACGCGCGCGATGAAGTCCCGGAGCTTCTGGGCCTCGAGCGCGTTGAGCAGCTTCGTAGGCTCCGTGCAGAGCGCTGGCGTGATGCGGGTGCAGAGAGTCACCGAGCTTGAGACTGTCGCCGTACCGGCGCCGACAAGCATCGTCATCGTCATGACGCGCATGGCCTTCACGCCGCGGTCATTCACGACGGGCTGGGAGAACTGCGCGCGCAGCAAGCCCGCGCCCTTGTTCATCTCGGTCGGGGTCATCTCGAGGTTCGCGGCGATTTGCGCTGAGCGAGAGAAGACGGTGTCTGCCGAGTCGGTCACCCGGAACGTCTCCGGGGTGAGCTCGTAGACCTCGTCCTCAGGCGAGGGCTCGACGTACGGCTTCACGTGCGTCGGGAGACACCCCACCAGGAACAGCCCCACCACCAAGACGCGCATGCTCCGAACCCAGCACAGGCTGCGCGCCCCTTCCACTCGCGCGCTCAACGCGCTCGCCGGGGCCGCAGGCGCCATAGCGCGTGCGATGGCACCCACGATGAAATCAGCGTTGCCATAGAGTCCTTCCATGCGTCGAATGGTGGCTCTCCTGGCGGTGGTGGTGCTGGCGGCTTGTTCCTCAACTCGCGTCGTTCGCCAGCGGGGAGGAGGCTTCGTGCTGGAGTACCTCAACGGCGAAGCCGCGGTGACGAGTGACGGGCGGCCCAATGCGATGGCGCGAGCGCGCGAGCTCTGCTGGAAAAGGGACGTGGTGGTGACCCGCGAGTGGGATGACGTCAGCAACGGCGGCCTGCAGCCGTTCCACAGCATCGCCATCACCTGCGCAGTCCCGTTGACCTCAGTCTTCGAGCGGGTGCGCGCTGAGACGGGTTGCGACAAGGTCAACGTCGAAGGCAGGACGCCGGTCGGCGCGAAGATGGTCTACCGGCTCGAGGCCTGCGGCGCGCACCTGGTGTGCGATGCGGGTGCGACTGACGTCACCTGCCACGCAGCCGTCACGCCCGGCTGAACTGTCAGGAAGGGCAGGGGTCACGCCTCCATCAGGTGTCGTCCGTCCACGCGGCCTTCGGGCGACGTCGGCTACGTCAACACCGGCACCAGGTCGCGCCAGCCGGTGAAGCGCTGGCTGTCACGCCCCGTGCGCTTCGCTTCCGGTGTCGCCTCTCCGCCGCCCTCCAGCCGCAGTCTCGTCAGTCGCGCCGCTCAACTCTCTTGCGAGAGCGGCGCTCAAGCTGCCTCGACACCAGGAGCGACACCATGACGGAAACCACCACGCAGCCCACTGCCGCGAAGACCAAGAAGCCCGGCACCGCCTTCGATGTCGTCGAGGTCCAACTGCAGGAGGACGGCACGAAGAAGTTCGTCAACGTGGGCACCGTCTTCATCCGCGAAAACGGCACCGGCGGCGTCCTCTACCTGAAGGAAGGCCCTGCGAAGCGCGAGCTCGCCCTCTTCGGTCGCAAGCGCAGCTGAGGCAACCGAGGTGACGGCCCGGGCGGTTTCCGGGCCGTCGGCGCCTGCCGGCGCCATGCTCGAGGCTCTGAGCAGGGCTCCCCCAGGCGCGGCGATCTACCGCCAGTTCCTCGTCCCACCCGCCGTAGCCTGGTGGCGCTGACGTAGCGGGACAGCTGTGCGGAAGAGGGGAGGGCGAGCCCCTCCGGGTCGGGCTCTCGGGCTGCGCCCCGAGCCGCATCCGCGTCTCGGCCCTCGGGGCTTCCATCCCTCTCGCACGACAACAGCCGCTCGACGGAAGAGCCATGCCAGGCCGAAACCCGTCGGACGCTCGCAGCTTCGCTGCGGCCTGCGGGCCCGCGCCCGACACGCGCCTGTCACGCCTCTTCCCCGGCCGCAGAGGCGCGGCCTGCTTCAGGGGGAAACGAGGGGTGCAAACGAAGGCACCTCCTCCGGGCTCGAAATCTCTTTGGGTCCGCATTCACCGAGTCGTGCCGCTTGAAGGTCCTGCGGACGGCTCAACTGGAGACACCATGGCGACGTTTACCGGTGCGGAGTTGGGGCGATGGCAGATGGCAATGTCAGCAGCGCGGCAGGTCCGCGAGGCGTGGGAGGACTGCTACGCCCGCCTGCAGCAGTCGGTGGCGGCAGGGCACCAGGGGAAGACGACCCGCAACACCCTCTCACTTCTGGAGGCCACCGCGCAGAGCGCCTCACAGGCCCTTGCGAAGGCCGTGGCCGAAGAGCAGCGCCTCGCCGCCCGCTACGTCACCCTGACGTCAGGGGTCCTCTCGTGAGCCCCACCGCCGAAGCGGAAGCCATCGGTGCCGCTGTCACCGAGGCCATCGCGGAACTCCCCGACACCCTCGAAGGCCACACCAAGCGCGCCGAGCTCGAAGCGTGGGGCCGTGAGGCGACCCGCTCAGTGCTGGGGGTCGCCGAGGCCCTCGCCAACTTCGACATCGACGAAGCGCTCGAAGGCCTCCCCTTCTGACAACCGCTGGCAGGGGGAGGGCTTCGCGGCCCTCCCGCCTGCCGGACACCGGAGCCCACCATGTTCTACGGCAACAAGTACGACTCGAAGCTCAGCACCACCGACATCGCGAAGCGGGTGCGCGCCGAAATCAAGGCGGCCACCGCGCTCCCTGAGTCCGACCCCTGGCGACTCCCGAAGGGACTGAAGGTCAGCGTCCGCTCCCGCTACTTCGCGGGAGGGAGCTCCATCAGCTCAGCAGTTACCGCCTTCCCCAGCGCGTTGCTCAACCCGGCGTGCGTGCTGCACACGGTGCTTTTCAAGCACGAGCGGTACACCTTCGAGCGGTACACGAAGGACGGGTCCCGGGTGCTGGCCGTGCTGAAGGGCATGTTGGACGCCTACAACTTCGACGGCAGCGACCTTCAGAGCGACTACTTCAACGTGAACTTCTACGGCAGCGTCGACGTCGACGGGAAGTGCGAGACCCTCGCCCGTGAGTCCCTGCTGGCCTCGCTTCCGCCGGACCTCGTGCCGGACCTGCAGGTGGCCATCGCGAATGGCGACACTGGCATCGCCCGCGGGGTGCTTGAAGAGCGCGACGAAGGCTACGAGGTACACGGCCCCAACAACGCCCGCCTCGCGTTGCAGCAGTTGCTCTACCCGCCGGTGGACGTGTTTTAGCAACCTGCGGGCGGCCGGGCCCGAGTGCGGGCCCGGCCATCACTGCGTCAGCCCCGCCCGGCACCACCGCGCGCGACGAATGCTCGGCGCTCGACCTGGCCTGACAGCCAGCGTCTCGCGCCTCGCAGGGACACCGACACCGCGACGCACCACCGACGCGAAGGAGCGGCCGCGGGCCGCACCAAAGCACTTCCCGTCGAAAGAGCCGCGCCACGCCGAAGCCCGTCGGCTGCTCTCCGCTGCGCTTCGGCCTGCGGGCTCGCATCCGACTCGCGCGTGTCACGGCTCTTTCCCGGCCGCCCTGGTGTCGCGGCAAGCCGCGACGGCGGCCTGCTCGAGGTGAAAGTGAGGGGTGCACACGAAGGCACCTCCTCCGGGCACGAATTTCTCGGGTCCGCATACGCCTCGCCGTGCCTGGCTCAAGTGTCCTGGCCGGACAGGCAAACCAAGGAGCAACACCATGTCGTCACACAACCGCGCCACCCTCGTTGGAAACCTCGGAGCCGACGTGCAGGTCCGCGTCACCACGGAAGGGACTGCCGTCACCAACTTCCGCATCGCCACCAACGACAGCTTCACCAACGCCAAGGGCGAAAAGCAGCAGCGCACCGAGTGGCACAACATCGTTGTCTGGGGGAAGCAGGCCGAGGCGTGCGCGAAGTACCTCAAGAAGGGCAGCAAGGTGCTGGTGGCCGGGCGCCTCCAGACGCGCGAGTACCTCGACAAGGCCGGCGGCAAGCGCAGCACCACCGAGGTGGTGGCGGCCGAGGTGTCGTTCCTCGATGGGAAGGACACGCGCACCATGACGCCCCCCCCGCCTCCGGCGGACGCCGCGGAAGAGCTCGAAGTCGCTGACGTGGCCTGAGTTTC
>CAIWFK010000325.1 GCA_903911905.1 uncultured Myxococcales bacterium
CAGCGGCGACTTCCTGCTGGCCGCCAGGGCCTTCATTCAACAGGCGAAGACGCTGAAGAAGAACGCCGCGAACGCCGAGGCCAAGCAGGCCGCCACCGAAGCCAGGCGGCTGGCGATGCTGGTGGGCTGGGACCAGGGGCGCACCGAGGCCACCGGGCTGCTGACTTGAGCTTTGGGTGTTCGCCCCAAAAGCACCGGTTACGGGTTTCGAGAGCCGCTTGCGTGGGGGGCTGCAGGAAGCCCTCAGGTCTGTGACCTCGTCTCGAAGTGTCCGCACCGTCGGCGCGGCGACGACCGACGTGCGCTCAGCCGACGATGAAGGGCACCGCCTCGCCCCTCAACCGCCCGACAAGACCCGCTCGGCCGCGCTCACCCCGGCACCGGGCGCGACCGCGACCTTCGCGGCGACCAGCGAGCGCTCGACGGCCGACACGGTCGCCAACACGTCGTTCGCCGAGACCGCGCCCATGTGGCCCACCCGGAAGTACTTCGCCTTGAGCTCGGGGTGCAACCCACCGGCGATGGTGACGCCCTGGGCACCGACCGCCTTGACCAGCGCCGCGTCGACCCCGGCCGGGTAGTACAGCGCACTGAGCGAGTGGGCACGCACCCCGGCCTGAGGAAGTGACGCCAGACCCATCGCCTCGAAGCCTGCGCGCATCGCCGTGGCGACCCGCACGTGCCGTGCGAACCGCGCCGCGAGCCCTTCGGCCAGCATCAACTCGAGGCTGACCTCGAGCGCCGAGATGAGGTTGACCGCGGGCGTGGCGAAGTAGGCCGGCGTGAGCGCCTCGTAGGCCTGGTGCACCGGCAACCATTCACCAAAGTCGAGATAGACCGAACGCACCGGCGAGGTGCGCGCCTTCCACGCCGCCAGCGCGCGCGGGCCCGCCATCACCACCGCGAGCCCGGGCGGCGCTCCCAGCGCCTTCTGGCTGGCGGTCAGCGCCAGGTCGACGCCCCAGGCGTCCTGCTGAAGGTCTTCGGCACCGATGGAGCAGACCCCGTCGACCACACACAACGCTCCGTGCTCACGGGCGAGCGAGGCGTACGCCTTCACGTCGGCGAGCACCCCGGTCGAGGTGTCGACGTGCGTCACCGTGAGCACCTGGAACTTCCGCGTCGCCAGCGCCGCGGCCACCTCGGCGGTCGACGGCGCCGCGCCAGGCGTGGCCCGAACGTGCGTCACCGCGGCGCCGTGGCGCTCGAGCATCAGCGCCATGCGGTCGCTGAAGTACCCGGTGTTGACGACCAGGGCGTGGTCGCCGGGCTGCACCAGGTTCGCAGCGGCCAGCTCCATCGCCAGCGTGCCAGTGCCGGCGATGACGAAGGGCTGCGCCGAGGGCGCCTGGAAGACCTCGCGCAGCCGTTTCAACGTGCGCGAAAAGCGCCCCATGAAGACCGGGTCGAGGTGCCCTCGCTGCTTCTCGGCCAGTCGGGACAGTACCGACGGCTCGAGCTCGATGGGCCCGGGAATCATCAACAGGTCGCGCTCGCCCATGGGTCAGGCCTCGCTGGTCTGGTGCCCGCGCCCCTGGCGAAGCACGTCGTCGAGCTGCAGTTGGTTCGCGCTCCAGCCCACCATCAGTGAGCCCAGCACGTAGGCGATGACCGCCCGCTTGGTGTCCGACCAATTGAGCACGATGAAGACGAAGGCCACGAAGGGAATGCAGAGCACCGCCAGGCCCCAGAAGAGCCCCTGTCGGAAGGCCGCAATCGCCACCCACACCTGCGCCACGAAGATGAGGAGCCCACCCACGGCCCCGACCAGTTGAGCCAGCAACATCACGCACGCTCCAAGGTGACGATCATGGAACGCACTCCTGAGCACTTCCAGCCGAATCGACAGCAGTTGCATAAATAACGATATGGTTATATCTTCGACCCCACCCGGAGGCCTCACCATGTTGCTTGCCCTGTTGCTCGCTGCCACCCCCGACGTGACCGCCCAGACCTTCCTCGCCGACCTGCGCGCGGCCCGCGCCCCCCAGGTCGCCACGGTGCTGGGCGAGAAGCTGAAGGCCGCCATTTCGGGCGACGCGTTGATCGCCGCCTGGAAGCAGGCCACCGACCCGCTGGGCGCCTTCGTCTCGCTCGAGCAGACCCAGACCGCGCAGCAGGGCGGGCTGACCGTCTTCATTCACACCGCGACGTTCGAAAAAGGGGCCCTGCAACTGACCACCGCCGTCGACCCGGCCAGGTCGACCATCGAGGGCTTCTTCATCAAGCCCCTGATGCCCACCCTGCCAGCCACGCCCGCGCCGAAGGCCAGCTACGTCGACGCCGCCGCCTTCACCAGCGTCGAGGTGAAGGTCGGCAAGGCACCCTTCGAGCTGCCCGGCACGCTGACCCTGCCCAAAGGCAAGGGGCCTTTCCCCGGGGTGGTGCTGGTGCACGGCTCGGGCCCCCAGGACCGCGACGAGACCGTTCGCGCCAATACGGTGTTCAAGGACCTGGCCGAAGGGCTCTCGTCGAAGGGCGTGGCGGTGCTGCGCTACGACAAGCGTACCTTCGTCTACGGCAAGCAGTACGCCGGCAAGGACATCACCTTCGCCGAAGAGGTCATCGACGACGCGGCCGCCGCCGTCGAACTGCTGCACGCACGGGCCGAGGTGAAGCACGTGTACGTGGTGGGTCACAGCCTGGGCGCGCTGCTCGCGCCGTCGGTCGCGGCCAGGGCGAAGGGCCTGGTGACTGGGGTGGTGCTGCTCGCGCCCTCGTCGCGAAAGCCGTGGGACATCTTGTCGCAGCAGACGAAGTTCCTGGGAGCGCCCGCCGAGAAGGTCGCCGAGCTCGACGCCGCCTTCGCCGAGCTGCGCCTGGGCGGCAAACCCCAGGGGCTGGTGCTGAACGTGCCGGCCTCGTACTGGCGCGAATGGGCCGATTACGACGGGCCTGCGGTGGCGAAGGGCCTGGGCCTGCCCCTGCTCGTGATGCACGGTGCGCGCGACTACCAGGTCATCGACGAAGACCTCGCCGGGTGGAAGAAGGGCCTGGCCAACGTGAAGAGCGTGGAGTTCGTCGAGCTGCCGAAGCTCAACCACCTCTTCGTGGCCGGCGAAGGCCCGCCCAGCCCGAAGGAATACGAGGTGCCCTCGCACGTGGCCCCCGAGCTCGTCGAGCGGCTGGTGAAGTTCGTCAGGTGAGCCGCCACCGGGCCGGTGTAGCCTTCGCCTTCCTGTGACGGCGAAGGACCACCACCGATGAGCTCGGGCTCGAAGCTCACCTACTTCGTGCGCAGCGCGGTGGGCAGCATGGTGCGCTCGCCCTTCGTGCACGTCATCGCCATCGCCGCGCTGAGCCTGGCGCTGGTGGGCTTCGGCATCGCGCGGGTGGCCGAAGGCCAGCTCGACGCGCTGCTCGGTTCGCTGGGCGGCGACGTGGAACTCACGGTCTACCTGCAGGACGGCGTCGAGCCCGCGCAGGTCGACGAGCTCGAGCAGGCCCTGACCCAACGCACCGGCGGTATGGTGACGCGGGTCTCGCCGGCCGAAGCGCTGGGGCGGCTGGCCACCCAACTGGGCGAGCAGGGTCGCGCGCTCGAGACCATGACCGAGAACCCGCTGCCCTGGAGCCTGGAACTGAAG
Source organism: uncultured Myxococcales bacterium (assembly GCA_903911905.1). GTDB lineage: Bacteria > Myxococcota > Myxococcia > Myxococcales > Myxococcaceae > Xiheilimnobacterium > Xiheilimnobacterium phototrophicum. The sequence goes on from CAIWFK010000325.1 coordinate 3,588, forward strand.
CTGCCCCAGGCCGCACGCGAGGCCTCGGCCCTGGCGGCGCTGGCCACGCGGGTGCGCGCCCTGCCCTTCGTCACCGGCGTCGACTACGGCGAAGAGGCCATCGAGCGGCTCTCACTCATCGCGCGCGCCCTGCGCTTCGCCGCCCTGGTGGTCTTCGGCCTGGTGTTCCTGACCACCATCATCATCGTGTCGGCCACGCTGCAGCTGGCTATCTTCTCGCGGCGAGAGGAAATCGAAATCCAGAAGCTGGTGGGCGCCACCGACCGCTTCGTGCGCATGCCCTTCCTCATCGAAGGCGCGGTGCAGGGCCTGGTGGCCGGAGCGCTGTCGCTGGGCACGGTGGCGG
>CAIWFK010000326.1 GCA_903911905.1 uncultured Myxococcales bacterium
AGCTGGTCTGGTCGATCCGCCACGGCGCCGACACGGTGATGGACCTGTCAACCGGGCGCAACATCCACGACACCCGCGAATGGATCCTGCGCAACAGCCCCGTGCCCATCGGCACGGTGCCGATCTACCAGGCGCTCGAGAAGGTGGGCGGCAAGGCCGAAGCGCTGACGTGGGAATTGTACCGCGACACGATCATCGAGCAGTGCGAACAGGGCGTCGACTACTTCACCGTGCACGCCGGGGTGCGGCTGGCCTACGTGCCCCTGACCAGCAAGCGCATGACCGGCATCGTGTCGCGCGGCGGGTCGATTCTGGCGCGCTGGTGCCTGGCCCACCACCAGGAAAACTTCCTCTACACGCACTTCGACGAGCTCTGCGAGATCATGCGGGCCTACGACGTGAGCTTCTCGCTGGGTGACGGGCTGCGGCCGGGGTCGATCGCCGACGCCAACGACGAAGCGCAGCTGGCCGAACTGGCCACCCTGGGCGAGCTGACCCAGCGCGCGTGGAAGCACGACGTGCAGGTGATGGTCGAAGGACCGGGGCACGTGCCCATGCAGCGCATTCGCGAGAACATGACCGAGCAACTGCGGCTCTGTCACGAGGCGCCCTTCTACACCCTGGGGCCGCTGACCACCGACATCGCGCCCGGGTACGATCACCTGACCAGCGGCATCGGCGCGGCGATGATCGGGTGGTACGGCACGGCCATGCTCTGCTACGTGACGCCCAAGGAGCACCTGGGGCTGCCCGACCGCAACGACGTTCGGGTGGGCGTGGTGACCTACAAGATCGCCGCGCACGCCGCCGACCTCGCCAAGGGCCACCCCGGCGCGCAGCAGCGTGACGACGCGCTCTCGAAGGCCCGCTTCGAGTTCCGGTGGATGGACCAGTTCGCGCTCTCGCTCGACCCCGAGAAGGCCAAGGAGTTCCACGACGAGACCCTGCCCGCCGACGGTGCGAAGACCGCGCACTTCTGCTCGATGTGCGGGCCCCACTTCTGCTCGATGAAGATCACCGGTGACGTGCGGTCGATCGAAGCGGGCATGGCCGAGAAGTCGAAGCAGTTCCTGGCCCAGGGCGCCGAGCTGTACACGGCGCCTGCGGCAGCCGAGGCCGGCACGCCCGTCACGCCACGCGGCTGAACGAGGGCTCGGCCTCGACCACGTCGGCGGCGCGCGGCAGCTTGACCGTGAAGGTCGCGCCCGCGCCGTGGCCCGCCGATTCCACGTCGATGTCGCCGCCCACGCGCTTGACGATGCCGTAGGCGGCGGTGAGCCCCAGGCCGATGCCCTTGCCCACCCCGCGGGTGGTGAAGAACGGCTCGAAGACCCGGCGCAGGTGCTCGGCGTTGATGCCCACGCCCTCGTCGGAAATCTGCACCACCACCTGGGCCTCGGTGTCGAAGGTGCGCACCGTCACCTTCTGGGGCGCCTTGATGGCCTGCTGCGCGTTCTTGAGCACGTGGCCGATGGCCTGATCGAGCTGCAGCGGCGGAATGTCGGCGGCGTGCCGGGCCTCGAGCACCAGGGTCACGTTGGGCGGCGAATCGCCGAAGTGGGCGCGCACCGAGCGGGTGACCGAGGCGTTGACGTTGGCCGGCTCGCGCTTGCCGATTTCCAGGCGCGAGAGCTCGCGCAGGCCCTTGACGATTTCGCCGACGCGCCGCGCCCCGTCGAGCGACTCGTCGATCATCTCGAGGCCGTCTTCGAGCGCCTGGAGGTCGGGCTCGTCGATGGTGGCCAGCAGGTCGGCCAGTTCGTGGGCCCGCTTGTCCTTGACGATGGCGATGGCGTCGGCGAGCGCGCGCACGGGCGAGCGCAGTTCGTCGACCAGACCGCGCAGGCTGCGCAGGTTCGAGGTCACGAAGCCCAGCGGGTTGTTGATTTCGTGGGCCGCGCCGCTGGCCAGTTGCCCCAGCGCCGCCAGCCGTTCGCTCTCGCGCAGGCGGTCGGCCAGTTGTCGCGAGTGGGTGATGTCGGCGTAGGTGACGACCACGCTGCGGCTGTCGGGGTCGTCACTCATCCAATACCCCGAGAAGCGGTAGATGGCGGCCTTCGCGCCGTGGCGCTCGCCGACCTCGATCTCGGCAGCCAGCGCCCCGCCCCGCGCCCGGTTGACCGGGCAGTTGGGGCACGGCGTGTCGCGGCCGGCGAAGAGCTGGTGGCAGGTCTTGCCGGGAATGTCGCGCACCGGCAGGTTGACCCGCCGCGCGTAGGCCTGGTTCACCCGCTTGACCACGAAGCCGTCGAGCAACGAAATGGGCTCGTCGATGGCGTCGAAGGTGCGCTCCCATTCCTGCTTGGCGCGGCTGATCTGCGAGGTGCGTTCCTTCACCTTCTCTTCGAGGCTGGCGTTGACCTGCAGCACTTCGGCCTGCGAGGTGCGCAGCGCGGTGGTGATCTGCACGTTGTGCACGGCGATGGCCACGTGCGGAGACAACTGCACCACCCGCTCGAGGTGAATGGCCGAGAACGGCGGCCGTGAGGCCGAGCGCACAGCCATCAACACGCCCAGCACGTCTCCGCCCAGCACCAGGGGGGCGGCGATGATCGACCCGGTGTGGAAGCCGCTCTTCCTGTCGACGCTGGCGTCGAAGTCGGGGCACTCGTGGGCGTTGACCACCAGGCGGGGCCGCGCCTCGACGGCGACCTTGCCGGCCACGCCCTTGCCCCGCGGCAGGCGAATGCGCGCGATGGCGCCGGCCGCCGCGCCTTCGACGGTGTCGAAGCACAGCTCGCCGGTCTGCTGATCGACCAGCAGCAGGCTGGCGCCGTCGGCCTCGGTCAGCTCGCGGGTCTTGGCGATGGCCACGTGGGTCAGGTCGGGCAGCGTGAACTGGGTGGCGATGGCCTGCGCGAAGCGGTTGACGCGGTCGAGGCTGCCCGATTCGACGCCCGCCAGCCGGCCCTGGGCGCGGAAGACGGCGGCCACCAGTTCCGACGGGCGCACCGCGAAGTCGACGTCGCCCAGCCCTTCGTCACCGCGCAGGCCCAGCACCACCACCACCGAGCCGGCGGCGCGCAGCTTCTCGACGGTCAGCTTGAAGCCTTCGCGCTTCTGCACCAC
>CAIWFK010000327.1 GCA_903911905.1 uncultured Myxococcales bacterium
GCACCTCGGCGGCGGCGACCAGGGTGGGCACGTCGTCGGGCCCCTGCATGAGCGCGTCGAGCTGCGCGCTGGCGAAGTCGAGCGAGCGCTGGGCCTCGTCGAACCGCGCGAGCTCGGTCGACACCTTGCCCAGGCGGGTCAGCCCGATGGCGGCCTGCAGGCGCTCGGCGCGCGGGCGGGTGTCGATGCGGCCGCGGTAGTGGGTGAGCGCGGCTTCGGTGACCTGCCCCAGGAGGGTGTCGACGCCGGGCACGGCTTGCAGCTTTCCGGCGATGTCGTCGATGAAGCGTTGGGCGAGGCTCGAGGCCCGGTCGCGTTCGGCTTCGGCGGTGCGCACGGTGACGGCCGCCAGCCCGGCCAGCGCGCTCGAGGCGACCACCAGCACCACCACCAAGGCGCGGTGGCGCAGCAGGTAGCGGCCGATGACCTGCCGGGTGGAATAGCGGTGCGACGAGACGCGGCGGCCGTCGAGCCAGGCCTTGAGCTCGGCGCTCAGCTCGGCGACCGTCAGCCGGCCCTCGGCGGCGCGGCGGGCGACGGCGAGCAGGTCGGCGGGCGCGTCGCGCACGGTGACCTCGCCCATCACCGGAGCGGGCACGCCGGTGATGACCTCGTGCAGCATCGAGCCCAGGGCCCGGGCGTCGCGCAGCACTTCGTCGCGGTGGGCCGAACGCTGCGCTGCGCTGCCTTCACCGGTGGGTGCCCAGCCGGTGACGAAGACCGCGCCAAAGTCACCCAGCGAGACCGCCCGGCTGCTCAGCGCGCGGTGTGAGGCGCCGTTCTCGTGGGCCGCACCCACGCACTGCACCACCGTCTTCACCGCAGGCACCAGGGCCAGCCGCTCGCCGATGGTGCGGGCGGCGCCGATGGCGTCGCTGAGCGTGCGCGCGCCGGGCTGCTGGGTGGTCATGTAGACCGCTCCCGAGGTCGCGCGCCCCAGCTCGAAGACCGGCAACACCGCGGGGTGGTCGAGCTGCCCCGACAGCCGGGCCTCGGCGAGGACCTGCCCCTCGACGGCCTCGTCGCCCTGCGCGCTCTTCCACGCCACGTCTCGCCCGAACACCGTGTCGTGCTTGAGCACCACCGAGCCGGTGACCGAGCGGGCCAGCACCTGGGGCGGCTGGTCGGGGTCGGGCGCGTTGCGGTAGCGACCGGGCTGCTCTTCGCAGATGGCCTCGCGGGCGGGCAGCGGGCGGCTCGGCGTGCGCGAGGGCGTCTCGGCCAGCAGGGCGCGCGCGGCGTTGGGCAACAATTCGAGGGTGCGGGCGGCGCTGCCCTGCCCCGATTCGGCGACCGCGCGGGCCGCGAGCCGCTCGAGCACCTGGCGATGACGGGACTCGAGCGCCCCGCGCGATTCGAGCAGCTCGGCCAGCCCCATGCGCCCGCCGGGCAGCAGGTCGCGCACCGCCCCCAACACGTCGTCGGGGGTCAGGTAGCCCAATTGCACGCCCAGAACGGCGAGCACCATGTCGGAGTCGGCAGCCATCGGTTTTCCAGGCCCACTCTGCGGCCAATCGCGCCCGCTTTCGAGCCTTTCGAGCAGCGCCGGGCCGGGTGTGGTTTTCTGTTGGCCGACATGAAGAGACCGCAAGCCGAGGCCACCGTCGCTCGCGCCCTGCTCGACGGGTTCGAGAAGCACTGGGCGGTGATGAGCCACACCGGCCGCTCGGCCCGGGCGCTCTTCGAGAACCAGGACTGGGCCACGCTTCGGCGGCTGCAGGTCGAGCGCATCGACTTCTACGACGCGCGGGTGCGCGAATGCGTCGAGCGGCTGCGCGCCGACTTCACGCCCGAGCTGCTCAGCGAGGCCCGCTGGGGCCAGGTGAAGCTCGAATACATCGCGCTGTTGCTCGACTTCCGTCAGCCCGAATTGGCCGAGGTGTTCTTCAATTCGGTCACCACCCGGGTGCTCGAGCGCCGCTATTTCCAGAACCGGTTCATGTTCGTTCGGCCCAGCGTGTCGACCGAATACCTGGACCTCGAGGAACCGTCGTACCGCTGCTACTACCCCGCCTCGCACGGGATGCGTTCGACCCTGGCCCAGGTGGTGCGCGACTTCGGGCTGACCCGGCCCTTCGAAGACCTCGAGCGTGACGTGGGCAAGGTGGTGCGCGCGCTGCGTCGGACCCTGCCCCGCCCGCTGGTGGTCGAGCCCAACTTCCAACTGCAGGTGCTCGAGTCACTGCTCTTCCGCGGGCAGGAAGCGTACGTCGTGGGCCGCGCCATCAACGGCGTGACGATGGTGCCCTTCGTGGTCCCCATCGTCTTCACGCCGCGCGGGCAACTGGTGCTCGACGGGGTGCTGCTGGACCAGCGGGCGCTCTCGATGTTGTTCTCGTCGACCCGGGCCTACTTCATCGGCGACATCGACGTGCCCTCGACCTGGGTCTGGTTCCTGCGCAGGCTCTTGCCCACCAAGCCGCCGTGGGAACTGTACGCGATGCTGGGGTTCGGCAAGGCGAGCAAGGCGCTCTTCTACCGCGACTTCCTGCACCACCTGCGGCACTCGACCGACACGCTGACCCTGGCGCCGGGCGTGGCAGGCCTGGTGATGGTGGTCTTCACGCTCCCGTCGTTCCCCTACGTCTTCAAGGTGATTCGCGACCGCCCCAAGCCCCCGAAGGACGTGGACCGCGGCATCGTCACCGACCGCTACCGCCTGGTGAAGCGGGCCGACCGGGCGGGGCGCATGGCCGACACGCTGGAATACGCCGACGTGGCCTTCCCCCTGGCGCGGCTCTCGGGACCGCTGCTGGCCGAGCTCGAGCGCGAGGTGCCTTCCCAGCTCGAGCGCGACGGCGAGACGGTCATCATCAAGCACCTGTACCTCGAGCGGCGCCTCACCCCCCTGGACCTGTACCTGCAGAAGGCCAGCGCCCCCGAGGTCGAGGTGGTGATGGAGGACTTCGTGCACTGCCTGGAAGAGCTGGCGGCGGCGAACATCTTTCCCGGCGACCTGCTCTACAAGAACTTCGGCGTGACGCGCCTGGGCCGGGTGGTCTTCTACGACTACGACGAAATCGACCTGGTGACGAAGGTGCAGTTCCGCGCGTTGCCGACCAGCAGCTACGACGAAGACGAGACGCGGGGCGAGGCCTGGTTCTCGGTCGGCCCCAGGGACGTCTTCCCCGACGACTGGAAGCCCTTCTTCTTCACCGAGCCGCGGGTGCAGCGCGCGCTCGAAGAGAAGGGCCCGCACCTCTTCACGCCGCAGTTCTGGAACGGCGTCAAAGACGAGCTGCTCGAGGGCCGCGCGCCGGCGATTTCGCCCTACCCCGCGGCGGTGCGTTTCCCCCGCGGGCCGACCAGGCGCTGAAGCGACTCACTCGAAGTTCAGCTCGACCACGTAGACGTGCGTGCCCTCGGGTGCGTTCTGGCCGTTCCACCAACTGCGGCCCAGGTCGCCGTCGAGCGGCGAGGTGTAGTTCGAGATGAGGAAGCGGTGCGCGTCGAGCCGCACGAGGCCGGGGAAGGCGGTGTCGCCCGCGCTGGGCAAGTCGAACAGCCAGACCACCTTCATGGCCTCGCGGTCGATGGTGTAGAGCGCCGTGCGCTTGGCGCGCCCCGAGTACGCCGCGTTGTATTGCAGTTGCTGGTCGGCGAACGAGAGGTCGGTGCGGCCCAGGTCGAAGGGGCCACCCACGTCACGTCGCGCCACCAGGTACAGCTCGGCGCCGTGGCGGAACATCTTGGGCGAGTCGTAGCGCTCGGGGTCGCTCTTCGGCGTGCACGACCAGGTGCCCAGCGAGGCCTTCCTGGCGACGCAGACGTGGCTGCCGAAGCCGGTGGCATCGCCGTCTTCGTTGCGCAGCACGCTCCAGAGGTCGCCGTTCTGGTCGAACTCGAAGGCCGCTTCCGACACGCCGCCCGTGTAGACCACGCCGTCGCCGCTGACCGGCTGCCAGGTCACGCCATCGGTCGAGGTGGTGAAGAAGACGCGAATGTCGGGCGTCGCGCCGAAGTCGTAGTGGTTGCCCTTGTACGAGGTGCGCCAGGCCACGCCGCCGCGCACCTTCTCGTCCCAGGTGATTTCCTGCGGCTGCCCCCAGATTTCGGCGTCGCTCCACCCGCCGTCGGCCAGCCGTTCCAGTCGCCACTGGTGCTTGGGCTCGAACGAGAAGCGGTCGACGCCGGCCTCGAAGTAGTCGAAGTGCAGCCGCCCCTGGAACGACAGGAAGTGCGGCTCGCGCATGTCGGCACCGATGAAGCGGGTGAACTCGTAACGCCACGTCAGGCCGAGGTCGCCCGAGCTCAAGACGTGCAGGCGGGTGTTGGGCGAGGCGAAGTGGGTCTCGCTGGTGCGCCAGGCGAAGTACAGCCGGCCGTCGTGCAGCTTGAGGTCGGCGTTGTTGTTCGAGGGGTAGAGAGGCCGGGCTTCGGGCGGCAGCGCGGCGCGGTCGGGCACCACCTGGCGCAGGGTGCCCAGCTTCGGCGTCCAGGTGCGGGTGGTGTCGACCGGCCAGTCGTTGGGGTCGTCGCTGGGCGTGACGACCGTCGGCGCGGCGGCAGGGCCACAGGCACAGCACAACCAGAGCAGGAGCAACCGGGGCAGGCGCATGACCCGCGTGGACCATGCCCGGCCGCGAAGGGTCAACCGCACCGGCGATTCCATCGGCGCGAGTACGGGACTGACGTGCCCTTCGTTTCAGAGCAAGTCGAACCCCAGGGTGAGCCTGGGGGCCAGGCCCACGACCGAGCCGCGCGTCACCTCGGCCGAGAAGCCCTGCGCGTTGCCGGTGCCCGACGCGCGAGCGGTCGAGGCGAAGACGGCCATCAGTTCGACGCCGATGGAAAAGCCGTGCCGGCGGGTGTCGGGGTGGCGCGCGTCAGCTCGGCGTCGACGCCCAGTTGCCACCACGAGACGGCGTTGAGCGTGCCCGAGGCGCCAGCCGGTGTGACGTTGGCACCGACGCCCAGGCCACCGACCACGCCGCCGTTCGCGTAGAGCGCGAAGAGGGGGTTGAACTGCCAGCCTGCGCGACCTTCGAGCCCGAC